>JBEKCH010000014.1:0-57597 GCA_050014975.1 Candidatus Limnocylindrales bacterium
GGTCAGGTCCCGCTCCGATTCGATCTGGATCGCAGGGGTACCGGCGATCCCGCACAGGCGCGTCAACTCCTTCGTGTTGGCGCTCGACCGACCGCCGACCACCAGCATCAGGTCGACCTCGCGGGCAGTCTCGATGGTGTCCTGCTGGCGGTGGATCGTGACCGGGCAGACGGTATTGACGATCTTGAGCTCGTGACAGCGCCCCACCATAAAAGCGGCGAGCTTCTCGAACTTCCAGGGCGGCTGGGTGCTCTGGCTCAAAAGCGCCATCTTCTTGCGGCGGGGAATCTTCTCCCAGTCCTCCTCTTCGTCCACTACGATCGCGTCCGGGGCGAATCCGAGCAGGCCGACGACCTCTGGATGCCTGGGCGTCCCCAGCAGGACGATCGCGTAGCCCTCTTCGACGAGCTTGCTTATCTCGCGCTGCTCCTGGATCACCCACGTGCACGTGCCGTCGATGATGTCCAGGCCGCGCTCTTCGGCGTGGCGCAGCACGTCCGGCCGGACGCCATGGGCGCGAATGACGACCGCGGCTCCCTGGCTGACCTGGTCCAGCGAATCGACGGTCTCGATCCCCTGGGCCGCCAGCGCGGCTATGACGCCCTCGTTGTGAACGACCTGCCCCAGCGTGTGTGTGACCTTCCCCGCCGCGGCGGCTTCCTTGGCCTTGTCGATAGCCTCGCGCACGCCGTAGCAGAACCCCGTGCGCCTGGCGATCCTGACTTCTCGAACGTTACCCATCGCGCTTAAGTATCGCACGTGCCCGCGTACACGCCCCGCTGCTCTTCGGGAAGCAGCTCCGCGACGTGACGCATCAGCTCCGTAGTCGCGGCGCGCATGGCCTCGTGGCGGTCGGCCGCTTTCGGCATGGTCAGCGTGAACGGCTGCCCCACTCGGACCGTCATCCGCCGCCCCGGGCGCGGCAGGAACTTGCCCCTGGGCCAGAAGCGATGCGAGCCGACGATCGCGATCGGCAGGATCGGCGCGCCGCTGCGAACGGCCAGCACCGTGGCCCCTTCCTTAGCCTCCTGCAGGGCTCCCGTCGGAGAGCGCGTTCCTTCCGGGAAGATCGTCAGCACCCGGCCCTCCTCCAGCACCCGCCTGGCCAGCCTGAACGATTCCAGGTCGCCGGCTCCGCGGCGGACGCCGAACACCCCGTTGTGGCGCATGGCCCAGCCGAACAGCGGCCACCGAAGCGCCTCTTCCTTGCCGAGCCAGCCCATCTTTCGCTTCATCGCCGGGACGACGTAGGCCATCAGCAACATTCCGTCCGCGTTGGAGGCGTGGTTGCAGATGACAAGGACAGGCCCCGACGCGGGCAGATTCTCGAAGCCTTCCCGCTTCACGCGAGTCAGGCAGGCGGCGGTGACCCGAAGGACGGCGCCGGAGAAACGAGGAAAGAACGGCAGGCGATTACCGGCCACGATCCCCACCCCTGGCTGCCTCGGCCTGGCGAATCGTCCGCACCACCGCCGCCACGGTCTGGCCGAAGGTGATGCCGTCCGTGTTCAGCACCACCGCGTCCTCGGCGATGCGCAGCGGGGCGGTCTCCCTGCCGGAATCGATGGCATCGCGGCGGCGCAAGTCTGCCAGTATGTCGTCGGCCTGGGTCTGGTCAACGGCGACCTTGCGCTGGGCGGCCCGGCGGCGCGCCCGCTCCTCCGGCGAAGCGAGCAGATAGATCTTGACGTCGGCATTCGGCAGGATGACCGTCCCGATGTCCCGGCCGGCGACGATGATCCCGCCATCGGCCGCGAGCGCCCGCTGGCGAGGGACGAGCGCGGCTCGCAGCTCCGGCACCTTCGAGTAGTCCGAGACGACGCGGTCCACCGCGGGGCCGCACACCTCCGCGGTGACGTCGCGTCCGGCCGCCGCCACATTGCGAAGCCGGCCGCGCGTGTCGGCGATCAGCTGCACCTCGTTCACCAGGGCGACCAGCGCCGCGGTCTGACCGGGCGCGATGCCACGCTCGAGGGCCAGCCACGAAACGGCGCGATAAAGCAGCCCCGTGTCGCAGAAGCGGTAGTCGAGCCGGCGGGCGGCCTCGACGCCGACGGTGCTCTTACCGCTGGAGCTGGGGCCATCGACCGCGACGACGAGACGGGGCCTGACTGCGGGAGCGGTACGTGTGGTCACGGCCCGCAGGATACCGTGACCGGGCCCCACCTATTCGGTGGAGCCGGGCCCGGAGGCGCCCTCCTGGGCGGGCCGGGCAGGTTTGGGTGGCCGGGTGGTCGTCGCCCTGCGGGCGCAGGAGGCGAGCTGGGCGACTTCGTGGTGGACGAGCGGGCGGGCCTCGCCGGCATGCAGGTCCGCCAGTCTGAGCGATCCCACCCGGACTCGAACGAGCCGGCGAACCGGCATGCCCACAGCCTGGAACATGCGGCGAATCTGGCGCTTCCAGCCCTGGGCCAGCACGACGCGATACCAGCACAGATCCACATGGGGAGGCGACAGGAGCTCCAGCAGGTTCCGAACCTGTCCCCGCGTGGCGTCTTCGAGCAGGTCGACTCGGGCCAGGCCCTCCTCGAGCTCGATGCCGTTGCGCAGCGCCAGTTTCTGCTGCTTGGTGACGGACCGATCCAGCCCGACCATGTACTCGCGTTCGACGCCGTAGCGCGGGTGTAGCAGCAGGTCCGCCCACGCGCCGTCGTCGGTGAACAGGAGCAGGCCTTCGGACTCCTCGTCCAGTCGCCCGACCGGGTACAAGCGGGCTTCTCGCCGGGCATTCGGCGGGAGCAGCTCCATCACCGTCCTCTCCGCGTGGCGGTCCCGAACCGTCGAGACGACGCCCGCCGGCTTGTTTAGCATCCAATACGAACGCTGGCGGTCGATTGAAGGCAGAGGCTTGCCGTCGACGAGAACGTGCTGGATCTCGGGATCTACCTGTTCGCCGATGATCGCGGCCCGGCCGTCCACGGTGACCCGCCCGGCCCGTATCAGGCCCTCGCCGGCTCGTCGGGAAGCGAGACCCGCCGTAGCGATGACCTTCTGAAGCCGCTCACGAGTCACTTGCGCCGCCCTCGTCCTCGGGCCCGGGCGTGAAGAGCCGCTCGGCTATCGGCGCATCGAGCGGCGGGAGATCCTCGAGGCTGGTCATGCCGAATCGCTCGAGGAAGTCGAAGCCCGTGCCGTAGAGAATCGGACGGCCCGGCGCCTCGGACCGGCCCAGCTCGATGATGAGGCGGCGGTGCAGGAGCGTTCGGATCGTGTACTCGGAGTCCACGCCACGGATGCGTTCGATCGTGGCCCGTGTGCAGGGTTGGCGGTAGGCCACGATGGCCAGCGTCTCGAGCGAGGGCGAGGAGAGCCGCGGCGCATCCACCCCGACGTAGCGGGCGATGAGCGCGCCCGCCTCCGGGGCAGTGGCGAGCTCCACTCTCTCGTCGGACTCGATGAGCCTGACGCCGCGCCCGGCCAGGCTGACGGCCAGGTCGCCGATGCGAGCGTCGACCGTTTCGCGATCGACGCCGGCGAGCGTGGCGATCTCGAGGCGCGAGAGCGGCTTCTCGGCGACGAAGAGGAGCGCCTCCAGCTGGCTCTCGGTCAGCTCGCCGGGCTGGGCCGGTAGCGCGGCTTCCTCCGGACTTCCGGTGCCAACGGCGTCTTCGGTCGCGCCGTCCGCCATCCCTAGGGTTTGACCTTCGATGCCCAAAACCGTCAGCTCCTCCGAACTCATGCGGACGAACCCAGACTCTCGTCGGTCTCCGCGTCCGGGGCGGTCTCGCGAGTTTCGGTCGCGCGGCGGACCACTATCGGGCCCCAAGGTACCGCCTGTTCCAGGGTGATTTGGCGGAGCTTGGCCAGCTCGAGCATTGCCAGGAACGTAACCGCGACCACGACGCGATCTCGGACTCCGCCCAGCAGCTCCTGCAGGACCACGTAATCGGCCTCGGACAGCGCCGCCTGGATGACCGCCATGCGTTCGGCCAGAGTGACGATACGAGCCACGAGCTCCGCTGGGGCCTGAACTGTGGGCACGATCCGCGCCAGCCGATCCAGGGCCTGCGGCAGGAGCGAAGGCGGCAGCGGCGGCCGCTCCGGAGGCCGCGCTCCGGCCCTGCCGGCGCTGGCGGCCACCTCGGCTTCGCGGCGGAAGAGGCGTTGGTGGCCGGGCCGCTCGCCCAGCGCGGCCCCCGCGTCTCGGTACCTGCGGTATACGATCAGCCGAGCCCGCAGCTCGGCTTCAGGATCGGGCTCCTCGTCGAGCGGAATCGCCGCGATCCTGGGCGGACGCGGCAAGATGGCCTGGCTCTTGATCAGGATCAGCTGCGCGGCAATCGCCACGAAACCGGAGACGTTCCCGAGACGATCGCCCTCGAGGGTCGCCAGTGCGTCCAGGTAGGCTTCCGTAAGTGCCCCCAGCGGCACCGTCAGGACGTCGAGCTGGCGTGCCTCGATCAGGGCCAGCAGGAGCGCCAGTGGGCCGTCGAAGTCGGCCATGCGGACGTGAGTGGCGATCTCGGGCCGACCGGCATCGAAGACTACCCTGGGGGCGTCTCCGAGGCTCGCGAGTGCGGCCGCGTCGGCGGCGGCGCGACTGGTTCGCTCGTCGGACACGACCTCAAGCTCGCTCATCAGCTGGCCTCATCGGCGGTGCGAAGGAGCTCACCGTCTGCATCGGCCGGATTCTCCTGCAGCCGGATCAACGCCACCGAGCGCGGGCTGCAACCAGCGGCGGCGGCCAGCTCAGCCGAGCGGGCGGCGTGGTCGCGCAGTCGGTCCAGCCCGTACCGGAAGGTTGGCAGATGGCCGGACGCCCGCCACACCCACTCGCCGTATTTTTGCCCGAGCGACCAGGCGACGCGATGCACCAGCCGGACTTGCGGACCCTTGCCGCAATCGTGGAGGAGCCCCGCGAGGAGCAGGTCCGGGTCCGTCACGCCAACCTTCCTTAGCGCCGCGACCACCTCCAGGCCGTGGCGGCGGTCGGCGACCGGCATCTGGTCGAAAAGGGCCAGTTGCCCGGGGCTCAGCCACGCGGCCAGCTCGGCCCGCTCGGCGGTCGAGACGCGAGCTCTGGCGTACGCCCAGGTCCGCTCGATCTTCCCCGCCCACCACGCACGCACCGCCGCTAGCCGACCGGTACGCCGATGAGCAGGCTGACCACGGGCGTGTAGATCGGGATGATGATCTGGCTGGCGAACAACACGATCGCAATCAGGATGAAGAGGCCGTACTGACTCATGAATTGCTGGACCTGGCGTGCAGTCGCGGGGTCGAGAAGATCGATCAGCACGTGGGAGCCGTCCAGGGGTGCGATCGGGATCAGGTTGAACAGCATCAAGATCACGTTCAGGGAGACACCAGTGAAGAACACCAGCTGCAGCATGTTGATCGCGGATGTGTTGTCGGGGCCAATCCCATCCGACCACAGGATGCGGAACCCAACCGCAAACAGCGCCGCCAGCGCCAGGTTAGAGAGCGGACCGGCCGCCGCTACTCGGGCGTCGGCGTAGCGGCCTCGCAGGTTGTACGGGTTTACAGGCGTGGGCTTGGCCCACCCGAAGGCGACCCCGCTCCCCGTGGCGAGGCCCAGCAGCACCATGACAATCAGCAGACTGCCGCCCACCGGGTCGAAGTGGACGACCGGATCGAGCGAGACGCGGCCGAAGAGCTTGGCCGTGCTGTCGCCGAGTCGCAGCGCCGTGAAGGCATGCGCGCACTCGTGAACCGGGGCCGAGATCAGGAAGAACAGCGCGATCCAGATGATCGCCTGGGCTACGTCGATCGATTGCAAGATTGACCTCTGGGCTGCGGGACGGGCGAGAGTATCCTACCGTGCCGCCCGTCGCCTGCCGTCGTGGACGCTGTGGAGCCTAAAGGCGCCCGAGCAGCTCGGCCTTCTTGGCGTCGTACTCCGCAGGCGTGATCGCGCCCTTGTCGCGCAGGTCGGCCAGCCTGGCGAGCGTCGCGGTCACGTCATCCGAGCTCGACGGCCTGGCGGAGGCGGTGCCCGGCGCAGGTGCCGCCGTCCTGGCCGGACTCGCCGACCCGCGATAGCCATCTTCCAGGTCGTTCTTCGCGTTCAGCATCGCCTTCTTGAAGTCGACCACGTGGGCCAGCATCTCGTAGCGGTCGATCGCATCGTCGTTCGCGGTCAGGATCTCCAGGTCGCCGTAGCGGAGCATCCGGGCGAGCAGGCCCTGCTTCAGGACCGCGTCGTTGATCTTGTCGAGCGAGCTGTCGCCGCTCTTCTTGTCCAGGAGGCCTTCGGTCTTGAGCACCCGGCGGTTGGTGATGATGTACTCCTCGGCCTTCCAGGTGAGATAGACGACCACCATCCAAACGAAGCCGACCACGAGAATCACGGCCGGCACGAGCCCAGCGATGGAGAACAGATTGATATGCAGGGCCATCAGCTCTACGAGCGCGATCACGATGCCCGCCAGGAACACGAGCAGGCCGTTCCGGGCATCCGACACGGGCGCGAGCCAGTGCTGCCTTGCCCGGTAGAGGATCCGCTCGTCTTTCGCCATCAACGAATCCGCGTAACCCATTCTCGTCTCCTTTGTGGCCGTTCCACCGCCTGGCCCACTTCTCCTTCAGGCCCGTGGGTGGGCACGGGCGTAGACGTCCTTGATCCGTTCTCCCGTCAGATGCGTGTAGAGCTGTGTCGTGCTGATGTTCGCATGCCCGAGCAGCTCCTGAACGATGCGCAGGTCCGCCCCGCCCTCCAGCAGATGCGTGGCGAATGAATGCCGCAGCGTGTGGGGGCTCACGCCGTCCTGGAGGCCCATCGACCTAGCCGCAGCCACGATCATCTCCCACGCCCGCCGCCGGTCAAGTCTGGCTCCTCGCTCGGACAGAAACAACGGGCCACCGTGCCCCCGCGGCTCCGAGGCACGCGCCAGCCAGCCGGGCCGCGCTTCAGCGATGTAGCGCCGCAGCCAGCCCAGGGCCACCTCCCCAACCGGAACCTGCCGCTCTCGGTCGCCCTTGCCTATGACCCGGACCAAACCCTCCTCCAGCGACAGGTCGTCGCGATCGAGGCCCACGGCCTCGGATATGCGCAACCCGGAGGCATACAGCAGCTCGAGCAGGGCCCGGTCGCGCAAACCCACCGGCGTGGCGTCCGTCCGGCTGGCAAGGAGCCCATCGACCTCCGCGACGGTCAGCACCTCGGGCAGCAGGCGCGGCTGACGGGGCAGGTCGAAGTGCGTGGCCAGATCGGTTGCCACCCTCCCTTCGAGATAGCAGAAACGGTAGAAGCCCCGCAGGGCGGCCGCGCGACGCCGCAGAGTGGTTGGGCGAAGCGCCACCCGGCGACCCCTGCCCGGCGAACCGAGCATGGCCAGGTACCGGATCCCTACCTCCGCCGAGCCATCCCATCCGCCGGCCGCCCCACGGCTTGCCGAGAAATCGAGCAGATCGGCCCGATAGGCGCGAAGCGTTGCTTCTGAGAGGCCGCGCTCCACTCGCAGGTGGGCCAGGTACTCGTCGATGGCGGCCCTCAGTCGATCCTCCGGGCTCGCCAGGAGGCCGTCCAACTCAGCGGCCCCCGGCTGAGCGCCGCCAGGCATCCGCCCGCTGCAACAACTCCTCCGCGCCGGCCCTCGCTCCCGCGCCGCCTTCGGCTCCGGCGAGCATCGCCGCCACCTCCTCGACCCGCTCCTCTTCGGTCAGGCGGTGAACCTCCGTCACCGTGCGCCCCTCTCGCTGGCGCTTCTCGATGCGGAACTGGGCATCTGCATATGCGGCAATCTGGCCGAGATGAGTGACACACAGCACCTGGTGCGATCGAGCCAGCTCCCACAGGCTGCGCCCCACCGGTTCCGCGCTCCGCCCGCCGATCCCCGAGTCGATCTCGTCGAAGACAAGGGTGGGAGTGTTGTCCGCTTCGGCAAGGATCTGCTTGATCGCCAGCGCCACCCTGGACAGCTCTCCGCCGGACGCGATTCGCGCCAGCGGGCGCGCCGGCTCGCCCGGGTTCGGCGCGATAAGAAAGACGACCGTGTCGATGCCCGACCCATCGAAGGCGACCCGCTCGCCCTCGATCTCCACGGCCGGCTCCGACGCACCGGCGGAACGCCGGCTGACCACCACCTGGAAGCTAGTGTGCTGGAATCCCAGGCCGGCCAGCGCTCCCTCCACTGCCTTGGCCAGCAAATGGGCGGCGCCCTGACGGCCGCCAGAAAGGGCTACGGCCGTGCTCGCGACCACCTCCAGCAGTCGAGCCGCCTCCGCCTGCCTGGACTCGCGCGAGGCTTCGAGGGAGCGCAGGCGCTCTGATTCCGCGGCTGCGCGCTCGCCATAGGCGATGACCGCGGCCTCATCCTCGCCGTACTTGCGCTCCAGCGAGTAGATCAGCGACAGCCGCTCCTCCATCCGAGCCAGGGCCGACGGATCGTGCTCGACGCTCTCCGCCAGTGTGGCGGCCTCCGCGGCGGCATCCTCCAGCTCGGCTGCCAGGCCCAGCAGTCGCTCGGCGACGGGTTCGTATCGTTCGTCCAGCTTCGCCAGGTCGCGCGCCCGCCTGGCCGCCTCAGCCGTCGTCTCCCGGGCTCCACTCCCCTCCCCCGCCAGCAGCTCGTGGATCTCGGCACTGCCACGGGCAATCGACTCGGCATGCTGAGCCGACGAGAGTCGGCCTCGTATCTCGGACGCTTCGCCCGGCCGCAACCTGGCCCCGGCGATCTCCGCCAGCTGGTGCTGCTGGAGCTCCAGCCGCCTGGCTAGCTCACGCGGATCGAGCGTCAACTCCGCCAGCGCCGCCTGATTGGCCCGCCAGGCCCCCACGGCGGCGGCCGTCGCCGCCCGCTCCGCACCGAGGACGCCGAAGGCGTCGAGCAGCTCGCGCTGCCAGCGCTCGTCCAGGAGCCGTTGCTGATCGTGTTGTCCGTGGATCTCGACCAGCCTGCCGGCGACCGCCGCCAGCCGGGCCGCCGTCACCGACTCGTCGTCTATCCGGGCCGTGGAGCGGCCCGCCCCGGAAACCTCCCGCACGCAGATGAGTGGCTCCGGAAGCCGGTCGAAAAGCGCCTCCACCCGCGCCGAATCCGACCCATGGCGAACCAGCGACGTATCAGCGCGGGCGCCCACCGCGAGGCCCAAAGCGTCGATCAGCAGCGACTTGCCGGCGCCGGTCTCGCCCGTGAGGACGTTGAGCCCCGGCTCGAACGAGATGCGGAGCCTCTCTATCACCGCCAGGTCGTGGACGGCCAGCTCGGCCAGGCGCCCGGCGGCCATCGGGCGGCCAGCCGCCATCTCCGCGGCCGACTCCGCGACCGATTCGGCGGCGTCGCCAGGGCCCTCCGAGGCGGCGTGCGGCCGTTCCACCTCGGCGCTCGCGTCCGCCCCGAGAGCCCCCGTCATGAGGGCAAGAGCTCCGACTTCTGCCGCAGGAGATCCCAGAACGGAAGGGCGCCGTGCGGCTCGATGAAGCGCACCGGCCGGGGCATTTCCGAAACCGCGACCACGTCGCCGATGGAAAGGCGCCGGTCCTCGCGCCCGTCGACGCTCATCAGGACGTCATAGGCGTCCAGGATGCGCACCCGCACCGTGTGGCGAGGGCTGACGACCACCGATCGGATCGCCGAGAGGTAGCCGGCGATCGGCGTCACCACCAGGTTACGGCTGGTCGGGTCGACGATCGGGCCCCCGGCTGAGAACGAGTATCCCGTCGAACCGGTCGGGCTGGAGACGACCAGCCCGTCGGCGGTGAAGGTGGCCAGGTGCGACGGACCGATCTCGACTTCGATCCGGCAGACCCGCGCCAGGGCGCCGCGGGCCACGGCGATGTCGTTCAGCGCAAAGAAGGTTTCGCCCGGCTCCGGCCGCCCTGCCGGGTGGATCTCGGCATGGAGGGCCATCCTCGCCTCCAGCGTGAACTGCCCGGCGGCCAGCTGCCCAAGGACCGCCTCCAGGTCGTGAGTCTCGGTCTTGGAAAGGAAACCGACTTTGCCGAGGTTGACGCCCAGCAGCGGGACGTCCACCTCCGCGACGGCCCTTGCGGCCCGCAGGAAAGTGCCGTCGCCGCCGAGCACGACCAGCGCTCCGGTGCCGGGAAGCTCGCGCACCAACGCTGCCGTCTCGCCGGCGGCGGCGGCCCAATGCGCGATGCCCCGCATCTCGCACCAGCCCTCCGCCCGCTCGCGCAGCTCCAGGGCCGCCTCTTTCGTCGGGTTGTAGGCAAAACCGATACGCTCGAGCTTCATGCTCCGGCCAGCTCCGCAAACTTGCGCGCCCAGTCATCGGGCAGCTCAACAGGACCGCGGTCCGCCGGCACGTAACCAGCGGGCACCTCCAACTCAAGGAAGAACTCGCGATTCCCGGCCGGCCCCGTCAGGGGCGAAGCGACTGCCTTGCGCAGGCGCAAGCCGATTCCCAGGGCGTGGCGGCCGACGGTTTCGAGGGTCTGGCGGTGGACGTCCGGGTCGCGGACGACGCCATCTCGAACCTGTTTCCTGCCCGCCTCGAACTGGGGCTTGACCAGGGCCACGATCAGGCCGCCGAGCGGCCCAAAGCACGTGGCCACGGGACCGAGGATACGATCGAGTGAGATGAAGGAGACATCCACGACGGCCAGATCCACCGCCGTAGGCAGGATTCCGGGCCCCAGGGCTCGGGCGTTGGTCCGCTCCATGGATACGACACGCGGATCGTGACGCAACGTCTCAGCCAGCTGGCCGCGGCCGACGTCCACGGCGTAGACGCGACTCGCGTCCCTCTGCAGCAGCAGGTCCGTGAAGCCGCCGGTGGAAGAACCCACGTCCAGGCAGACAAGCCCGACCGGCTCGATGCCGAAGACGTCCAGGGCCGTGCGCAGCTTCAGGCCGCCTCGGGACACGAAGGGCGGCGGAGCCGCGACCTCAAGGGCGATCGTCTTCTCGACCAGGTCGCCGGGCTTGCGGTCCGTGCGGGTCTTCTCGCCCTCCCCGACGCGAACCTGTCCGGCCAGGATCAGGGCCTGGGCCCGGGTCCGCGAGTCCACGAGCCCGCGCTCGACCAGCAGCTGGTCGAGGCGCTGTCGAGCTGGACGGACGGCGCGGCTCATACCCCCAATCGTGTCACAAGCGGATCACCTCGTGCTGCCATTGAGCGCCGTGCGCCCCGCCGCCGGAGAAATCGGCCGCGACGCGATCAGCGGGCATTCCCGGCGGCGGGAGCCGCGTGTCCGGCGGCGGCCGGAGCCGCGCGCCCGGGCGTGACGCGCATCCGGGTCAGCGTCTCGCGGATCTGCTCCGCGATCCCTTCGGCGTCGAGCCGGAGGAGCCGTCGCAGCGCCTCCACGGGACCGTGGTCGATGAACCGTTCCGCCGGAATGCCGACGATCCGGACCATCAGGTCCCGATAGGCGGGATCGGCGACGCGGGCCTCTTCGATCACCTCCAGCACGCCGTCCCCGAAGCCGCCCGTAACGACGCTCTCCTCGAGTGTCACGACGAGCTTCTTGCCGCGGGCCTGATCCAGGATCAGCTGGCGATCCAGGGGCTTGGCGTACCGGGCATTGATGAGGCCCACCGACCAGCCCTCCGCCTCGAGGAGGTCGGCGGCCCGGCGACCGCGCTCGACTATCGGACCAAAGCCGACGATCAGGATCTGGTTACCGTCGCGCAGGACCTCACCCACTCCGATGGGCAGCACCTCGGGCTCCCTCGGCGGGACGCCGAACCCGGGATCGCGCGGGTAGTGGAGGGAGAAGGGGTGCGACTGGGCGAACGCGGTTCGGACGAGCGAGTGCAGCTCCTGCTCGTCCTTGGGGCTGGCGATGATCATGTTCGGCAGCTGGCGCTGACTGGGCAGCGTGAACATGCCCTGGTGGCTGGTCCCGTCCTCGCCCACCAGCCCAGCCCGATCGACGGCTATGACCACCGGCACGTCGTTCTGGCAGATGTCGTGGACCTCCTGGTCGAAGGCCCGCTGCAGGAACGTGGAGTAGATCGCGACCACCGGCCGCTCCCCCGCCAGGGCCATGCCCGCGGACAGCGCGACGGCGTGCTGCTCGGCGATGCCGACGTCGATGAAGCGGTCCGGGAACTCGGCCTGGAAGGCGTGAAGACCCGTGCCGGTGGGCATCCCGGCGGTCACAGCCACTATCCGGCGGTCGATCCGCGCCAGCTCGATGAGCTCTTTGGAGAAGTGGTAGGTGTAGCTCGGCGGGTTCGACGCGGCCGCCTCCCGCGCCGACTGCGACGGCGTACCCATGTCCGCTCCACCCGACACGGAGTTGCCGTTGCCGGAAGGCTCCACCGGCGCTTCGTCGGGCAGACCCGGCGCCGGCAGGGCGCTCTCCTTTCGCGCTATGGCCGGGCCGGTCATGGGCTGATGAGCCGCCCCGGTGTGGATCTCGACCGGCCGTGAGTCGACCACCTCTGGCATTGGCGGCAAGGCGGCCCCGTGGAAGCCGACCTGGTCCCGCTCGGCCGGGCGATAGCCGCGCCCCTTGCGCGTCCGGACATGGACGAGCACCGGCCCGGGAACCTCCAGCGCCGCCCGGAAGATGCGCTCCAGACCGGCGATGTTGTGGCCCGGGATGACGCCCAGGTACGTGATGCCCAGATCCTCGAAGAGCTGGCCGGGCTGGGCGAAGCCGACGACCATGCGCCGGATGCGGCGCGAGAGGGTGAGGGCCGGCTGGCCAACGACTGGCAGCGACTCGACGATTCGGTCGTAGGCGGTCTTGCTCTGCTTCCAGGCGCTGGAAAGCTTGAGCGTCGAGAAGTACTGGCTGAACGCGCCCACGGTCGGGCTGATCGACATGGCGTTGTCGTTGAGGACGATGAGCAGCTGAGTCTGGCGGTGGCCGATGTCGTTGAGAGCCTCCAGCGAGAGCCCGCTGATCAGGGCCGCGTCCCCGACGACCACCGCGATCCGCTCCATGGAGTGCCTCAGGTCACGGGCGGTGGCCAGGCCCTGGGCGATCGAGAGCCCGGTGCCTGCGTGCCCGCCGTCGAAGACGTCGTGCTCGGACTCCGCCCGCCTGGGGAAGCCGCCGATACCGCCGAGCTGACGAAGGGTGCTGAACCTGGCGTAGCGACCCGTCAGAAGCTTGTGGGCGTAGGCCTGGTGGCCCGTGTCCCAGATCACCTTGTCGCGCGGCGACTCCAGGACCCGGTGCAGGGCGATTGCCATCTCGACCACGCCGAGCGACGAGCCGAGATGACCGCCCGTCTTCGAGACCGTGGCGACGATGCACTCACGAATCTCGGCGGCGAGGCCGTTGAGTTCCTCTTCGGTCAGGCCCCGCAGATCGCTCGGGCCTTGAAGAGTGGGCAGGATCGCCAAGTCGTCACTCCCGGGCGTAGCCCCTCATCGCCCTTGTTGGGGAGGCGCCGTCTCGGATAGGTGAGAGTCGCCTCGTCTTTCTGACCGGCAGTCTACAGCTAGTCGGCCTGTTCATCGGCGCGCACCTCGACTGCGGTCAGCTGGCCCGCGGCACGCTCCAGGAGCCGTTGAACTCGCAGCTCGGCCTCGCCAAGCAGACCGGCGCAGCGATCGTGGAGCGCCACTCCACGTTCGTACAGCTCGATCGAACGCTCGAGCGGCAGGCCGCCCTGCTCCAGCTCGGCAACTGTCTTCTGGAGCTCCGCCAGCGCCTCGTCGAAGCTCAGGGAGCCGATGTCGACGGCCGCTGCCGCCGCAGAGCGATCACTCATCTGTGCGTACCTCCTCACTCGGCTCGGACCCGCCGGCAACAGCGCGTGCCTCCAGGGCGCGGTCCAGACGCTGCCCGAGGAGGATCCCAACGCGAATGGATACCACGAACACGACCAGCCCACCAGCCAGCAGCAACGCCGCCGCTGCAAGAATCTCGACCATCAATCTCCCTGGGTTCCTGAAACCGGACCCGAGTCGCCGTCCACGGTGGCCCGGATCTCACCCTCGGCGACGCGCACCGAAAGCAGCTCGCCGGCAGGTGCCTGCGCCGGCGCGCGCACGATCAGCCCGTCGGAGCGACGCCGGACTATGGCGTAGCCCCTGTCCAGCGTCGCCTGCGGGCCCAGGGCCGCAAGCGCGGCCGAGCTGCGCTCCAGGGCCACGCGTGCCGTGGCCAGCCGGCTGGCCACCGCCGGCGCCAGGTTGGACGCCAGTCGCCGTTCCGCATCCGCTCGCCGGGCGATCTCTGCACTCAACGCACGTGTGGCCCTGTCGAGCATGTAGCCGGCGCGCTCCCGCGCCTGGGCTAGCTGGGCGGACGGCCGCAGCCGCTCCAGCGCCCGCCCTTCGGCATAGACGTCGGCCCGAGCGCGCGTCAGGCCCTGCGCTGCGCACGCTCCCGCCCGACGCGACAGCTCCCGAAGTCCGACGAGTACCTCGGCCCTGTCCGGCACGACCAGCTCAGCGGCGGCCGACGGCGTGGGCGCGCGGACGTCGGCGGCGAAATCGGCCAGGGTCACGTCGACCTCGTGTCCAACGCCGCACACTACCGGCACCGGATGGTCCACGACCGCCCGCACCACACCCTCGTCGTTGAAGGGCCAGAGATCCTCCAGCGACCCGCCGCCGCGGGCGAGGATCACGACCGCCGGCGCATCCTGGGGCCGCCCCTCCGCCCGGCAAGTCTCGCCCCAGCGGGCCAGGCGCTCCAGCCCCGCGACCACGCTCGCGGCGGCGCCATCGCCCTGGACCTGGCACGGCGCCAGCACCAGCCGGGCCAGTGGCCAGCGCCGGGCGATGACCTGGCAGATATCGTGCCAGACGGCGCCGGTGGCGCTCGTGACCACGCCGATGACCGCCGGGCGCTCCGGCAGGGGCCGCTTTCGCGCGCTGTCGAAGAGACCCTCGGCGGCCAGCTTCGCCTTGAGCGCCTCGAACCGCAGCGCCAGGTCTCCGAACCCGGCAGGCTGGATCGCGGCCACGTACAGCTGGTAGACACCCTGCGTCTCGAAGACGTCGACCCGACCGTGAGCCACGACCCGCAGGCCCGTTCGCGGCTCAAAGGGCGAAGCGAGACGGTCGTCGCGGAAGAAGACGCAGGCCAGCTGGCTACGCTCGTCCTTGAGCGTGAAATAGGCGTGTCCGGCCGAAGACACGGTCACCCGCCCGACCTCTCCTTCGACCCACACGTCACGCAAGACCGGCTCGCCCCGCACCGCGTCACGCACGGCCCGGGTGATCTCGCTGACCTGCAGGATGCGCAGGGCGAAGCTTGCCGATGGCTCAGCCCCACCCGGATCGGAGCGGCTCGCGTCGCCGCGCTCCAGGACGGCTTCGGCCCGCCCCGAGGAGCTCTCGCGTGTCCCCTCGGGCTGGCCCTCGGCCGCCTCGATCGAATCCCACGCCGGGAGCGCCCAGTCCGGCGGAGTCGAGCGGTCGTGGGACCTCTGCCGCTCGCCTGCCGGCAGGTCACCCCACAACGGCTCGTTCTGCGGTGGCCCGCTGCGGCTCACTGCCGGTCCTCCTGACGGGAGCCCGGCGAAACGATCGCCGGCCGCCGGTCTCTCAGAGCCTGGTCTGGTACTCGCCGGTGCGCGTGTCGATCCGCACCACGTCGTTCTCGTTCACGAAGATCGGGACCTGAACTACCAGGCCCGTCTCGAGCTTCGCGGCCTTTCGGGCTCCCGTCTGGGTGTCTCCGGCGAAGCCCGGCTCCGTCTCCACGACCCTCAGGTCAACCGTGACGGGCAGCTCCACGCCGATCGTCTCGCCCTCGTAGCTGGTCCGATCGAGCAGCATGCCGTCTTTGAGGTAGTGAACCGCGTCGTCCAGCTGCTCGGCGGTGAGGTGGAACTGCTCGTAGCTTTCGGTCTCCATGAAGTGGTAGTCGCTGCCGTCCTGGTACAGGAACTGAATCTGGCGGTGATCCAGCTGGGCGCGGGGCCACTTCTCGCCCGCCTGGAAGGATCGCTCCACCGTCTGTCCGCGCTTGATGTTGCGGAGCTTGATGCGGACCTGAGCCGAACCCCGTCCCATCTTGATGTGGTGGTAGTCGAGGATCTGCCACAGGTCGCCATCGAGCTCGATGGCCACGCCCTTGCGCAGCTCGCTGGTGGAAATCATGGTCGAGGACGCTCCTTGAATGGTCAGCCAGCCGGGCGCCCGGCTGGGTCTGTAGAAGCGGTGCGCATCGATTGTAGCCGAGCGGAAGAGCCGGACCGGCCGGTCCAGCGGCTCAGACGCCGACCACGGTCACTTCGCGCGGGAAGCGAGTCAGCCGCTCCAGCCTCCGTTCGTCCGGGTCGTACAAGACCAGGTCCTCGATCCGCACGCCGGTTTCGCCGTCCAGGTAGATCCCCGGCTCGACGCTGAAGACCGTAGGGCTCGGGAGCGGATCGTCCGGGGCCACACGGCTGAGGTTGGGCAGCTCGTGGGTGGCCAAGCCGATGCCGTGGCCCGTGCCGTGCCCGAAGCGATCGCCGTGGCCCGCGGCCTCGACGACCGCGCGCGCCGCGGCATCGGCTTCGCGCCCGCTGACGGCCGGACGCTCGCCTCTCGCCGCCGCCGCCAACATCTCGACCGAGGCGCTCTGGGCGGCGGCGACGATCTCGTAGATGGCGAGGTCGCGGGCCGTGGGATCGCCCACGAAGAGAGTCCGCGTCATGTCGCTGCGATAGCCCGCCACCATCGCCCCGAAATCGAAGAGCAGCACCTGCCCGTGGCAGACCTCACGCTCGGATGGCGACCCGTGGGGCAGCGCGGAGTCGGGCCCGGTCAGGCAAGCCACGTCGAAGGCCAGCGCCTCGGCACCGCAGGTGCGCATCTCCCACTCCAGGTCCAGTGCCAGCTCACGCTCCGTGACCCCCGGCTTGATGCGCCGCACGATCGCAGCCAGGGCTCGGTCGGCCACCGTGCAGGCGGCCCGGATGCGCTCAATCTCGGCCGGCTCCTTGATCGCTCGATCCGCCTCCACCCAGCCGGACACCGGCACCATCTCCACGTCCGGCGCCGCGTTGCGCAGTTCCTCCCACAGCTGGTAGCTGACGGCACCCGCTTCTGCGCCCACACGCCTGGCGCCGAGACCGGCCACCAGAGCAGCCCAGCTCCCCGCCAGGTCGTAGGTCGTAGGCTCGATCCGGGCGCCGGGCGCCTCGGTTTGTGCCTGGAGCCGGTATCTCGAGTCGGCCAGGACGACCACCCGGTCGCCGGAAACCAGGAAGCGGCCCGAGTGACCGGCAACCCGCTCCTCGCCATCGCGCAGGCGGAAGCCCGTCAGGTAGCGCATGTGCTCGGGTCGGCTGCCGAAGTAGGCGTCGATTCCGGCGCCGGCAAATCGGGCCCGCAGCCGATCCAGACGAGCCGGCCGCGCGGCAGCGTCCGCATCGGCCCATCGGCCCAGGTCTGTCGGGCATGGAGGCCCGGCGAAGTCGGCTGGATGCGGCAAACGCCGCACGACCGCGGTCACGGCGTTAATGGTACGCGCCGCCACGCGCCCGCGGGAAGGGCAGGGCCACCCCTATGGGATGTAGCCGTACTTCTTCTCGTTGGCAATTTGTTCGGCGTTCGTCTTGGCAAAGACGAGCCCACCGCTGCCGTCGTTCTTGGCCAGGAAGTAGTAGTAGCCGTCTGCCGTGTCGTGGGCGAAAGCGGCCTGCAACGAAGCCGCGCCGGGCGAGCAGATCGGCGTTGGAGGCAGACCGGCGTGGCGGTAAGTGTTGTAAGGCGCGACATTGGCGGGAAAGACGATCTGGGCCAGGGGCGTGCTGCCGCCCACGGGCAGCCAGAACGTGTAGTTGACCCACGAGGCCAAAGTGTGGGCCTCGAGCCAGACGGAGTCATTGGCGTAGCTCCCGGTCGGGTTCGATTCCAGCAGCCCGGTGGGCCACTTCTTGCTATCGAGCCGGTTCACGTACACACCGGCGACCAGAGGCCTGTCTGTATCCAGCTTGACCTCGGGCTCCACCAGAGAGGCGATCTCGACGGCCTGGTAGATCTTGTCGGGCGACTCCGCCAACAGCCCCGGAGGAGCGTTCGCGGCGAAAGCGTCGAGTTGCTCCTGGATGAGCTCGAGGGCCGTGATATGGGGTGCCACGTCGTAGGTGGCCGGGAACAGGAACCCCTCCAGGGAGGCGCCCGCCGGAAGCTTGAGCCACGGATACTGGGCCACGAGGTCTGCCGGAGGATTCGTCGCCAGCTGGTAGTACTGGGCGACGTCGAGCTTCAAGACGACCGAGGGATCGTCCGGGTTGGCCTCCTTGTACTCCATGTAGGCGACCATCTGCTCGATCCGCAGGCCTTCGCGGAAGGTGAGCTGGACGGTCGGCGCCGAGACCGGCGGCGAGGTGAGCACGTCGATGATCTGGTCCACGGTCATCGCCTTGGTCAGGACGTGACGGCCCGCGATGAAGTCGCTCGTTGCGTTCCTCTCGATCGCTTCGAACACGAACGCGCGGGCATCGGCAACGAGCCCCGCCTCCAAGAGCTGCTGAGCGATCTCCGCCGTCGTCTCGCCATCGTCGATCTGGAAGACGATGGATCGGAAGTCGGCCGGGTCGACCGGGTTCGTCAGGCTGGTTCCGAGATCGCTGCGCACGATGTCCGCCACGAAGGGCAGCTTCAGGGCCGTCGGGTTCTCCGCTCCCCAGTCGGCGATGGCGTGGAAAAGCGGCGGACGGGCGAAGAAGTAGAGCGACCCGAGGACGAGGCTGGCCAGCACGAGAGTGAATGCCCCGAAGCGCAGCACCGATCCGGCCCCACTGACCCGGTTGGACTTGTAGTTGCGGCGACTCTCCGAGCCGGCGACCTGCTTTCGCTCGGAGCCCGGGGTGGCTCCTGTGGCCGCCGGATCGTAGCCATCCCAGCCGGTGTCCACGAACGGCCGCTTCTCCGCCGGCGTCCCGCCGCGGACCCCGCGCCGGCCCCCGTTTCGCGGGTCCTGCCCGCCTCGTACGCTCATTCGGATCCTCGATCCGCCGGTCTGCCCTGGTCAGACGAAGTGACGTCGGGCAGGGCGGCAGTGGCGTCGATCTCGTCCTGCAGTATCAATGCGGCCGCCTCTCGATCGACGCGGGCGCGGTACGCATCTCTTTGTGCGGCGCTGGGTGGCCCACCCGACCTTCCCCGCGCAGGGCCGCCGATCCTCCGCTCCGCTCGAACGCTGGACAGATGCTCGTCTCGAAATCGTACCGGCAATCCCGTCGCGCGCGCCACCGATGCCGCCCACTCACGGGTCCGAGCCGACTGCGGGCCCTCGCTCCCGTCGGCGTTGAGCGGCAGACCCACAACCAGCGCCTCCGCCCGGGTCTCGGCCGCGAGGCGCGTCAGCACCCTCGCGTCTTCGTCCGTGGTCCGCGCCCGGCTGAACGTCGTCAGCGGCGCAGCCGAGTGCCTGTCGATGTCGCCCAGGGCGACCCCGATCCGCCGCTCGCCCAGATCGATCCCGAGCACGCGTCGGGGCTCCGCGGTCCCCCGGCCGATGCCGCTCACGGCGGAGTCGTCGCGCTGGCTTCGGTGGCCGGCGTTTCGGATGGGGCCGCCGTCGGCGGCGACGGCGTCTCCGGCATCGCCGACGGCGATCCGGAGGCGCTCGCGGACGACTCCGGAGGCGACTGGCTCGGCTGCGGGCTGGTCCCGGGCGAGGACGCCGGGCGCTCCGTGCCCGCGGGCGCGGCGCTCGGGACCGAGGTCGGTTCGGCGCTCGGCGAGATCACGGTCAAGTCGATCCGGAAGTCGAAACCGGGCACGGTCGAGGTCCAGAACGGCGACAACGAGATCTGAGCTGCCCCGTACTGCGAGAGATACGCCTTCGCGTCCGCGACCGACTTGCCCTTCAGCGCGTCGCGCAGCTTGCCCACGTCCACGGCCCCAGCCTCCAGCGCCGATGCCGTGACCGGGATCGAGACCACGGACCCGAGACTCGTCGGCGATCCCAGGACGACCTGGACCGAACCCGCGACGAGGGTGTGGCCCGCCTTGACCGTCCCCTCGATCCTGCGCTGGGCAAGGCTGCGGACGTTCGAGAGGTCGGCCACGGTGGCGGTGCCGGTGCCGCTCGCCGCCAGGCCGAAGGACTCGACCGCCTGGTTGAGCAGCGTCGCGGGATCGGGATCGTAGGCCGGCTTGCCCATGTGAGCCGTGCTGGGGAAGATCTCCTGGCCGGCCACCACCGAGTTCGGGTCGGATGCCCGGGCCAGCAGCAGGCTGTCAAGCTGGCTCGTCAGGCTAGCTTCCGCGGCATCGATATCGGATTGCTGGACGAACAGCGTCACGGTGTGCGTGCCGCCGGAGGTGGCAGAAGCGTTGGTGACGGACAGGAGGCCTTTGCCCGAGAAATCGGGCATCTGAACTATGGTGCCCGCGCCGACGTTGCCGCTCAGCCCTTTCTTCACCGCCGTCACCTGAGCGTTCACGGTGCCTCGAGTCGGGGGTGAGAAAACGGCTGCAGGCACGACCACCCGGGCCGTGGTCAGGAAGGCCACTCCGCCTGCTGTCGAGACCTGGGTGCCAGCCGGGATGACCCAATTCCTGCCAGTGTCTTCACTCAAAAACGTGACCGTGCCCGTCGCCGCCGTCTCCACCACGTTCTGGCCGGTCGCATTGAACACGCCGCTGGCTTGCACCGTAAGCGCCTTGGAGACGCCCGGCACCGTCGCCGTGGCGTCGTTCGCGCCCTTGACGGTCGGATCCACCTTCACCGTCAGGTTCAGCGGCCCGACCGGATCCTCGCGCAGGGTCAGGACGATCGTCGCACTCGGAAGCAGCACGTAAGCAGCCAGGCCGCCCACCACGACGACGGCGATGAGCGCCGCGACGAGCAGACCGCCCAGGCCGGTACCTAACCACGCGGTCTGCCGGCCAGTTCGGTCCAGGCTCGTCCGGCCGCCCCGTCCGTGGCCGCTCGCAACTCCCGTCGCGTTCGAGCCCGACCCGGCGCCGGTATTGCCCACCGTAGCGGCCAGCTCGTCGAGGACGGCGGAGGTGGAGTCGACCGCGCCGGCCTGCGCGGCGGCCGGGCGTGCGCCTTCCGCCTTCTGGTAGTCGGCGACGCTCGCGAAGACGGGCAGGTCGGCCGTCTGCGCCAGGGATCGCACCGAGGCATCGGCGGCGATGATCGCCAGCCTCCGGTTGCGGTGACGCGCTTCGCGCGCTAGCAAACTGAAGTTGATGCGCGACGTGGCCACGCGGGAACCGCCCTGGACGACCAGCGCGATGCGGCTGTCGCTCGAGTCCCGGATGCGCGCCGCCGCCGATGTGATCTCGTCGTCGACGTCGAGGTAGTAGATGGCCATCGCGCTCACATCTTCAGCGTTCGCAGGACCCGGCGCAAAGCGACATCCAGCGGATCCTCGCTGGTCTGGAGCTCGATCGCCTGGTAGGCCAGGCCGAGCGGCGTGACGTCCGCCTGGTCGACCAGCAGGTGCGTCCCGTCATGGATTCGATCGATCTGTTCGGGAGACATGACCAGGACCTCGGGCGGTCGGCTGAACGGCAGGTGCCGCCAGAACTTCTCGTCGCGCAGCACCGCCCCGATCTCCGGCAGGTGCGAGCCGCCGCCGCACATGTAGACGCGGCCGGGCAGCAGATCGCCTTCGGCCAGCTCCTCGAGGACCAGCTCTACCCCGGCCGACCAGATGGCCACGTCGTCGGCCACGATTCGGGCTACCTCGGCCCGATGCTCCACGGGAACGCCTCGTGAGTAGTCGACCTTGACCTCTTCAGCCCGCGGGAACGGCAGGTCGAGGCTGTCTGCGATCGACTTGGTGAAGGCGCGGCCGCCCAGGGCGAACATGCGAGTTCCTTCGATGCCCCCGTGGCGCACGAGGGCCACGTCCGTCGTGCCTCCGCCGATATCTATGAACAACGCACCCGACTGCCGGACCTGTTCGCTGGCCAGGACCCGGGCCACGGCGTAGGGCTCGGCCACGATCTCGAGAAGCTCCAGGTCCAGTTGCCCGGCCACGCTCTGCAACGCTCCCAGGTGGACCAACGGCGCGAACGCGTTGAAGATGCTGACCTTGACGTGGCGGCCCTGGAATCCGACGGGGTTGGTAACGGGATAGCCGTCTATCTGGGCGCCGGTGACGGCGGCGTGTACCAACCTCACGTCCACCTGCGGCAGACCCGTTTCCCAGGTTATCGAGCGCTCGGCCTCGCGCAGGGCGTCGCGCTGCACGCCGTCGATCATCCTCTGCAGCTCGACTTCCGTTATCGGCACGTCGGCGCGCTTGCGCTCGTGGGACCGGGCCGTCGTAAAGCCCTTCACCAGCTCGCCGGCGATCCCGATCACGCACTGCGTGGGCCGGAAACCGGCCATCTCCTCGGCTTCCTGGAGGGCCGTGGAGCAGTTGTCGACCACGGCGTTGATGTCCGTCACCGTGCCCGACTGCATGTGGGCCAGGCCCTGACGCTTGCGGCCCACGCCACGCACGGTGCCCATCCTGGACGCGTCGATCTCGAACACGAGAGCCTTCGCGAACTCGGTCCCGATGTCGAGTGCCGTGCAGGCGGCGAGCGACGCCTCTTCCTCGCGGCCCCAGATCCTGCGCCAGAACGCCACGGCCGCTCCCCTAGCTGCGCTCCCTGCCTACTGCTCGTAGTGTATCCGCGATCGCGGCCAGCGCAGAGGCCACGCCTTCCCGGCGCGTCCCCATTCCCTGGGCCATCTCGGGTCGACCGCCACCGCGCCCCTGCAGCGGCTGCATGCCTGTCCTGACCAGCTCGCCCGCAGAGATGCCGCGGCCGAGCAGATCCGAGCTGACGGTGACGAAAATCTGCGGCGCGTCGGCCTCGAAGGCGACGGCGATCACACCCGAACCCAGGGCGGCGCGAATCTCCTTGACGAAGCCCTTCCACTGCTCGGTCGACTCGAAGGCTCCCGAGAAGGTGACGAGCTTAAGGCCGGGGGCCACTTCCTCGGCTCGGGCCGCGAGATCGGCGGGCCTGGGCAGGCCACTCCCACCTGCCTTGAGCCGGCGGCGCGTTTCGCGCAGCTCCTCCTGCAACACCGCGACCCGGTCCGCAACGGCGTCCACCGAGGTGGCTCCGACCTTCTCGGCGACGCGTTCCAGCACCTCGAGGCGCTCGCGCAGAAGGGCATCCGCGACGTCGCCGGTCACGGCTTCGATGCGGCGCGTGCCGGCCCCGATGCTCCGGTCGGCGGTGATCACGAAGCCGCCTATCTGGCCGGAGGCCGAGCAGTGCGTGCCGCCGCAGAGCTCCAGCGAGTAGCCCTCGACTCGAACCGTTCGGACCCTCTCGCCGTATTTCTCGTCGAAGAAAGCGTCCGCGCCGGCAGCGATGGCCTCGGCCATCGACTGGACCTTCGTCGTCACGGGGCGGTTCTCGCGCACTATCCGCCGGACCTCGTCTTCGATGGCGCGCTTCTCTGGCACGGTCAGCGGCCGATCCAGCGGGTAGTCGAAACGAAGGTAGTCGGGGGCCACGAGCGAGCCGGCCTGATGTGCCTCGGGCCCTACGACGTTGCGCAGGGCGCGGTGCAGCAGATGCGTGGCCGTGTGGTTACGCATCGTCCGAGCCCGCCGCTCGGCGTCGACGCGGGCGGTGAGGGTCTCGCCCACCCGCAGCCGGCCGTGCAGCTTGCCGCGATGGACTACAAGCCCGGCGATCGGCTTCTGCGTGTCTTCGACCGTGAAGAGCGCGCTTCCGCCCCCGGGCTCGAGCAGCTCGCCCCGGTCGCCGACTTGCCCACCCCCCTCGCCATAGAAGGGAGTGGCGTCGAGCACCACCTCGATCTCGCCCTGCCCGGTCAGCTCGTGGTACTCCATCCGGTCGCGCAGGATCGCGACAACCCGGGCTTCCGACTCGGTGCCGTCGTAGCCCAGGAAACGTGTCTCACCGGCGCGCCGCAGGATCGCCTCGTACAGGTCGCCCAGCTCGGCGTGGCGGGCCAGGTCCGCCCTGCTGCCCTTCCGGCTTCGCTCCTTCTGCTGGGCCATGGCCCGGGCGAAGCCGTCGCGATCCACGCGGACGCCGTACTCGGCCGCCATGTCGACGGTCAGGTCGACCGGGAAGCCGTAGGTATCGTGCAGTCGGAAGGCAACCTCGCCCGGCAGCACCGGCGCCTCTAGCGGCAGCGATTCGGGCCGCCGGCCGATCGCTCGGTCGGCCCCGGTCAGCGGCGCCAGCGCAACCTCCAGCTGGCCGGTGCCAGCCTCCAGGGTCCGGGCGAACTGGGCTTCCTCCTGCCGGATGACCTTCAGGATCTTCTCCCGCTTCTCGGACAGGTGCGGGTAGGCGTCCTTCATCACGTCGACTACGACGCTCGCGGTCACGTCCATGAATGGTTCGCGACGCCCCAGCAGGCGTCCGTGCCGCACCGCGCGACGGATGATGCGGCGCAGCACGTAGCCACGGCCCTCGTTCGAGGGCGCCACGCCATCGGCTACCAGGAAGGTCACAGCGCGGGAATGGTCGGCGATCACCTGGTAGCTGAACCGCTCCGCCTCGAACGCCTCCGGGTCGTGACCGAGCAGCTCGCGCATGGCGGCGTGGATCGGCGTGAAGAGGTCCGTGTCGTAGTTGGTGCGGACCTGCTGGATGACGCTGGTCAGCCGCTCCAGGCCCATGCCCGTGTCCACCGAGAGCATCGGCAGCGGCACGCGCGTGCCATCGGCTCGCTGGTCGAACTCCATGAAGACCAGGTTCCACACTTCGAGCCAGCGGGGGCAGTGTTCGGAGTGGTCCGGTAGGCAGTGAGGACCCTCGCTGAACTCCGCTCCGCGGTCGAAGTGGATCTCGGAGCAGCGACCGCACGGTCCCGTCTCGGCCATGCGCCAGAAGTTGGCCTCGTCGCCGGCCTCCACGTTCCCCCACCGAGCTATCCGCTCCGGCGGCAGGCCGATTTCATCGCTCCAGATCCGGTAGGCGTCGTCATCGTCCCTGTAAACCGTGGCCGCCAGCCGTTCGCCCGGGATGCGGTAGACGTCGGTCAGCAGCTCCCAGGCCCAGTGGATCGCCTCGCGCTTGAAGTAGTCGCCGAAACTCCAGTTGCCGAGCATCTCGAAGAAGGTGTGATGGCGTGGCGTGCGGCCCACCTCTTCGAAGTCGTTGTGCTTGCCGGCAACCCGCAGGCAGCGCTGGTAGTCCGTCGCCCGAACGTAGCTGCGCCTCTCGCGACCGGTCAGAACGTCCTTGAACTGGACCATCCCCGAGTTGGTGAAGAGGAGGGTCTGGTCGCCAGCCGGCACCAGCGAGGCGCCGCGCACCTCCGTGTGGCCTCGCCGGACGAAGTACTCGACGTAGCGGCGGCGCACCTCGGTCGCGGTCAGGTAGGGAATAGGCAGATCAGGCATCAGCAGTAACGGTACCAAACGCGGCGCGCTCAGGAGGCGGGCCAGCGGCCTGCCACGCCGGGCGCCGCCCGCCTGCCCTGGAATGACTCGCCTGGCAAGCCGCCACGGCCGCCCGAAGACGCCAGGCGCAAACTCGTTTACTTTTCAGCAATTCCTCAGGTTCTGAGGTCAGCATCTTGCCAGTTCATGGCGTGGGTGTCCGTCGCGATCCGTGCGCTGCTGGAGATGGCGGAGCTAACCAGGCTCGGCTCTCTGCCTCGGCCAGCGAGCGCCGGGAACCCCAAGTCCGAGGTGCCTTACCATCACCCATCGCAGTCGAGCTCACCTGATGTGCCGGCCCAGGCCAGGTGATGACGACTCCCAGGGGCGCGACGACCCCGGCGCAACGGCGCGCCGATCCTCGCTAATCCTGCTGCCAGCGGAAGGATCGATTGGACACAGCTGAACAAACGCGCCTCCAGGACAGCGCGATTGGCGCGACCGCGCAGTGGCCCTCTCTGGCCCGACTCCAGGCGTACCTCCCTGCCCCGGGTCGGCTCGCCCTCGGCACGGCCGTAGCCGCACTCTCGTTCGCGACCCTGCTCGTAGCGGCTCTCAACCAGCATTCCCTGTACTTCCACGCGGGCCTGGCAGCCAGCGCGATCCGGGCCGTCGTGCCCCTGGCCGCCGCCGCTGTGACCGCCTGGGCCGTCTTCCAGCCACGACGCGCATTCCTCATCGTGCTGCTGCTGACGCCCTGCTGGAACGCCGTCCAGGTGTCGTGGCAGCTGGGCCCGATCCAGGTCATTCTGCAGACGATCTTCGTCGCCGCCCTCGGGGCGGGCACGCTGCGCTGGCTCAGATCTCAACCCCCCGAGCAGGGAGAGTCGCTGCCCGCAACTGAGAGCGGCCCGCGAACATTCCCGCCAACGCTCACCGGCGCCAGGCGCTGGGCCGCCGGCTTCAGGGCTTACAGGTTCGCGGAAGTGGCCACCCTCGGCTTGCTCGGCATTGCCATCCTCTCGACCCTCCAATCCGAGGACCCCACGCTCAGCGGAACCGTGCTCCTGCACGGGATCCTGGAGCCTGTTGCCCTCGGGGCCATCCTGCTGGCCCTGCGGCCGACGAAACGGTACCTCCTCGCCGCCGCGCTCATGCTCGGCGCCGCGGCTGCGCTCGGGTCCGTGATCAACGTCCTTCAGGTGCTGCCCAGCGTCACCTCGCTGGCGACGCTCCAGGCGCAGCGGCTGATCTTCGCCCGCGTCACCTACTTCAACGTCGGCCTCTTTGGCGTCATCCTCGCGACCGTCGTCCCGCTGATCCTGGCCGCACTCGCCGCCCGCCGGCACCTGCCGATACCGAAGTGGGCGGTGCCGTTACTGGCCGCGGCTCTGGTCGCATGCGTGGTCGGCTTGTTCCTGTCGTTGTCCAAGAGCGCGTTCCTGGCGACGACGGGTGGCGCCGTGCTCCTGTTCGTGCTGCTCGTCCAGGGCTGGAAACGCCGAGCCGCGATCGTCATCACTGCCGCCGCGCTCTCGAGCATCGTCATTCCGTGGCCGGCGCTGGTCCTGCAGTTCGCCCCACCGATAGACAACGCCTACCGATCCGCGGCCGTGGCCCTGGTCGGCGAGAGCCGGTTCGATTCATGGAATCCAGACACCCTCGCCGGCTACGGTTCGCTCACCGAGAGGTTCTATGCGGTCGAGGGCGCCGTCCACATGAGCATGACTCACCCGCTCCTGGGCATCGGTCTTGACCAGTTTGGCCGCTACTACGTCCTGCTGGGCTACAGGCCCGCCCAGGCCAAGGACAACTTCGATCACGCCCATTCGCTCTTCCCGGAGATTGCCGCGGAGCTCGGCCTGGGGGCACTGGTCCTGGTGGTCGTCATTTTCGCCTCCTGCCTGTGGGCACTCTGGCGTGTCTACCGCGCGCCGCCGGATCGAGGCACGCGCGCGCTCGCAGCCGCGCTGATGGCATCGCTCGTGGCCTGGGTGGTCGCCACCACCGCCTACGGCGCCGACATCTACCGACCCGACCGGGAACTCTCATCGGACATCGTGGCGATAGCCGTGATCGTGGCGGCGTCCATCGCCCTGGCCCGCGTCTCCTCGGTGCGACGCCAGCCGGCAGTGGCCTAGCAGCTTCTCCCTCTCGCGCGGCTAGTCCTGTCGGCGCAGACGCTCCCAGACAGTCGACCCGGCGATTGCGGCGCCCACCAGCGCGCCCAGCGCCAGACCGCGCGCGAAGGCCAGCAGCCGCGGATCCGTCGGTCCGGCCGGGCCCCGACCGCGCAATAGCAGCGTGACCATGGAGCGGATCACTGCGGCTCCTCGATCTCCGAGGACGGGCCCAGGATGGAGAGCACGGTCACGAAGCCGATCCCGACCCAGGCCATGACCGATGCGGAGACCACGTGGAAGTCCCCGACCCGGATCGGGTCCACGCCTAGCCTGCCGCCCACGGCGTCGCCCGCCCATGCCCCCAGGATGGCCGCCATAGCAACGAGAACGATCCGCCCCCCCACCCGGCCTCCCAGGAACACGAACAGGGCGGTATGAAACAAGCCCACCAGGACCGCCAGCACGTGTGCGGGACCCAGAGCCACTCAACTCCTCATCAAGACCGGGACGCCGCCGGCTCAAGCGACGACAACCGCCTGAGTATAGTAAGCCGCTCAGACGGCCGGCTGATCCTCGGACCGGACGATGCGGCCCCCGCCCAGGACGGCTTCACCACGGTAGACGACGGCGGCCTGACCCGGAGCTGCCGCCCACACCGGCTCGTCGGTTTCCACCAGCCAGCAACCTCCCCCTGCGGGCGAGACGGTGGCAGCGGCGACGTGACCGCGGTGGCGAATCTGGACCTCTGCCCGGAACGAGGGGCCACCAGAGGGCGCGTGTCCGGCCACGAAGCGCATCTCCTCCACGCCGAAGCGGCGCGTCTCCAGATCGGCACGTCTTCCCAGCCGGAGGACGTTCTTGCGACTATCGATCTTCCAGACGTAGCGCGGCTCCCCCACGGCAACGCCGATCCCCTGGCGCTGGCCCACCGTGTACGAGGCGGTCCCGAAGTGCTGCCCGATCTCGCGGCCGTCCACGTCGATGACCGGTCCGGGCTCTGCTTTCCAGCCTGCCCGCTGGCGCAGAATCTCACGGTAATCGCCGCGGGGCACGAAGCAGATCTCCTGGCTGTCGTGCTTCTCGGCGGTCGCCAGACCCATGGACCGCGCCGCCTCTCGAACCTGCGGCTTGGTCATCTCGCCCAGCGGGAAGCGGGTATGCGCCAGCTCCTCCTGGCCCAGGCCGTAGAGGAAGTAGCTCTGGTCCTTCTCGCGGTCGCGGCCGCGCAGCAGCCCGAATCCCGAGCCCGGCTCACCCGGGGCGGCCACCCGGGCATAGTGTCCGGTCGCGACGGCGTCGCATTCGTACATGAAGCGGGCCCGGCTCAGGAGCGCGCCGAACTTCACGACGCTGTTGCAGTCGACACACGGGCTCGGAGTGCGGCCTTCCAGGTAGGCCCGCAGGAACGGCTGGACGACGCCACGGTCGAACTCCGGCTCGAGATTCATGACGTAGAAAGGGATCCCGAGCTGGGCCGCGACCCGGCGCGCGTCTTCGGCCGCGTCGAGGGAACAACAGCTCTTCTTGAACTCGGAGTACGTGTCGGCCACGTCGTGAAGTCGCATCCACACGCCGATGGCCTCGTCGCCGGCGGCGTGCACCAGGGCCGCCGCAACGGACGAGTCCACGCCGCCCGACATCGCCACGAGGACGCGCGTCACCCGGACGCCGCCTCCGATACGCCGCCCGACATCGAAACCGCGCTCCGGGGCGCCGCCAGTCGGGCCGCCGCCTCACGCTGAGTTTCGATCACCTGGGCCACCAGGCGGCCGGCCTCTTCGACCTCGTCGTCCGTCGTCGTTCGCCCCAGCGAAAGGCGGAGGGCGCCCCTGGCCTCCTCCTCGGGATAGCCCATCGCGATCAGGACATGGCTGACCTCGGTGGAGCCCGTGACGCACGCCGATCCAGTCGAGCAGGCGAGTCCGGCCAGATCCAGAGCCATGACCAGGCCGGCGCCGGTGACCCCATCGACCACCATCGAAACCAGTCCGGGCAGTCGTTCGGCGGGATGGCCGGTCTCCGCGACGCCGGCGATCGACCGCAGTCGGGCCGTCAGCGCCTCGCGCTGCCCGCGCACGCGTGCGGCCACCTCCGGCCGCTCGGCGACCGCCAGCTCGAGAGCGGCGGCCATGCCCATCGCCCCGGCAACGTTCTCCGTCCCGGCGCGACGGTAACGCTCCTGGGCGCCGCCCTGCTGCTGAGCCAGGATGTTCGTCCCGTGGCGGACGTACAGCGCGCCGATACCCTTGGGCCCCTCGAACTTGTGCGCCCCCAGAGAGAGCAGGTCGACGCCCAGCGCCGCGACGTCGATGGGAAGGTGGGCGGCGGCCTGGATGGCATCGGTGTGAAACAACACGCCCTTGTGGCGTCGCACCCGGGCCGCGATCTCGGCGATCGGCTGGATCGTGCCCACCTCGTTGTTGGCCAGCATGATGCTGACCAGGATCGTCCTGGGCGTGATGGCCGCCTCGACCTGGTCCGGGTCCACTCGCCCGTAACGGTCCACGGGCAGCTCCACGATCTCGAAGCCGAACTTCTCGAGATACCGGAGCGAGTGGCCCACCGAGTGGTGCTCGACGGCGCCGGTGACGATCCGATGCCCGCGAGCCCTGCCCGCCCAGGCCACCCCCTTCAGCGCCAGGTTGTTCGACTCGCTGCCACCGGAAGTGAAGACGATCTCGCGCGGCTGGGCGCCGATCGCCCGCGCAACGCGCTCGTGAGCCTCGTCCACGCCGGCCCGGGCCCGCCGCCCAAACGAGTGCGGCGACGAGGCGTTGCCAAAATGCCCGGTCAGAAAGGGCAGCATCGCCTCGAGCGCTTCGCGCCGCAGCGGCGTGGTGGCGGCGTGGTCGAGGTAGATCGGCATCGCCTCGATTGTACGCCGAGCTCGGGTCACGCCCCCGACCGGCCCCCTATCGGGTCGCGTCGCGCTCCGCTATGGCGCGGTCGTATTCGCGCCCGGCGATGCGGCGCCGGTCATGCTGCGACAGGACCCGTTTTCGCAACCTGATCGACCTGGGCGTCACCTCGACCAGCTCGTCGCCGCCGACGAACTCGATGGCCGACTCCAGGGTCAGCTCGCGCGGCGGCGTCAAATGGAGCGCTTCGTCGTGGGCGTGGGTCCGGATGTTGGTCAGCTTCTTCTCCTTTGTGGCATTCACGTCCATGTCGTCGGGACGGGAGTTCTCACCGATGATCATCCCCTCGTAGACGTCGGCCCCGACCCCGACGAAGAGTTCCGAGCGTTCCTGGATATTGAACAGGGCGTACGCGTTCGAGATGCCGGGCCTGTCGGCCACGATCACGCCCGTGGTCCGGTGGGTCACCTCGCCGGCCCAGGGACCGTAGCCCTCGCCAATCTGGTGCATCAGGGCCGTACCCCTGGTTTCCGTGAGCAGCTGGCCTCGAAAACCGATCAATCCGCGAACGGGGATGACGTACTCCATCCGAACGCGCCCGTCGGCATCGGTGCTCATCTGCTCGAGGCGCGCCTTGCGATCGGCCAGCGCACCCTGTACGGGCCCGATGAACTCGGGCGGAATGTCCACGGTGATCCGCTCATAGGGCTCCTGGGTGTCGCCCTCGATCTCGCGGAGGATGACCTCGGGCCGGCTGACCTGCACCTCGTAGCCCTCGCGGCGCATCTGCTCGATCAGGATGGCCAGCTGCAGCTCTCCCCTGCCGCGGACCTCGTACGTGTCGGCGGACTCCGTGGCCGTGAACTCGATCGAGACGTTGCCCAGGACCTCACGCTCCAGGCGCTGGCGGATGTGGCGGCTGGTGACGTAGCGACCCTCCCGCCCGGACAGCGGCGACGTGTTCGCCCCGAAGGTCATGTGCAGCGTCGGCGCGTCCATGTCCAGCCGCGGCATCGGCCGTGGGTCGGCGGGATCGGTGATCGTGTCGCCGATGGTCACGTCGGGTATGCCGGCGACGGCCACGATGTCACCGGCGGCGGCCCCGGCGATGTCCACTCGTTCGATGCCGTGCGCCGTGGTTAGGCTGGTGACCGTCCCGGCGAGCGTGACAGTCCGGCCGGGTTCGACCGAGCCGGCCGTGTTCTCGGCCTCCTCGCGGACGATGACGATCTTCTGGCCCATCTTGATGGCGCCGTTCCAGATTCGACCGATCGCCATCCGGCCTACGTAGTCGTTGGCCGAGAGGTTCGTCACCAGCAACTGAAGCGGGTGGCCCGGGACGTACCGCGGCGCCGGCGTATGCCCGATCAGCACCTCAAACAGTGGCCGCAGGTCCGTGCCGGGCGTGTTCAGGTCTGGCGTCGCCGTGCCCGTCTTGGCGTTGGTGTAGACGACCGGGAAATCGAGCTGCTCGGCATTGGCGCCGAGGTCGATGAAGAGTTCGTAGACCGCGTCGAGCACCTCCTCCGGGCGGGCGTCCGAGCGGTCGATCTTGTTGATCGCCACGACTACCGGCAGATGGTGAGCCATCGCCTTCTGCAGGACGTAGCGCGTCTGCGGCAGCGGCCCCTCGGCCGCATCCACCAGCAGGAGCACCGAATCGACCATGTTCAGGCTGCGCTCGACCTCGCCTCCGAAGTCGGCGTGGCCAGGTGTATCGACGATGTTGAGCCTGACCCCGTCGTAGTCGACCGCGGTCTGCTTGGCGAGGATGGTGATCCCCTTCTCGCGCTCGAGGTCGTTGGAGTCCATGACGCGCTCGACGACGATCTGATTGGCGCGGAAGGCCCCAGCCTGGCGGAGCATGGCGTCGACCAGGGTGGTCTTGCCGTGGTCGACGTGAGCGACGATGGCCAGGTTGCGGACGTCGGCGCGCGTGACCGAGTTTGAATTCGCGGGCGCGCTGGAACCGGGCGAGTCGCTCATGGGCGGCGGCATTGTCGCACAGTCACGTCCAAAGAGCCGCCCCCAGTCCTCGATTCCCGACGCGTCGGCCAGGCGTTACACTCGCGACCGTGAGGCAGCCATGACAGTCGCCGCGGTGGTAATCGTCCCGGATCCCGAGATGGCTCTGACCCGGGCCGACGGAGAGCTCGTGCTTCGCCGTGTTGCCCAGGCGGCGTGGTCGGGAGGAGCGATGCCCGCGGTCGTCGTCGCGTCTCAGACCCCGCAGGAGCTGCGCCAGGCGGTCGCCGACCTGGCGGTCACGCTGACCTGCCCCACGCCGGGCGAGCCGCAGGGCATCGCCTGGTTCGTGCACGGAATGCGGACCGCGGCCGCCGCCGTCACGGAGACGTCGGCCGCTCTGCTGTGGCCCTTCAAGTTCGCGTGGGTCGATCCGGAGACGGTGACCTCACTCGTCGAGGCGCATGGGGCCGCTCCAGAGGCTATCGTTCGGCCGGCGTACGGCGGGCAGCCCGGCTTTCCGATACTCGTCCCCGTCAGCCTCGTCGGCCGTCTGGCCGAGCTCTCGGGGCAGCACGGCGAGGAGGCGATAGCGGCGCTCGTTGCCGCAGGCGTGCCGATCCGGCACATCGAGCTGGGCGACCCGGGGATCGTCCACGACATGGCCACGCCTCGGAGCGACCTGCCCGATTACCAGGGCCCGCCCCAGCCTGCCGGGAGCCCGCCGCCCGAATGGAACGCCGCGCTCGCGGCCCAGGCGTCGGACACGCCCGGCTAACCCGCCAGAAGGCCGACCTACTTCATCGTCGGTGAGGGAATCGGTTCGACCTCGCCCAGGTTCGTGAACGTGTAGGTCGTCTCGATGTCCAGGAGATTGGTGCCGTCGGTGGCATCCGTCCAGGCCCGAAAGCTCGCGTAGACGGGCGAACCATCGCTGGCGACCCACAGGAAGAGCTGCGTGTGCTGGGGGCTCATGCTCAGCGTAGTCACGTCCAGGCCGCTCACCTTGCCGACGTCCGGAGTCCACCAGGCCGTGCTCTCCAGCTTGTCGGCCTGGACCCCGTTCTTCTCGTCCGGCCCGAGGTACTGGAGCTGGCGGCTGTCCGTCAGGGAGAAGAGTGGGCTCAGCACGATGAACGGCGTGATCCCGACTTTGGCGTGCCACGTCCCACCGGGCAGCTGGCGCACGTAGTAGGTGCCGTTGACCAGGCGCCACTCCTGGGAGATGTTCCCGGTCTGGTTTGTGCCGGCTTCGTTCCCGCCAGCGCAGTCGACTTCCATGTTCACAATCGAGGAAGACGAATGACCGGTTACGCGAGCATTCACCGAGACGGTCGTGCGGATCGACATGTGCATGTTCAGGTCGGGATCCGCGAGCTGTTCGAGAGTCCTGGTGACGGCCGGCGGGAGGGTGGGGCTGGGGCTCGGCGACGGCGTGATGGCCGCGACCACGATACGCGGCGTCGGCGTGGCGACATCGAACGTTCCCAGCATGACCATCGCGCCGAGGACCGCGGCGACGATCACCAGGCCGGCGCCCATGCTCAGGATGAGACCCATGCTCGGTCTTGCGGCCGGCGGCCGCGCCGCAACCTGGATCTCCGGCTCGGCGAACTCAGTGCCCTGATACCTGTCGACGAATGAGCCCGTTTGAGTGGCCGACTCGTCCGCGGTGGGGACGTAGGCCGTCCCGCATCGTGAGCAGTTGGCCAGCCCCGCCTCGAAGACGCCGTGGCAGCGCCGGCACCGGACGTATCGCTCTTCCGATCCCGTTTCCATGACCTTCCTGTCCCCGCTCTCCTGATCGGCCCCGGTCGTGGTGCCGTGTGTTCGGCTCAGCGTGCGGCGTTCTTGCTCGACGGATCCCCAACGAACCGCAGACCCAGCTCAGCGTACTGCTGCGGATCGGGCTGTGAAGGGGCTTCCAGCATCAAGTCCGTCCCGGATTGGGTCTTCGGGAAGGCCATCACCTCCCGAATGTTGGTCTGATACGAGAGGAGGGCCGCCCAGCGGTCGATGCCCATGGCGATTCCGCCGTGAGGCGGCGCGCCGTAGACGAAGGCCTCGAGGATCCCCCCGAACAGGTCATGCATCTTCTCCAGGGAGTAGCCCTGGAGCGCGAAGCTGCGCTCCAGGAGCGCCCGCTTGTGGATTCGCACGGAGCCGCCGCCCAGCTCCCAGCCGTTGAGCGCCACGTCATACTGCATGGCCCGCGCCCGGCCGGCGGGATCCTGGTGCGAAGGCTTGTAAAGATCGCCGGAAGCGGTGACGAGAAGCGCCTCGTCCTCGGGCAACACCCCGCTGAACGGATTGTGAGTAGCATCCCAGCGGCCTTGCGCCGAGTCCCACTGGTACATCGGGAAATGGAAGACCCAGCAGTAGGAGAGGACGTTGGGGTCGGCCAGACCCAGGCGCAGGCCCATGTCCTGGCGCAGGCGGCCCAAGACGTCGGCCACGGTCTCCCCGTTCGCGTCGGCGACGATCAGGATGAGATCGCCGGGCCCGGCAGAGGCGGTCGAGACAACCGAGCCAATTCGGTCCTCGCCCAGGAACTTCGCGATCGGCGAGTGCGCCGTGCCGTCGGCGCCGACGGCCACGTGGGCCAGGCCCCCGGCCCCATAGCGACGAGCGAACTCAGTGAGCTCGTCGATCTGGGAGCGACTGACCTCGGCCAGTCCCGGGGCCACGATCGCCTTGACGCGTCCGCCGGCGGCTCGGACCTCGTCGAAGACGCGGAAACCGGCGCTCCCCTCCCCCAGGGCCGGCGCCAGGTCCACGAGCTCCATGCCGAAACGCAGGTCGGGCTTGTCCGAACCGAAGCGCTCGATCGCATCGCGGTAGTCGATGCGCGGAAACGGCAGCTGCTGAATGGGCCTGTCGGGCACGACTTTCCGGCTGACCTCGACGATCATCGCTTCGACGAAGTCCATCACCCGCTGTTCCGTGACGAAGCTCATCTCCAGGTCCAGCTGGGTGAACTCCGGCTGGCGGTCGCCGCGCAGGTCCTCGTCGCGGAAGCAGCGGGCGATCTGGAAGTAGCGGTCCATGCCGGCCACCATCAGCAGCTGCTTGAGTTGCTGCGGGCTCTGCGGCAGGGCGTATACGCTCCCCGGCTGCATGCGGCTGGGCACGATGAAGTCGCGGGCGCCCTCGGGCGTGGATTTGAGCAGGATCGGCGTCTCGACCTCGACGAAGCCGGCCCGATAGTGAGCCTCGCGGATGGCGCGGACCAGCTCCGAGCGCGCCAGCAGCCGCTCGAGCAGCGGCCGGCGCCGGATATCGAGGTAGCGATACCGCAGCCGGAGACTCTCGTCCACGGGCGCGTCGGGTTCGTTGATGTAGAACGGCGGCGTTTCGGCCTCGCTCAGTATCTCCACCGATTGGGCCTGGACCTCGACCTCGCCGGTCGCCAGCTTCGAGTTCTCGATCCCGGCCAGCCGGCGGGCGACCTTGCCCCGGATCTCGAGCACGAATTCGTTGCGGACCTTGCCGGCCGCCGCGGCAGCCTGGGGCGTCACCGCCTCGTTGACGACGACCTGTGTGATGCCGTAGCGGTCGCGCAGGTCCAGAAAGATGAGGTGGCCGTGGTCTCGCCGGCGATGAACCCAACCGGCCATGTGGACCTCGCGCCCGGCGTCGGCGGCGCGCAGTTCGCCGCAGGTAACGTCACGATACGGCGTCGAAAGGCCGAAGGCGGACTCGGGCGAAGTCGAGGTCGGGCGGGGCTCACTCATGTCGCGCATCGTAGCGGAATGCGCCGAGCCTTTCGGCGCACGGCGGCTAAGTGGGGCCGGGCCCGCCGGTCGGTGGTGTGCCCTGGCCACATTCGCCGGTGGGGCCACTGAGCCAGCGGAAGCTTGCTACCAGGCCTTCGGCCCGAGCCAGCTCGCTCGGGTTGCCGGTGTGGACTTCGACAAAGATGTTACCGGCCGAATCGAACTCGTTCCCAGGGGCTCGGATCTCCCACGTAGCGACGGTCCCATCCACAGTCTTGCGCACCGCAAGGTCGCCGACGGTGGCGTTCGCATGTGTATCTCCGTGGCAGAACGGCGCAGGCCCATAGCTGAGGTAGACCTTGACCACGACACCGCCGGGCGGCACGTCGACCGAGTCGGTGCTGCACGAGAACCAGGACATGGTTCCTTCGGCGCCGCTCTGGCAGCTTTGGTGCCAGCTGCCGGTGCCCAACACTGCCAGGATATCCATGATCCCCGTGGCACCGCGATCATTGTCGGCTATGACTTTCCATTCGGTCGGGTAGTCGAAGGCGAACTCGCCATCGTTGAAGCGGCCCGGGGTACCCGGCAGCGATGGCGCGGCGGAGGGCAAACGCGCAGAGGCTGACGATCCCGCGCCGTCAGGCACGACTCGAGGCCACACGACCAGTCCCAGGCCGGCGACCAGCAGCAGCAGCGCCACGACCGCCGCCGCGGCAGCCCGCCAGCCCACGAGACGCGACGTACGTGGGGACGCCGACGCTCCGTCGTCCATCGCCATCGCCCCCACCAGCGGCTTACGGTTGGGATTCGTGCCGGCGGCCACGGCGGATCACGCCGTCGTCAGGCGCACGCTACCCGTGGTGGTGACTCCTTGCCGCGCGGGCCAGCTCGTGAGCCAGCCCCGCCAGCGGCACCAGCCGCTGGGTGCCCGCTTCGAGGTCCTTGAGCTGGACGTGCCCCTCGGTCAGCTCGTCGCCGATGATCACGGCGAAGTGGGCGTGGTCGCGCGAGGCCGTCTCGAGCTGCCTTCCCAGCTTGCGCTGCGCCAGCTCCGCTCGCACGCACAGGCCCTCCGCGCGGAGCAGGCTGGCCACCCGCAGCCGCGAGACCGTGTCCGCCGGATCCGCGCCAACGACGACCGCCAGCGGCGGCGTTTCGAAAACGGCCGTGGCGCCTCTTTCCTCCAGCGCCAACAGCACGCGGTCCAGGCCCAGGGCGAAGCCGATGCCGGGTGTGGACCGGCCGCCCAACAGCTCGACCAGGCCGTCGTATCGGCCGCCGCCGCCGAGCGCCTGCTGCTGCCCCTCTGCGCCACGGCGGTAGTACTCGAAGGCGGTCCGGGTGTAGTAATCCAGGCCGCGCACCAGCGTCGGCTCCGCCCTGTAGGGCACTCCGACCGCGTCGAGGTGGGCCCGAACCGATGCGAAATGGGCCTCGCACGGCTCGCACAGGGACTGGCCGATACCGGGCGCCGCCGCGACGAGGGCCGTCATCGCCGGGTCCTTGGAGTCCAGCACGCGAAGCGGGTTCGTCTCGAGTCTGCGCCGCTCCAGTTCCGGCAGCTGGCCCTCATGCCGGCCGAAGTAGGCCCTCAGCTGCGCCAGGTAAGCCGGCCGGCATGCGCCATCGCCGATCGAGTTGAGGAGCACCTGCACGTCCGGCAGGCCCGCCTCCACGTAGAAGCGGTAACCCATCTCCACCATCTCGGCATCCACGGCGGGGCCCGGATCGCCGATCGCCTCGGCGTCCCACTGCCAGAACTGGCGGAAGCGGCCGGCCTGCGGCCGGTCGTAGCGGAACATCGGCCCGACCACGGTCAGCTTCACCGGCTGCGGCCAGGTTTGCATCCCGTGCTGCACGAATGCCCGAACGATGCCTGCCGTCGCCTCGGGTCGAAGCGCCCACGCCTCCGCCTCCTCGGTTCTGGGCGCCAGCCGGAAGAGCTCCTTCTCGACGACGTCGGTGGCCTCGCCTATCCCGCGCTCGAAGACGGCCGTCTGCTCGAACATCGGGATCTCCATCTCGCGGTAGCCGTAGCAGGCGGCGAGGGAGCGGGCAATCTCTTCGAGGCGACTCAGGCCGGCGCGGACATCGGGGAGCAGGTCGCGGGTGCCCCTGGGGGCGCGAAATGACGGCATGGCCGAAGTCTAGCGACTGCCACGCCCCTACCGCGCGCTGCCGGGCCTTCCGCGGCGGCGCGCACGGCTCTGCCCTCGTCGACTCGGCCATGGCCGGTCAATGTCGTGAGACGGGGCGCGGAATCGGAATGCGAAGGCGGTTCCTGGCCCAACTTCCTCCGAATGGGAGCAGAGCCGAATGTGCCCGCCCGCCGGCCGGTCCCCGGCTCCGAGCACCCTGTCTCGGTTCGCCTCGGTCGGCTCGCTGAGCGCGACTTGGCTAACGCGACTCCACGTCGCCAGTGCGAAGCTCGCCGCCGCACCGAAACGTGCCGCCCAATTCCCGCTCGAGTGGAATCGAGCCAGAAGCCTTCGCTCGCCACGTACATGAGGTCGCCGTCAGGAGCCACGGCGGGTGACGGCGCGTAGAGCCGGTTCGCCGGCCACAGCGAACGGCACGTTCGCCGCGTCGGGTTCGGGCTGCGCCCACCGCCAAGCCCTACTCGGGTGCGCGGAACCGGCGCAGGGCCTCCAACCGCGGGTCCACTTCCTCGTCCGGGTGATCGTGCTTGCCGGCAGCAAGCTCCTGGCCGCAGACCACGCACAGCCCCGGGCAGTCGGCGCGGCACAGTGGCGCGATCGGCTCGGCCAGCAGGATCGCCTCGCGCACTGCCTGTTCCAGGACCAGCTCGTGGTGGTCCGTCAGCCGCAGCACATCCGGCTCCGCCGAGGTGTCCAGCGGCAGCCCGGTCATCAGATCGATGCTCGGCAGAGCCTCTTCCTCGAGCTCCACCTCGACCGGGTAGTCGATCTCGCGCAGGCAGCGACTGCACCCCTCGTCGAGCTCGGTCTTGAGCCTGGCCTGCACGAGAAGTCCGCGGTTCGTTCGGCTGAGGCGCATCTTCCCGGTTACGCCCCGACTCTGCCGGATATCCGGGCCAAGGTCGAGTGGAGGCGACGAAACATCCAGCTCGCGTACAGAACCGAGCGGTTCGCCGAGCAGGCCGGCGACGTTGAAGGTCAGCGCGTCAGCTGCCGACCGACTGTTCGCTGCCCGCCGATTGGTCGAACTCATCGAGCGCTCCTTCACCATCGGTGTCGTCCGCCACCGCAGGTACGGCGCGCCTCTCATCCAACAGGTCCAAGCCGAGCCTGATGCTCTTGAGCGTCCGCATCACCTCGACCTCGAGCTTCGACAGAACCTCCGCCGCGTAGTCGTCCGCGCCCCGCCGCACGCCGTCGGCCTCGGCGCGGGCCTGACGGACGATCTCGAGGCTCATCTCGTCGGCCTGACGCGTGAGCTCGCGCTCCTCGATCAGGTATGTGGCCTGCTCCTGAGCGCGGGCCAGGATCTGCTCCGCCTCCTCTCGCGCCTGCTCCAGCAGGCGTTCGACCTCCGAATTGACCCGCTTGGCCGTCTTGATCTCTTCCGGGATCGTCATACGCAGCTGGTCGATCAGATCGAGCGCATGGCTCTGATCGATCAGGACGCTGCTGGTGAGGGGAAGCTTCCGGCCGTCGGCTACCAGCGACTCGAGTTGCTCGACGAGGTAGATGATGTCGATCGGACGGGCCCTCCTGATGTCGTACTAGCGGGCTGCCGCTGCGCTCGATTATAGACTCGGGTTTCGGGTCGCCAGACGCCTGGCGACTGCCGGAGGCACCATCTGGGCCACGTCGCCGCCGAAGGTGGCGATCTCCTTGACCAGGCTAGAGCTCAGGTAGCTGTGCTCCAGGGCCGACATGAAGAAGACCGTGTCGACCTCCGGGTCCAGCTTCCGATTCATGTGGGCCATCTGCAGCTCCGATTCGAAATCCGAGATGGCCCGCAGACCGCGAACGACGAAAGTCGCGCCCCGGCGCCGGCAGAAATCGACCGTGAGGCCGTCGAAGGCCTCAACGTCGATACGGCCGGCGACCTCGGCCGGGCAGCATTCGTCGACCGCCTCGCGGATGACCGCCAGGCGGACATCGATCGGGAAGATCGGAGCCGATTTCCGCGGATTCACCAGGACGGCGAACACGACCCGGTCGAAGACGGCCGCCGCGCGGGCCACAACGTCCAGGTGGCCGTTCGTCATCGGGTCGAACGAACCCGGGTAGACCGCGATCCTCACCTTGCTTCCTCCGACTGGGCGGCCGGTTCATCCGCCGTGGCGGCGGCGAGCCGCTTCACGTCCCGAACCCGGGGCCCTGCCCGGCGGTAGAAGGTCAGGGTGGTCTCTCCAAACCTTCGGGTTCGTGCCGATGCTAGCAGGCCGACGCTCGCAGGTGGAGGCGTACGCCAGAAGTGCTTGGCCACCACCCAGGCCGCCTCAGCCAGAAGAGGGGCCGAGCCGGGGTCCTGCGCGGCGCCGAGCCGGACGAGAGCCGACTCCAGGAGCTGCGGTTCGGCGTAGGGCGGGTCCACGAGCACGAGACTGAATGGACCGTCGGCGACGGCTCGCCCGGCCAGGTAGGCAAGCGCGTCCGCCCGAACGACGTGGCCTCGTTCGGAGAGGTGGGTCCTGGCCAGGTTCTCCCCGATGACCCGGGCGGCGGGGGCGTCGCGCTCCACGAAGATGGCCCTCGCCGCGCCGCGCGACAGAGCCTCGATCCCGCCGGCGCCCGAGCCGGCGAACAGATCGAGCACTCGCGCGCCCACCAGATCCGGCTCTAGGATGGCAAACAGCGTCTGTTTCACCCGATCTGCGAGGGGCCGCGTGACCGCTCCGGGAGCCAGCAGGCGTGTCCCCCTGGCGCTGCCGGAGATCACCCGCCCGGCCTCGCTCACACGGCCACCTCGGCGGTCTCGGCCAGCACCTCGCCGGCACCCACCCGCGCCAGCCAGCCGTGCTGCAGCTCCGCTGCCAGCGCCTCGCAGCCCGGCAGGAGGGTGCCGCGTTCGTCGAGCAGGCGCTCGGCGATGGCGCGCGCCTGGGCCGCGCGGTCGCGGTCTTCCTTGTTCCGCAGCGAGGCGATCCGCAGCGTCGGCAGGCCGCTCTGGTGGACCCCCAGGAGCTCGCCCTCGCGACGGAGCTCGAGGTCCAGCTCGGCCAGCTCGAAGCCGTCGTCGTGAGCCTCGATCGCGTCCAGGCGCGCCTTCGCCGTCTCGTCGTTCGAGTCCGAGACGAGGATGCAGTAAGCCTGCGCCTCTCCCCGGCCCACGCGGCCGCGCAGCTGATGAAGCTGGGCCAGACCGAAGCGATCGGCATCGAGGACCAGCATCACCGTCGCCTCGGGCACGTCTACGCCGACCTCCAGCACCGTCGTGCCAACCAGCACGTCCAGCTCGCCGCGACGGAACAGGTCCATCGTCGCGTCGCGATCGGCCGCCCTCATCTGGCCGTGCACGACGCCAACTCGCGGCGACGGCTCGGCGGGCAGATTCATGTGAGCCGCGGCCTCCGCCAGCTGCGCCGGCAGCGCCGCGGCAACCTCAGCGGCGGAGCGAGCGGCCGACTCCTCGTCCTCTTCCACGAGCGGCACCACGACGAACGCCCGGTGACCCTCGCGGATCTCGCGCACGATCAACGGATACGCGCCTCTGGAAGGCTCGGCGGGGCTGCCGGCCAGCTCGTCGGAGTGGCGAATCCCGGTTCGGACGCGCAGGCGGCCCGCCGGCGGAGTGCGCAGGTCCGAGACGTCGAGATCGGCCAGCATGATCTGGCCCAGGGTTCGTGGAATTGGCGTGGCGGTCATCAGCAGCACGTGGGGCGAACGGCCCTTCGTGGCGAGCGCCTCGCGTTGCGCGACGCCGAAGCGGTGTTGCTCGTCGACCACCGCCAGGGCGAGGTCGGCAAACCGAACCGCCTCCTGGAAGAGCGCGTGCGTTCCCACGACGATGCGGCCGCCGGTCAGGCCGGCCAGGCCGCCTGCGGCCGGTGGCGCCGCGATGAGCCTGAGCGCCTCGCGGCGTTCACCGGCCGGGAGCGATCCGGTCAGGAGCGTGACACCGTGGCCGAGCGGCTCCACCAGCCGGCGCAGCGCCACGGCGTGCTGGCGGGCCAGCAGGTCCGTGGGCGCGAGCAGCGCTCCCTGGCGACCGGCGTCCGCGACGAAGGCGAGGGCCAGCGCGGCGACCGCGGTCTTGCCCGATCCCACGTCACCCTGGAGCAGCCGCATCATCGGACGCGCCTGGGCAAGGTCCGACACGATCGCCGCCACGGCCGCCGCCTGGTCCGGCGTCAGGCGGGCCTCGTCGGCGGTGCCCGTTCGAGACTGGACCTGCTCGGTCAGCGCCGCTTCCACGGCCGCCACGGACTGGCTGAGCTGCGTTGGAGAAACGGGCACCGGGTCGCCCACGGCAACGCGACGCTGCCGATCGCGCGCGACCATTCCGATCTGCAGGGCCAGCAGCTCGTCGAAGCCGAGCCGGCGCAGCGCTGCGTCACGGCGCGGGAAATCTGCCGGGTAGTGGGCGCTCTCCAGCGCGGCCCCGATCGACATCTCCCCGGCCGGGACGCTCGCCTGCGCCTCGCTCGGCAGGTAGTCGCGATACGTCCCGCCGACCACATCCAGGGCCTGTCGAATCGCCCGCCGGAGCGTGGCCGCGCTCAAGCCCGCCGTCAGCCGATAGACGGGCACGATCCGGCCGGCGTGCAGGAGCGCCGAGCCGTCGTCCGCCTGGAATTCGGGGTTCTCGAAGCCGGTCGTGAAGCCGCGATGCCGGATCCTGCCGCTGATCACGATCCACTGCCCTTCGCGCAACCTGTTCTGGATGAAGCGTCGCCCGAACCAGGTCGCCTCGGCCTCGCCCGTTTCGTCACCCAGGTACGCCGTCGTGCGCTGGATGCGGCGCCGGAAGGTCTGCTCCACTCGAATGCCGCGCACCTGGAGCCGCGCGCTCGCGGCCTCCCCGTCGGCGATCCAGGTCAGCTCGCGCGCGGTGCTCAGAACCCGCAGGTCGTCGTAGCGGCGCGGCAGGTGGAAGAGCAGATCACGGATCGTGAAGATGCCCAGCCGCGGCCCGACACGCCTGAGAACCTGGGCGCCAGCGAAGTGGCTCTCCCCAATCCCGGTTTCGGGACCGAGCGGTCCGTGCGGGACGACCCTCGACGGCGCGGCTCTTCCCTCGCGCGGCGCCGAGAGCGGCGCCGGACGGCCGGACCCCCGCGCCGCCACTTCTCTACTCTGCCGCGACGAGGTACCGGTAGTGCGGCTGCCCGCCGTGGATGACCTCCACCTCCACGCCGGGGTTCGCCTCGCCGATCCGCCTGGCCACGCCCTCGGCTTCCGCCTCATCGGCTCCGTCGCCGTAGTAGATCGTCACCAGCTCGAAGCCGGGCTCGAGCGCCTTCAGAGCCGCCAGCAGGGCCTTCATCCGGTCGTTGTTGACCGCTAGGAGACCGTCGTCGGGGTCGAGCACGATCGTCTGGCCCATTCGCACTCTTCGCCCTCCAACGACCGCGTCGCGTATCGCCTCCGTCACCTGCAAGGTCTGGATCGCGCGGCTGGCCAGGGTCATGAACTCGGCGTTGGCCGTGGCGTCGCGGCTCGGATCCAGGGCCAGCAGGGCCGCGAAACCCTCGGCGGCATTGCGGGTCGGCACGACGCGCACGCGTCGCGTCGTCATCTCGGAGGCCTGCCGGGCCGCCAGCACGACGTTCGGGTTGTTGGGCAGCAGCAGGATCTCCTCAGCCACTATCTTCTCGACCGCATCGAGAAGCTCACCGGTGGACGGGTTGTTGCCCTGGCCGCCGCGGACGACGGCGGCCACGCCGTACGAGTCGAAGATGCGCGCCAGGCCGTCCCCGGCCGCAACCGCCACCACGGCCAGCGGAACCGTGTCCTGCACTTCCGCCCCGTTGCCCGACCCGTTGGCTCCATCCGGCACGTGCGCGGGCAGATCGATCTCGCCGCCGTACATCGCGAGGTCAACGTGGGGCCTCGCCTCGCGATGAGCCTCGTGACGAACCTCGCGATGCGCCTCGATCCGGACGTGCCCGCCCTGGCCGGCGGCCTGCCCCTCTTCCCCCTCCGCGCTGCCAACCAACCCATCGGCTGTCAGCGCCGCCTCGCGTCTCTCGCAGACCTCCCGGCTCTGCGCGTCGAGGTTCTCGACGCTGACTCGGGTCAGCGAGCCCATCGACAGGCCGAGGGCGATCACCTGGTCCGGTCGATCATTGTGGACGTGCACCTTGACGGCCCGACCATCCCCTGCGACGAGCACCGAGCTCCCAATGCGCTCCAGCTCGGTTCGCAGTCCCGCCATGTCCAGCGCATCGCCGCGCGCCCGGAGCACGAACATCGTCTCGTAACCGAAGCCTTCGTCCGCCGGGATCTCGATCCTCAGCGCTCGGCCGTGGACCGGCTTCCTGGCCTCGGCCGGGGCCGGGTTGTGGGCCGACATATATCTCAGAGCACCCTCCAGGAGACGGAGGAGGCCCTGGCCGCCGGCATCGACCACTCCCGCTTCGCGCAGGATCGGCAGCAGCGCCGGCGTCTTCTCGACCGCTTCTGCGGCCCCGTGGACTGCCGCTCGCAGTACCGACTCAAGGTCTCGGCCCTCTTCGGCTGCGGCCACCGCCGCCGTCGAGGCCTCGCGGATTACCGTCAGGATCGTACCTTCGACGGGCGTAACGACCGCTTTGTAGGCGGTCGCGGTGCCCTGGGTCAGCGATCGTGCGAGGTCCGTGCCGTCGAAGCGCTCCTTGCCGCCGAGGCTATCGGCCATGCCACGAAAGATCTGCGAGGCGATCACACCGGAGTTGCCTCGGGCGCCCATCAGGGCACCGAAGCTGATCGCGGCGGCGACGCGATCGGCCGGCTGGCCGGCCGCCGCATCGGCCTCTGCAAGGGCGGCCCGAACCGTCGCCAGCATGTTGCTGCCGGTGTCGCCGTCGGGAACGGGAAAGACGTTGAGCGCGTTGACCTCGTCGACGTGCTCGGCGAGGTTGTCCACCGCGGCGCGGAAGGCAGCCAGGAGTCCAGCTCCGTCACCGGATCGGCGCGTCATCTGGCAACTCGATGCGTCATCTGGTCTTGCGGCGTGTCGAAGCCGTTCCCCCCTCGGCCGGAATCTTCGGATGCGCTTGATCCTTGCCCGAAGCCTCCGTCGTGGACTCAGGGCCGGGCTCGGCCAGTTCACTCGATTCCCGTTCGATGGCCTCGGCGCGCTGGACCGCTATCGGCTGGTAGCCCAATCCGTCGACGTGGATGGTCAGGCTCGCCACCTCCACCCCGACCAACCGCCGCAGTGAGTAGCGGACGGCCGAATCCACCTGACGCGCCACCTCAGCGACCGGAACGCCGAAAGCTACCGTCACGTAGAGATCCAGCCGCAGGCCGTCCTCGGTGGTGAGCTGGATGCCGGGTCTGTCGAGGCCGACCCAGCGCAGGAGCCTGCGGCCGAAGGAAGGGTCGCTGAAGCCCGTCACGCCATAGCTGCCCTGGACAGCTGTTCGAACGATGTCGAAGATGGCGCGGCGAGTGACGATGGATTTGCCGGCCACCGAGGGCTCGGGCATGCGAGTTCGACCTCCGGCCTGGGCGTCGGAAACGGTGTGCTATCATACCGCCCCGTTCGGCCCCGGACGGGGCCGCCTCTTATGTTCACAGTACCCGAGAGGATCTCATGGCTCGCTCCTGCGCCGTTTGCGGGAAGGTCTCAATAGACGGCTTCAACCCGCAGTCGTCCGGAATGAACCGGGTTCGCGCTCACCGACGCTACCACCCCAACCTCCAGCGGGCGACGATCGAGCAGAACGGCAAGCAGGTGAAGACCCTGGTCTGCACCCGCTGCCAGCGCACGCTTTCGCGCGCCGCTCGATAACCCGGCTCAGGCCGGCCGGCCCGCTGCCGGCCGGGTATCCGCACACTGACTCGGCGTCGAGCCCCCAGGCTCGGCGCCGATCGCGTTAAGCGCTGCTTACGGCGCTTTCGGAGCGATTCCCAGCTCGTCAGAGTCGAGCCAGACCGTGAACGGCCCGTCGTTAACGAGCTCCACGGCCATGTCCGCACCGAAACGGCCCTGCGCCACCGGAACGCCGGCGCTGGCTAGAATCTCGCAGAAGACCTCGTACAGGCGCTCGCCTACGACGGGACCCGCCGCCCGGATGAAGGAGGGCCGCCGGCCCCTGCGCGAGTCCGCGTACAGCGTGAACTGGCTGACCACGAGCGCCGAGCCCCCGACCTCCGACACCGACAGGTTCGTCAGGCCGTCCGAGTCGGCGAAGATGCGCAGGCCGGCGACCTTGGCCGCCAGGCCGGTCGCGACCCACTCGTCGTCGGCCGGGCCCACGCCCAGCAGGACCAGCAAGCCCGGCCCGATCGAAGCCACGGACCGACCCTCGATCCGCACCTCCGCCCGAGAAACCCGCTGCAACAACGCCCGCATGGCCGCCTTCCTCGCTCCGTGGCTCGGCTTCTCAGCTGCTCACCAGGCCGACGGCGCCCCGCCACAGCCCGCCCAGGATCGCCAGCCACGGGACCAGGTAGAGCCCACTCTGCGATCCACCCAGCCAGCCCTGCGTGTTCATCCCGTACGCCAGGCCGAGACCCAGCACCGCCACGACCGCGCCCTGCAGGACCAGCGCCCAGCGCACCCGCCGGCCGATCCGCCGCAGGGCGCCCACGTCTCCGGCATCTTCGGCTTCGACGCCGGCTTCGATCTCCTCGTCCGCCACTCGGGCCATGAGCCGGCGCGCCCATCCGGGCCCGCGCACGAGAGCCAGGTACGCCACCGATGCGTAAACCACGCCACCGATTATGTCCACGACCCAGTGCTCTCCCAGGTAGACGATGGCGAACCAGACGCAGGCCGTGTAGACGGCCATCAACCAGCCGACCCTTCCGAAAGCGCGCCGCGCGAACAGGAACGCCAGGAACGGATACGCCGCGTGCAGCGACGGGAAGGCGGCCAGGTCGTTTGAGCTGATGCTGTAGAGGGAGTACGAGTAGTAGTAGTTGCTGAAGCCGAACATGCTGGCGAGCGAGTTGAAGCCCGTGTCGCGCAGGTGAAGAATGCCGGTCACGTAGCCCTGCTGGGCGGCCCACCATGGCGGCGCCACGGGCAGGAGCAGGTACGTCACGAAAGCGGCCATGGAGAGCAGGATCAACGCGCCGACGAAGTCGTAGTAGACGCGGCGCTGGTGGATCCACAGCAGGAAGCCGATCGCCAGCGGCAGCGGGAAGTGGAGGAAGTAGAAGACCACCGAGATCGTCGCCAGGATGTCGGGGCTCGAGGCCGGCCCATGGTGGAACAGCTGCTGCAGCACGGTGGTCGGCAGACTGCCCAGGCCGATGATCCGCTCGATGGCGATGACGTCGGTCACGTGGACCGCCTGGCCGAACTTGTCGGCGTAGCCGCGCATCAGCTCGTAGGCGAAGAAGAGGGCGATGAACGGGATCCAGTCGCGCACGAAGAGCTTGGCGCGGCCGAGCAGGAGGGCAGCCAGGCCGAAGGCGACGACGATCACATCCGGCGTCACGGAGATCCCCCGCGCGATCATCAGCACGGAGAGCAGGACCGCATACGAGGCGACGGCCGCCAGAAGCAACCGGTCGTTGCGACGCCCGAGGTGGGACGGCATGCCTGCCGACGCGGCCGCGACCGCCCCAACGGGCTCGGCTTCGCCGACGGGAAGCACCGGGCCAGGCGCCACTTCCTCGGTCACGCGCTCTCTCCCGGCCTGGGCTGAGCATCGCTCCCCGGCAGCGCGGCCATGGTCTCGGCCTCCGCCTGCGCCCGGGCCTGGGCGCGGGCTTCGCCGAGCCACTCGGTCGCGGCCCGCTCGAACGCGGCGGGGATGAGCAGCTCACAGTCCCGCCGACCCTTCGTCCCGGCCCCGCGGCCGGCGCGCAGCTCGATGACCGGGATGCCGCGCCTCTCCGTCGCGGCGAGAAGTCGCCGACCGACGCTCCTGGGCAGCGTGGCGAAGGTCACCCACTCGACATGCGGAATCGCCGCCTGGCCGCGGCCGGCGCCGTTCCTGTAGCCCACGTCGGCGAGGGCCTTGATCAGGCGGATCTCCCGGGCGATGTCGACGTTCTTCTTCCAGAGCGTCGAGCCGACGACCAGGACCTCGGCTGCCAGGCCGCCGCACAGCTCGGCCGACTTCCGATTCACCCCGCCGTCCACGTGGACCTGTCCGGCCGGCAGCTCCGGCGCGCGGTCGCGAAACAGCTCGTGGGCCGGCAGGATCTTGTGCGCGGCGTCCACCATGAAAGACTGACCGCCGAAGCCAGGCTCAACGGTCATGACCATGACTATATCGAGCAGCTCGCGGTACGCCTCGAGAGCCGAGAGGGGGGTCGCCGGCTTGAGCGCCAGCCCCGCCTGGCGTCCGGCCTTGCGAATCCTCAGCAGCGTCGGCTCGATGGGTTCCTCGACTTCCACGTGGAACGTGATCGAGTCGCAGCCGGCATCGATGAACTGGTCCACGTAGCGGCCCGGCTCGGAGATCATCAGGTGCGCGTCGAAGGGCTGGCGGCCGACGCGCCGCAGGCGCTTGATGACCGTCGGCCCGAAGCTGATGTTGGGCACGAAGTGACCGTCCATGACGTCGAGATGGAGGCGGTCGGAGCCAGCCTTCAGAGCTCGGCGTGAGTCGCGGGCCAGGTCCGAGAGGTCAGCGTCCAGGATGCTCGCGCTGACGAGCGTGCGGCGGCGTTCCATCAGGGCGTCACCGTCTGGCCCGCGACCGCCGCCTCGAGATCGGCAGGCAGACGCTCGCCGTTGCGATCGCCTCGCAGCGCCGCCTCGCTCTGGCGGACGATCACTTCACGACGGTGGGCCACGGCGGGTGCCGGCGGCTCCCCGGCCCGCTCGGCCGCGAGCTGGCCGCACGCGGCGCCCGCGTCCTGGCCGCGATTGGCCCGCACCGTCGCCCCGATCCCGGCGCGCCGCAGCCGGGCGGCAAAGGCTGCGATCCGCTGCGGGCTGCTGGCCTGCCAGGGCGTATGGGCGACCGGATTCATCGGGATGAGGTTGACGTGCGCCAGGTCGCCCCGAAGCAGGGCCGCCACGGCATCCGCGTCCAGATCGGTGTCGTTCACGCCGGAAATCATCACGTACTCGTAGCTGATGCGCCGGCCGGTTACGCGCGCGTGGTCGCGAGCGGCCGCGACGACCTCGGCGACCGGCCAGCGGCGATTGAGCGGGACGAGGACGTCGCGCAGCGAATCTCGGGCGGCGTGCAGGCTGATCGCCAGGGTGAACTGGGGGTTGAGCCGGGTCAGGCGCCGGATCCCCGGCACGACGCCGGAGGTCGAAACGACGATGTGACGAGCGCCGAGGCCGAACCGGTGCGGGTCCGAAAGGGCGGCCACCGCCTCCAGGACCCGGTCCAGGTTGAGCAACGGCTCGCCCATGCCCATGAAGACGGCGTTGGTCAGGCGAGCTCCCCTGGTCTCGAGGCGTCCGGCGGCGTGGCGGACCTGATCGAGGATCTCGGCGGTTTGGAGGTCGCGGCCGAAGCCGAGCTCGCCGGTGGCGCAGAACGGACAACCGACGGCACAGCCGGCCTGGCTCGAGATGCACAGTGTGTGGCGTTCGCGGTGCTCCGGCCTGGCCTCCGCGCCGGACGCGCCCGCGGCTGACCTTGCGCGCCCGAGGCCGCGCGTCGGGTAGTGCATCAGCACCGACTCGATCATCGCCCCGTCGGAAAGGCGGTGGAGCGTCTTCTCGGTCAGTCCGTTGTCGGAGACCATGACCTCGTCCGTCTCGATCGTGTCGATGCGAAACGCACGATCGAGGGCCTCACGCAGCGGAGCAGGAAGCGTGAGAAGCGCAGCGCTGGTTCGCGCCTGCCGCCGCCACACGCCGTCCCGGATCTGCCGGGCCCGGTACGCCGGCTGGCCCTCGGCCCGCAGCCACGCCCCGAGATCCACCTCCCCCAGACCACTCAGGCCGGGGCGCTGGTCGGGCGCGGACTTGGAGGGGCGCGTAGCGTGCGCCGCCGTCGATTGGTCAGTCACAGGGTCGCGATTATCGCATGCGGGGCGGCCTGAGCCGCGGCTCACGGATACAAACCACGCTCGCTCCGGGCGTATCGCCCCGGAACGCCGCGAACCTATCAGAGGACCAGGCCCGGGCGGCCCCGCAGCATCTCGGCCGACGTCATGCGGCGACCTCCCGCCAGCTGGACCTCGCGGAGCACCAGGCGGCCGTGTGCGGTCGTCAGCGCCAGGCCTCCGCCTGCCTCCACCAGGCGGCCCCGATCCTCACCGGGAACGGCCGGCGCCACCTCCGCTCTCCAGACGATCAGGCGGCCCTGCGGGGTCTCCAGGTAACTCCCCGGCCAGAGCTGGTAGGCGCGGACCTGCCGCTCCAGCTCGATGGCCGGGCTCCGCGGGTGCAGCAACCCATTCGCGCGGCGCAACGGCCGCGTCACGGTCACTCCCTCGGACGCCTGCGGGCACGCCTCCAGCCTGCCGGCCAGCCATTCGGGCAGCGCTCGAGCGATCAGCCGGGCCGCAGCCGTCGCCGCACGTTCCTCCAGCGTCACGGCAGTGTCGTCCGGACGAACGTCCAGAGGCTCCACGGCCACGATCGGCCCGGCGTCCATCTCCTCCGTGACCATCAGCAGGGTCACCGCCGACTCGGTATCCCCGGCCAGGATCGTAGCCGGGATCGGGGCAGCGCCGCGGTGGCGGGGCAGCGCCGAAGGATGCAAGTTCAGGAAGCCGCGCGGCGGCAGATCCAGGAGCACTCGAGGGATCAGCTGGCCGTAGTCGGCGAGAACGATCAGGTCGGGCGCCAGCGCAGTCAGCGCCGCAACGGCCTCGGGCGCTCGGACTCGAACCGGCTGCAGCATGGCCAGGCCGAGCTCCCGGGCTCGCATCGCAACGGCAGTCGGCGTCAGCATCGCCTTGCGACCGACCGGTCGATCAGGTGCCGAGACCACGGCTTCGACTGCGATGCCCGGCTGGGCGACGAGCGCGTCGAGAATCGGAACGGCGAACGAGCCGCTGCCGAAGAAGACAGCGCGAACGACGGTCGAGGGCCCGACCGCCGCTCCCTGGCTCATCCTACCGCGGTAGCCGCTGCGGCCGGTCGACCCTCCTCCTCCTCGCCCTGTGCCGTCGGAATGAGGTCGTCGAGCGAGTCCAGGTAGTCGATGTACAGCTTGCCGTCCAGGTGATCGACCTCGTGCTGCATCGCCCGGGACAACAGGCCGCTTCCGGCCACCTTGATCTTCTTGCCGAAGCGGTTCTGGGCGACGATCCAGACCTTATCGCGGCGCGTGACGTAGGCCACGTAGCCGGGAATCGAAAGGCACCCCTCGAGATCGCGGTTGTCGCCGTCGGCACGCACAACCCTCGGGTTGACGAGCTCGTGCAGCTGGCCTTCCACCTCGACCACGCAAGCGCGTTTGGCCTCGCCGATCTGCGGCGCGGCGAGCCCGACGCCTGGAGCATGGCGCATCGAGTCGGTCAGGTCGTCCAGCAGCTCATGCAGGTACTTGCCGAAGCTATCGACAGGCTCGCCCTTGAGGCGCAGCCGGGGGTCACCGAGGAGAACGATGGGTCGGACGCTCATGGCCGCAGAGTATACCGACAGGCCGCGCACCGGCATACGGGCCGCCGCAGTCGCCCGTTCGGACGACGTCGGGCGTCCGGCCACGCCGGCGCCGGCATCCGGAGCCGCCCTCACAGCAGCGAGTCGGGGTCCACGTCTATAGACCACGGCGGCCCCGGCGGCGGCGAGAGCAACTCCAGCGGGCGGTCGCCCCGCAGGACGACGTTCCAGCGCCAGCGGCCGGCTCGCCGGGCGACGTACGCAGGGGCCGGACCCAGGACGGAGACCTGGGGGCCCCCGCCCGAGGCTAGCGAAGCCGCGGCGGAACGCAGTCGATCCGCCATCGCCTGGGCCTCCTTCTCGGCGGCGATCTGGTCGGGCAGGCCAACGGTCAGCTTCACCAGCCGCCCGAAAGGCGGCGAGGCGAATCGGCGGCGAACCTCCAGCTCGGCGTCGTAGAAGGCCGAGGCATCGCCCCTGGCGACGGCCTGGATCGCCGGATGATCAGGCAGGTAAGTCTGGACGATGGCCAGGCCCGGCCTCTCTCCCCGACCCGCGCGACCCAGGGCCTGGGTGAGGAGCTGGTAAGTCCGTTCGGCGGCCCGCTCATCAGGCAGGTTCAGCGCGACGTCGGCCGACACCACGCCCACGACGGTGACCTCAGGTATGTCCAGCCCCTTGGCTACCAGGCTGGTTCCGACGAGCACGTCCAGCCGGCCCTCCGCGAAGGCATCCAGGACGCGCTCGGCCGCTCCCTTGCGCTCGGCAACGTCGCGGTCTAGGCGCCCGACTCGAAGGTGCGGGAAGGCGGCCTTCACCTCTTCTTCGACCCGTTGCGTGCCGCCCCCGAGGTAGCGGATGCGGGCCGAGCGGCAGTTCGGACAGCGGCTGGCGAGCGGCGTAGCCGTCCCGCAGTGGTGGCAGCGAAGCGTAACGCCGGCCTGATGGTAGACCAGGGTTCTCTCGCACTCGGGGCAACGCTGGACGTGGCCGCAATCGCGGCAGAGCACGACCGACGCCGTGCCCCGGCGATTGATCACCAGGATGGCGCGCTCGCCATCGGGCAGGCCCTCCAGGGCGGCCCGAAGCGCACCCGAGAGCAGGCCGCGGTTGCCCGAGGCCAGCTCGACCCGAAGGTCGACGATCTCGACACGGGGCGGAGCGCCGCTGGGGCGCTCCGGCAGCACCGCCTGGCGGTAGCGGCCCAGCCGGACGCGACCGACGCTCTCAACGGACGGGGTAGCGCTTCCCAGAACGACCGCCGCCCCAGCGAGGCGGCCGAGAGCGAGCGCGGCGTCGCGCGCCTGCAGCCTCGGCGTGCGGTCGCTCTTGTAGGCGGCGTCGTGCTCTTCGTCGACTACGACGAGCCCGATGTCGGCGAGGGGCGCCGTCAGGGCCGTGCGGGTTCCCACGACCACCTCGACCTCCCCGCCGCGGATGCGGCGCCACTCGTCGGCGCGCTCCCCATCGCCCAGGCCGGAGTGCAAGATCGCGATCCGGGCGTCCAGGTCGGCCCGCAGCCGATCGACCAGCGGCATCGCCAGGGCGATCTCCGGCACGAGGACCAGCGCGGGCCGACCGGCGATCAGCGTCTCGGCGATCGCCTCGGCGTAGACGGTCGTCTTGCCCGCGCCCGTCACGCCCTCCAGGAGCAGCGGAGTGGCATCGCGCCGCCGCGCGGCGGTGACGATCATCTCCAGGGCCGCTCTCTGCGGCTCGGTCAGCTGCGCTCCCTCCGGTCGGGTTCCGCGGCGTCCTGCCCGGCGCTTCTCCAGCGGCCGGCGTGGCCTCTCGCGCAACCCCGTGGCCACCAGGCCGCGTCGATCCAGGCTCGTGGCCGTTCCCGGCCCGTGGTCCGCCGCGGCTGCGACTCCGGGGACCCCGCCCGGCCCCGCCGCCAGCAGGTCGGCGAGCAGCGAGCGCTGCCTGGGACCCAGCCGGGGCACGTCTCCGGCGGCGCCGCTCGCCACGGCTACCGCCACTTCCCTGCCCCGTTCGGTCAGGGCCAGCCAGCGCTCGTAGCGGGGCCCCGTCGTCGCCGCCATCAGGGTCCATTCCAGCCGCACCAGGCCCCGCCCGGCCATGGCTCGCAGCCGCCGCATTGTCGCCGCCGAGCCGTCCCGCCCCTCCAGCTCGCGCACTGCCCGCGGCCCACCGTTCAGCCGCTCCAGCAACTCGGCCTCGGACCGGCCCGCCACCTGGGCGGTCGAGGCGTCGGGACCGGGAGGCAACCGCTCCGCCAAGAGCTCCAATCGCTCCAGCATTCCCGGCGGCAGCATCGACCGCAGGACGGCCGCCGGCGGCGCCACGTACTCCTCGGAGATCCAGCGAGCGAAAGCCAGCGTTAACGGGGGCAGGAGCGGCCCATCGGCCCGGACCCGCGCCAGGACCGGCTTGGCCCCCGCTTCGAGCGCGGCCGCCGGCCCGAGGACGACTCCCAGCGCCTGCCGGCCGCGTCCGAATTCGACCAGGACCGCCTCACCGGCCACGATGCCGGCCAGTCGTTCGGGCAAGAGGTACGTGTAGGTGCGCGAGGCCCCCGGCGCGTCCACCGCCACCTCCACGGCGCGGCCGAGGTCCCGCGCCGCCTCCTCCTCCTGCAGACCCTCGAGGCCCTGCCACAGACCGGTCTGGGCGCTCCCTCCGCTATCAGAGCCCATCGTCCACGGCCTCCTGGCTCGCTGCCTAGACCGTAACCCTGCCGCGCGTTCCGCGCAGCTCCTCCTGGGTGATGATCTCCTCGATCCGCCTCGCCGTGACGTCGACGCGACCTTCTTCGTTCACCACGACATAGTCGTAGTCGTCCTTGCGAGCCAGCTCGAGGGCGGCGTTGCGCTGGCGAATCTCGAGCTGCTCCGCCGACTCCGTCCGGCGTGCCTTCAGGTGCTCGACGAGCGTCTCCATCGACGGTGGCAGGACGAAGATCAGCAGCGCTTCGGGGGCGCGGCGCTTGACAGCCTCGGCACCCTGGACGTCGATCTTGAGGATGGCGTGCTGACCCCGCCGGAGCGCGTCTCGAACACCCGCCCGCGGTGTCCCGTACCAGTTGCCATGCACCTCGTTGGCCTCGAGCAGTTCATCGGCATCCCGCATCGCCCGGAACTCCGGCAGGCTGACGAAGGTGTAGTTCACGCCGTCGACTTCCCCCGCTCGAGGCGGTCGCGTGGTGCAGGTAACGACGTAGTGGTACTCCGGCCGGTGGCTTGTCTTCTGCAGGGCGGCGATGATCGTGTCCTTGCCCACGCCCGACGGGCCCGAGATGATGACGAGCATCGGCGTGAGCGGGTCGACGGCCGCAGCGCCACCGGCATCCAGCGGCACAGCGCCCACGGCCGGAGCCGACTCTTCAGGGCCAGCGCGGACGGATCCGGCGGTCGAGGCGGGATCGGCGTCGGGCGGCACGGTCACGGGCCGCGCCGATCGATCGTATCGAGGGACTCGAGATTCGGGTCCGTCTCGAAACCGACTGCCGGGAGACCGCTCCTCCGCGCTCGCAGTCTCTCGAGCACTCGCTCCAGCTCGGGCGGCAGCGGCGCCGTCGCTCGAATCAGGTGGCCATCCGCCGGCGACTGCAGCTCGATCCGCCAGCTGTGCAGGAAGAGCCTGGTCGTGCCCTCGGGACCGCGCCGAGACGTCCCATTGCCGTACACGGGATCGCCCGCCAGCGGATGACCGATCGCCGCAAGGTGGACCCGGATCTGGTGCGTTCGCCCGGTCACCAGATCGAGCTCGAGCAGCGTCCAGTCGCCGAGACGCTCGCGCACCCGATAGCCCGTCACCGACTCACGGCCGTCGGGCACCACGGCCATGCGCGTACGGTGGTTCGGGTCGCGTCCGATCGGGGCCTCGATCCGCCCGGTCGTGGCCGCGACCGTCCCCATGGCCAGCCCCAGGTACTCCTTCTTGATGCCGCGGGCCTTGAGCTGGCCCATCAGGCTGGCCTGGGCCCGGTCGTTCTTAGCCACCATCAGCAGGCCGCTCGTGTCGCGGTCCAGGCGATGCACGATGCCCGGCCGCTGCACCCCCGCGATGCCGCCATATTCGGTGTCGCGAGCCAGCAGGGCGTTCACCAGCGTCCCGGTCTGGTGGCCGACCGCCGGATGCACCACCAGACCCGCGGCCTTATCGACGATCAGCAGGTCGTCGTCCTCGTACACGATTGAGAGCGGGATGGGTTCGGGCTCCAGCACGAGGAGCCTGGGATCGGGCACCTCGAGCTCGAGAACGCAGCCCGGGACGACGGCGTCCCTGGCCTTGACGGCGGCGCCGGACGCGGTCAGGTGGCCTTCGGAGATGAGCTTCTGGACGTAGCTGCGCGACAGGCCTGAGACATCGGCGACATAGCGATCGACACGGCCTGCGGCGGCGTCGGGCACGACGATCGTCTGCCGCTTCATTGCGCCACCGGCCCCTCGCCATCGGCGCCGGCCTCGTCCGCGCCGCCCGACAGCAGCCTGGGCGTAAACAGCCACATGCCGATGATCAGCAGGAAGAAGCAGGTCACCGCCATGTCGGCCATGTTGAACACGTACCAGCGCCACGATCCGATGCCGATGTCGGCGAAGTCTATGACGTAGTTGAGCCTGATGCGGTCGATCAAGTTCCCGACCGCGCCCCCCAGAAGCAGCCCCAGCGCGAGCGTCATCCCCCAGCTTCGCCAGCCCCACCGCAGCTCCATGGCCACGATCAGCAGTACGACCGCGACCGTCACCAGCGCAAAGACGGGCGCCGTCCCCTGGAAGAGGCCGAAGAGGCCGCCGCCGTTGTGGATGAAGTCGATGCGCAGCCAGTCGTCGATCACCGGACGAATCTGGTACGGCTGATAGTTGGCGACGATCCACTGCTTGAGGAGCTGGTCGCTGACGACGATCGCCGTGGCAAGCACGGCGAACAGCGCCCAGGCGGCGCGCCGGCGGCGCCCGCGCGCGCGGACGGGCCCAGGATCCGCGACGGGCGACTCAGGGTGCGTTTCGGTACGGTCCAGTGAATTGGCCTCCGTGGATGTTCCGCTAAGCCTAAGGGGCGGCGGCTTTCCCCATCAAGCCGATCCTGATAGCGCCGGCATCGAGCTCCACGGCGATCGAGTCGGCGGACGGCGGAACGACGCCGAAAACGATCCTGCTCCTGGTTTCGGACTCGACCGAGCGGATGAACGGCTCCAGGGTCCGCGCGGCCTGGTCCGGAGCATCGACTCGAACCTTGACTTCGTCATCCAGCTCGACGCCGGCTTCTTTGCGGGCATCCTGGATGGCACGCTGCAGCTCTCGAGCGTCGCCCTCGGCCCGCAGCTCGGGAGTCAGCTTGGTGTCGATGACCACGACCAGGCCGTCGTCGTGGGCGACCACGGTTCCGGGCCGTGGCGTGGCCAGGATCTCGATCTCGTCCGGGGCGAGGGTCAGGCCGGCCAGGCGGACCGATCCGTCCGCCAGGAACTCCACGTCGTTCTCGCGGGCGGCCGCCATCACGGCGGGAATTGCCGGCCCGAGCTTCTTGCCGATCCTGGGCAGCAGCGGCTTGACGCGCCGATCCACGAGCGCCGACTCGTCGCCGATCAGCTCGATCGACTTGACGTTGACCTCGTCGGCCGCCAGCGCGAGCAAGGCCTCCTGCTCCACGAGGTTGCCGCCCGGCAGGGCGATCCACATCCGAGCGAGGGGCTGACGGACCTTGATCCCGGCCTGTCCGCGGAGGGTTCGGACGAGGTCCACGACGCGGGCCACGACGGCCATGGCCGACTCGAGCGCAAGATCCCGCAGTCCGGCCAGCTCATCGGTCGGCCAGCGATTGAGATGAACGCTGTCGACCGCCGCGGGGTCCACCCCCACGACCAGGTTTTGGTAGATCGCCTCCGACAGGAACGGCAGCATCGGAGCCAGCACTCGCGACAGCGCCACGAGCGCGGTGTGGAGCGTGGTGAAGGCCTGCTCCCGTTCGGCCGGATCCGCGGACGCCCTCATGCGGTCGCGCGAGCGGCGCAGGTACCACGTCGACAGCTCCTCGATGAAGCGGTCGACAGCCCGGGCGGCGTCCAGGGCGTCGTACTCGCGCAGATCCTGCTCCGTCTCCGCGGCAAGGCCGGCGACGCGCGACAGGATCCAGCGGTCCAGCGCTGGCCGCGCCTCGCCGTCGGCCATTGCGGCCGGTATCCCGCGACTCGGACTCCAGCCCGCCAGGCGCGCATAGGTGACGAAGAACGAGTACACGTTCCAGAGAACGAGGAGCCGGCGGCGGGCCTCGTCGGCCGCCTGCCAGCCGAAAAGAATGT
>JBEKCH010000015.1:0-56979 GCA_050014975.1 Candidatus Limnocylindrales bacterium
ATCGCACTCGTGACGATCGCCCCGACCGACGTCTCATGGAACTGGTTCACCTGGTCCAGGTCGAAGAAGGCTTCGATCTCGGCCGCCCCGAAGCCGGTCTCCTCCCACAGCTCCCGCAGCGCTCCCCCGGTCACCGACTCGCCGGCTTCGAGCGAGCCGGAGACGCACTGCCACAGCCCGGGCAAAATGCGGCCCGGCGAGCGGCGCAGCAGCAGGATCTCCGCGCCGGATCCGGGCGCCGCGGCGCCCGCGCCGCCCGCACGGTCGGATCGCCGGCGCCGGCCGACCGGCCCCGGCACCGACACCGACCCGAGCCCCGTCGGCAGGTCGGCCCTTCCCATCCGGAAGATCCAGACGTCGACTAGGTCCGGTCGAAAAGGGCTCACCGACTCCCCCGGCCCGAGGGCCAGCTAGATCCGCTCGAACCGGTCGATCGGGAGGACGAAGACGACCGCGCCGCCGACTTCCACCTCGAGCGGATAGGGCAGGAAGAACTCGCCCGGCTCCATGATCGGCGGGATGGGGCTCACGGTCTGAGTGCGCGAGTGGCAGTTCTCGCGAACGAGACCCACGATCTCCTCGACCTTGTCGTCCTCGGCGCCGACGAGAACCGTCGCATTCGACTGCTTGAGGAAGCCACCAGAGCTGTGGAGCCAGGTGGCCCGATACTCGTGCTTGATCAGAGCGTCGATGAGGACCCGGGCATCCTCGTTGTGAACAACCACGACGACGAGCTTCACGGCTGCGAGTATAGGCGGACGGACAGGCCAGCCAGCCATCCCCGCGACAGGATCGAATCCGCGCGAATCCACGGCACCACGGTCGCGTTCGTAGGTAGGCGGCCGTACAATCGCCGCAGGTCACCACGTCGCCGCAGGGGGAGCACCCGTGCCGAAGGAAAAGCCGCTAAAGCCACGTTCGGAGAGCGATCTCTTCGCGGCCGCTGCCGCCGCGGTCGCGAGGAGCGACGATCTCGACGATGCCCTGGCCGAGCTGCTCGGTCTTGCCGAGGAGCATCTCGGAGCCAGCGCCGGCGCCACCTACATTCTAAACGCCGACCGCGACGAGCTCGAGCTGGCGGTCACGCACGGCGTCGCCGCGGAAGTCGCCACCGATGCCGGCTCGATCACGTCCGTGGGCGAGAGCCACGACCCGCTGGCCAGCGCCACGCGATCGCGCCACCCACTGGCGATCGACGACGCGGGTCGCGTGGCGGTGCTTCGCGGGGCCGGAACGGCCCTCCTGCTGCCCCTCATCGTGCGCCGCGATGAGATCGAGATAGCGCTCGGGGCAATGGCGCTGGGATTTCCGGGGCCGCTTCCCGACGGCGGCACGCTGGCCCGGGCGGAGCCGCTGGCCGATCTCGCGGCCGTGGCGGTCGAGCGGGCGCTCGCCCTCTCGTTGGGCTCCGAGCGGGCCGAATGGTTCGACCGCCTGGTCCACATCGACCAGCTCACCGGGCTGGCGAATCGGCGCACCGTCGATCGAATGCTGGAGCTGGAGGTGGCCCGCGCCGGCCGCCAGGGAGCGGCGCTGTCGATCGCGCTGTTCCACGTCGACCGCTTCGAGGAGATACAACGGGCCGGCGGCAACGCCGCGGGAGACGATGCCCTGCGCCGCGTTGCCCAGATCCTCGCCGAATCGGTCCGCCTCGTCGACACGGTCGCCCGGTACGGTGCCGATCAGTTCATGCTCCTCGCCCCGGGCCCGGACGGCCTGATCGTCACGGAGCGGCTGGTTCGCGGCGTCGCCGCCCTGCCGCCGGTGAACAACGACGCCATCACCGTTTCGGCGGGGATCGCCAGCTACCCGATGGACGGCCGCACGCCCGAGGAGCTGCTCGAGGTGGTGGAACGGGCGATGCGTTCGGCGCAGGAGGCGGGCGGCGGACGGGTGATCGGGCAGAAGCCCTCGGCGGAGCCGGCTGCGGCCGACTGACCGAGCCCGGCCGAGTGACCGAGCCTCGGCCGAGTGGTGCGGCGGGCTGCGAGCCGGGCCGCGCGCGGGTGCACGGCGCGACGCGCAGGTCCGCCTGGCGGCAGACTGCCGGTGTCGACCTCGAGTCCCGGGCTGCGGCAGCGATCAGAAGGTGGGCGCCGTGGTGGGAGGCGGATAGACCCAGATTGTTCCGGTCACGATCACGGGGCCGGTGGGCTCGCCTACGCCGCTGTTGGGTTCCTCGCAGACCATCAGCCACAACGAGTCGGACGGGGGGACGTTGTCCATCTCCAGGTAGCCCTCACCCAGGTCGTCCACGGTGAACCAGCCGCCTTTGGTTACGGCACCGCCGTCCGCTCTCAACCAGACCATGTAGACCTCGTCGCCCGTCGTCGCGTCCAGGCTGTGCAGGTTCAGATAGACATGGCCGCTCGGCAGGAGGACCGCGTCGCCAGCGCCTTTCTGCCCGGTCGGCGGGGTCAGGACCACCGAGTGAGCGCCCGGCTGACCGATCGAGTTGTAGACCTTGGCGGTGTTGTCCAGCGCGGTGTGAGCGCGGGTCAGGTCCCCCTGCAGCACGACCGCATACCCCACCAGGCCGACGATCGCCACGGCGGCCGCGATCCTGGTGACCCAGACGCCCGCTCGGCGAATGCGACTTGCCCGGGCAGGTGCGAGCGACATGATGCCGGCACTGCGCCCCCCCTCCACGACCGCCAGCACGGGCACCGCTTCGGGCACGGCCGGCGCGACCTCGTCCGACACGGTCTTCCGCCCCGGTCGAGCCCTCAGATCAGCCTGAGCGGCTGCCAGCACGGCGGCTTTGAGGCGGGCGGGTGGCTCCACCGGCGAGAGCGAGCCGCCGATGTACGAAACGACGCCGCCCAGCTCGTGCAGCTCGGGGTGACGCCTGCTGCAGCTCCGGAGATGCTCGCGCACGGCGGCCATCTCGGCCGGGTCAAGAGCGCCCAGGACAAAACCGGGGGCCAGATCTCTAACTCGATCGCATGCGATGGCCATCTCAGCCCTCGCCTTCCGGGCGGGCCCACGGCAGCGTCGCAGCTCCGGAGGCCCCATCTGCCGGGCCCACCCCATCGGACCCGCCGGCAATATCCATCAGCCCGCGCCTCAGAGAAACCAGGCCCAGCCGCATCCGGCTCTTCACCGTGCCGAGCGGCGCACCTGTCTTCGCGGCGATCTCGCGTTGTGTCAGCCCATCGAAATAGGCCATCTCGATGGCTTCCCGCTGCGCCTCGGGAAGCGCCTGGAGGGCGCAGCGAACCTGCTCGGCATCGAGCCGTCCGGACACCTCGGGCCAGACGTCCGGCAGCGTCAGGGCGATCGGCAGCGGCTCGTCGGTTTCGTCGGCGATGGTCGTGCCGTTTCGGCGGCGGCGCATCGAATCGATGGCCCGATGGCGGACGATGGCCAGCAGCCAGCCCTTGACGCTGCCCTTTTCCTCCGCGTATCGACCGGCATTGCGCCACAGACCCAGGAACGAGTCTTGGACCACGTCCTCGGCCAGCGCGGACTCAGTCGTGATGCGCAGGGCGAGCGCATACGCGGCCGCGTGGTAACGGTCGTACAGATTCTCGAGTCCGCCGATCTCTCCGGCGGCCACCTGCCGCATCAACTCGGCCTCCGATTGACCCTCTCTTGGGCCTTGGGGCGGTTCCAGGGGCGGGGGCACGACCACTGGGTCCCTCATCCGTTCATTCGCAGCGAACCGCTATCCGGTTCACTCGCCTGCGCCGGAGAATCCTTCGTGGCGGGCTCCACGTTGACCGCCGCCGACTCGTCTCTCGCGGCGAGCCGGGGCTGCACGGCTTCCAGGATCGCGCTCTGGACGAGATCCGGGGCCTGGCGACCGTCGATCACCAAGAATCGATCCGGCTCGGCGGCTGCCAGGGCCAGGAATCCTTCCCGCACGCGGCGGTGGAAGGCAAGGTCGGCCCGCTCCTCGAAACGAGTGATCTCGCCGCCCTGCTTGCGCCTGAGGCCTTCCTCGACGGGCAGGTCGATGAGCATGGTGAGATCCGGGCGGAGATCGCCCACGGCATAGAGCGTCAGCTGGCGCAGGGCATCGAGCGGTTCACCGGCGCCGTAGCCCTGGTACGCCATGGTGGAATCGCCGAAGCGATCGCAGATCACGATCTCGCCGCGCTCGAGCGCCGGCTCGATCACCTCCGCCGCAAGCTGGGCCCGGGCGGCGTTGAAGAGCAGGGCGTCCGTGGCCGGCACCGGCGACAGATCCGGGGCATGGAGGAGGATCTGGCGAACTTCCTCGCCGAGGCGAGTTCCGCCGGGTTCTCGGGCCAGCACGCAGCGGCGGCCCGAAGCGGTCAGCGTGTCGGCCAATCGCTGGGCCTGAGTCGACTTGCCGGAGCCCTCCGGCCCCTCGAGGGTCAAGAAGAAGCCGCGCCGGCGGCCGCCGTCGAGGTGCATTCGACGAGTCTAGCCGAGCCGCCGGCCAGCGAAAGGGCCGGCCACCGGAGACGCGACGCTCGGGCACGCCGTTGGGGCGGCGCAGCGCGGCTGCCACGGGCCGGCAACCGGCAACCGCCGGCCGGACCCGGGCTCAGGGATAGAGACGAACGCGGCGGTAGGGCTCGCGGCCCCGTGAGCGCGAGATCAGGTTGGCGCGCTCCGCCATCTGGTGCTGCAGGCGCCGGATGTACGCGTTCTGGGGCGACAGCTCGACCGGCTCCTCGCGGTTGATGACGAGCCCGATGGCCTCCTCCGTTTCGCGCAGGGCGGCCTCGCGCGGGTCGACCTCGAGCGAGAAGATCGAGGTCAGGCTGGCCTCCATCTGGACGATCGTGTTGCTCTTCAGGACGTAGATGGGCAGGCCTCGATCCTCGGCCTCGCGCAGGCCGGCGGTCTTCTGGCGGTACTCGCTCTTGAGGGTCATAACCACGTCCGCCTCGTCCGGATCGCGGGCGATGATGACCGGCAGCTGCAGCTCCCTGACGGCCTGTTCGAGGCGCTTTCGGCTTATGCCGTGGGGCAGCACCCGGAGTGTCGGCAGGATGGCGCCGCCGTCGCGGACGCGCAGGACCGGGCCGCCTTCCGTCTCGGGGGCATCCCCCACGGCTCGCTCCCTGACACGGTCGGCGACAGCCTCGTCGTCCTCGTCGAGCTCGTCCTCGAGATCCTCGCGATCCTCGGGTTCCGGGGCCTGCGGTTCCAGGGCCTGCGGAACGCCAGCCGTCCGCCCGGCCGCGATCTCGGTGGGTTTCTCCTGGCCCATCTCATCGCCCACCTCATCGGCCCGGTACTCGTTGAGAGCCCGCGTCGCCTGCTGCGCCCAGGAACGCTGCCGCTCCAGTTCCCGCATGTCGCGAGCGCGGGGCTCCGGCAGCGGCGACGCCCCCCGCTCGATGGGTCCGCGATCCGCAATCTCTCCGGCCCTGAACGGCGTGGGGGGCGCCTCGAGGGAACCGCGCGGCGCCGTCGCGAACCGCTCCCCGGGGAGCGTCCGCGCGTCAGCCGCGGGCGCCCCTGCCGGCCCGCTCGTGGCCCCGTTGGCTCCGCCCGGCGCGCCGCCGTTGCCGCTCGCCCCTTCGCCGCTGCGTATGCGGCGCGCCTGGTCGCGAACCTCGCGAGCGCCGTGGACTGGCGCCCGCCAGCCCCCGCCCGCGCCGGGCCGGTAACCTGAGCGCGGCGCGCCCCGGTCCACGTCCCGCCAGTCTGTCGGGGCATGGTAGGAGCCGGCGCCTCGCCAGCCCGGCTCGGTGCGCCAGCCCGGCCCGGCACCCACGAGTCCGGCGAAGCGGTCGCTGCCGAAGCGGTCGCTCGCCATCGCCTCGCGCGGCGACGGCCTGGGTCGCGACTGGGAGCGGTGCACGCCGCCCTCGTCGCGCCATCGCAGCTCGGACGAGATCGGATCGCCGCGCAGCAGCGCGTCCACTGTCTCGGCCACGTCGGCGTGAACGGTGACCTTCTCGCGATCCAGGATCTCGACGATGACGTCGAAGGTGGGCGGGGCCTTGCGCTCGAGAACGCTCTTTTGCGAGCGGCGGCGGCGCGCCTCCTCGTCGCCCAGGGTGACGGTCTGGATGCCGCCGATCAGGTCCGTGAGCGTGGGGTTGAGCATCAGGTTATCGAGGTTGTTGCCGTGAGCGGTGCCGATCAGTTGCACGCCGCGCTCGGCGATCGTGCGGGCGGCCTGGGCCTCCAGCTCGGTTCCGATCTCGTCGATGACGATGACTTCGGGCATGTGGTTCTCGACCGCCTCGATCATCACCTGGTGCTGGACGACCGGCGTCTTCACCTGCATCCGGCGGGCCCGCCCGATGGCGGGGTGCGGGATGTCGCCGTCGCCGGCGATCTCGTTGCTGGTGTCCACGACCACGACGCGCTTGCCGTGGTCGTCCGCCAGGACTCGGGCGGCCTCGCGCAGCATCGTCGTCTTGCCGATGCCCGGCCGGCCCATGATCAGGATCGACTTCCCGGACTCGACGAAGTCGTTGATGATCTCGATCGTGCCGTACACGGCCCGGCCGATGCGACAGGTCAGGCCGACGATCTTGCCGGTCCGGTTTCGGATGGCGCTGATCCGATGCAGGGTCCGCTCGATGCCGGCCCGGTTGTCGTCGCCGAAGGCCCCGATGTGGTCCACCACGTAGGCGATGTCGGGCTCGCCTATCTCGCGTTCCAGGAGGGTCACTTCGCCATCCGTGAACCGCGCTTCCGGCCGGCGGCCGAGGTCCATGACGACTTCGATGAGCTGGGCTGGATCGGTGAGCGCGTGGACCGCCGCCACCACGTCCGGCGGAAGTGCGTTCAGGAGCAGATCGAGGTCGTCGATCGACTCACGCTGGCGGCGCGCCCCTTGATCAGTCACGTCTTCTCCTGTGCTTGGGGTCAGCGTACCGCCGGGACGAGGGCGGGTTCCGCAACCCGGACCAGGGCTTCCTTCATCAGGAGGGTGACCGTGGCCAGGCCGGAGAAGCCCGCCTCTTCGAGGCGGCGATCGATCGGCGATTCGTAGGTTCGAACGGGGGCCAGGACGCCGCTGTCGGGGCAGCTGCTGGCCCTTGCGACGCGGGCTCCGATGAGTCCCAGCCCGAAGTCCACGAGCGGAGCCACGTCGGCGCCGGGTTTGGCCAGGATCTTGAGGTAATGCGGCTGTTCCTCGCGGGCCACGCCCACTTGAAGCAGAGCCTCGAGCCCGTCCGGTCCGCCGTCTGCCGACTCCAGCACGTAGGCCTCCACGTCGGCGAAGCGCAGGATCGGAGCCAGGCTCGAGCGCGGCACCCGGGTCGTGGAACCCTGGCGCTCCCAGTCGCTGAGCCGGTACGCCTCCAGACGGGCCACGGGCTGGGGCGTCACGGAGGCATACAGCCGGGCCAGCGGCAACGCGTCGAGGGGCTGGCACGGCCTGATCCCGGCGCCACGCGCCTGCTCCTCCGTCCATGGCCGCGGCAGCCGCTCCCCAGAGCGCCGGAACAGTAGCTTCTCCTGGCCGTAGCGGGCGAAACCCGCCTGCATGAATAGCTCGACGTTGCCCTGGCCATCGGCGCAGGCGACGTGGAAGCGAAAGGCGCCACGCTTGGTCCCGTCGCGCAGCAGGTGCTGGACCAGGCGGAACCGCGTGTCGCCGGAGTCGCCCGAGCCGATGGCGTCGAGCTCCACGATCGTCATCTCGTCGCGCGAGGCGTCGCGCTCAACCCGCAGCAAGCCCGATATCCGCCGCTCGTCCTCGTATACGAAGAGCAGGTCGTTGGGTCGAAAGGCGCCGAGCGGCAGACGAAACAGGCTGAAGACGCCGATCCGCGGACCGCTGACGGGCAGGCCCAGCGAACGGGCGTCCACGTGCTCCTGCTGGGACAGTCGCGACAGCTCCCCCAGGGCGGCGAGGTCGGTCAGTCGAGCGAGGCGGACTCGGCCGCTCACATCGACTCCCCCGCTGAACGCGGCTCGGCGGCGGCGATGACCGAGCCTTCGCCCGGCTCCGAGTAATCCGAGGCCATCGCGGCCAGCAGACGGTGGATGCGGGTTTCGCCGGCCAGCTCGGGGTGGAAGGAGAGGGCTATCACGTTGCGCTGCCGAACGGCCACGACGCGCCGGTCCGGAAGGCGGGCGAGCACCTCCACGCCGGGCCCGACTCTATCGATGATCGGCGCCCGGATGAAGATCGCGTGCACCGGCCGGCTGCCGAGGATCGGCACCAACAGATCCGTCTCGAATGAATCCAGCTGCCGGCCAAAGGCATTGCGCTCGACTGTGACATCCAGCAGTGGAAAGAGCGGCTCTTCTCCACCGACTATCTCTTTGGCCACGAGGATCATCCCCGCGCAGGTGCCGAGGATCGGGGCCCCCGACCTTGCCAGGTCCATGATCGGCCCCCGCAGGCCCCAGCGGGTGACGAGCTTGCGCATCGTCGTGCTCTCGCCGCCGGGCAAGATCAGGCCGGAGATCCCCTCGAGATCCTCCGGCAGGCGCACCGAGACGGGCTCGACCCCGATCGCCCGAAGCGTCTGTATATGCTCGATGACTGCGCCGTGAAGCGCCAGCACGCCAATCTTCATCACGCGCTCCGGGTTCGCATCGGTCGCGATTGGCCGTGCGTCCCGCTACGCCGGGCTACCAGCCCCGGACCGCCAGGCGCTCCGCCTCGGGGACCGAGACCGCCGCGATGCCGCGCATCGGGCTGCCCAGGCCCTTCGAAACTTCGGCGATGATCTTTGGGTTGTCGAAGTGGAGCGTGGCCTGGACGATCGCTTCGGCGGTCTTACTGGGGTTCTCGCTCTTGAAGATCCCGGAACCCACGAACACGCCCTCGGCGCCAAGCTGCATGGCCAGGGCCGCGTCCGCCGGGATGGCGATGCCGCCGGCCACGAAGTTGACGACCGGCAGCCTGCCCTCGGCCGCGACCTGTTTGACCAGATCGTAGGGAGCGTCCATCTCCTTCGCGGCGACGAAGAGCTCGTCCTCGCGCATCGACTGAAGGCGGCGGATCTCGGACATCAGCGTCCGGATGTGCCGAACTGCCTCCACGATGTCGCCGGTCCCGGCCTCGCCCTTCGTCCGGATCATCGCCGCGCCTTCGTTGATGCGCCGCAGCGCCTCGCCGAGATTGCGGCAGCCGCACACGAACGGCACCTTGAAGGCGTGCTTGTCGATGTGGTTCACCTCGTCCGCCGGGGTCAGGACCTCGGACTCGTCGATGTAGTCGACGCCCAGGGCCTCGAGAACCTGTGCCTCCACGAAGTGGCCGATCCGAGCCTTGGCCATGACCGGGATGCTGACCGCCGCCATGATCCCCTCGATCATCGCCGGATCGCTCATGCGGGCCACGCCGCCGGCCGCCCGAATGTCGGACGGAACACGCTCCAGGGCCATCACGGCACACGCGCCCGCGTCCTCGGCGATCCTGGCGTGCTCAGGCGTGACGACGTCCATGATGACGCCGCCTTTGAGCATCTGGGCGAGGCCTTTCTTCGTGGCCCAGGTGGAGGTCTCGGCGCTCATTCGGTACCAGTTCCTCACTGCGGCGGAGATGCGGGGGCGTGTCAGGAGAGTCGCGACAGCCCACGCCACGCCAGCCGATTATACGCGGGCACCACGGGCGCCCCCGGTGGTGCCCGAAGCCGCCCATTTCGCGCGACCGCACCGCCCTTCCCGAGCGCAACCCCGGTCGTCGGGCACACGCTGCTCCGGACGTGGCATGCTCTCCGGAACCGACGAGCGGAGGGATTGGCCAATGACGTTCATCGACAGCTATCCAGTGCTGCAGCAGCCGCCGGCATGGCGCCCGAAACCCTGACCGACGTCGCAGCGGAGATCGTCGCCTGCCGACGCTGCCCGCGGCTGGTGGAGTGGCGCGGGGAGGCGGCGGCCCGCGCCCCGGCCCGGTTCAAGGGCCAGAGCTACTGGGCGCGCCCGCTGCCCGGCTGGGGCGATCCCCGGGCTCGCGTTCTGCTCGTGGGACTCGCCCCCGCCGCCCACGGCGGCAATCGTACCGGCCGTCTCTTCACCGGCGACAGATCGGGCGACTTTCTCTTTGCCTCACTCTTCCGGACCGGCTTCGCCACCCAGCCGACCTCTACCGGGCCGGCGGACGGGCTGGCCGCGCACGACCTGTACATCTCGGCCGTGGTGCGGTGCGCGCCGCCCGACAACCAGCCGCTGCCCGAGGAGCGCGCCCACTGCCTGCCGTACCTCGTGCGCGAGTTGCGCCTGTTGCCCCAACTGCGCGTCATCGTCCCGCTGGGGGCCTACGCCTGGCACGCCACGCTGGCGGCGCTCGGGAGGGCAGGCGAGGGGATAGGGCCCAGGCCGGCCTTCGGCCACGGGGTCGAGGTCACTGCCGGGCCATACACCATCCTGGGGACGTACCACCCCAGCCAGCAGAACACCTTCACGGGACGCCTGACGCCCGACATGCTGGACGAGGTGATGGCAAAGGCGCGGCACCTGGCCGGTCTGACCTGAGGCGCCGCACCCAGCCGGCCCGACCTCGGGCGGCCGGCATCCGCCTCCAGCCCGGGATCCGCCCACTCGGCGTTCCTGAGGTGGCATCTCGGCCGTACACTTGGCCTGTGACCGAGGCGCGGCTCCTGCTGGTGGACGACGATGCTGCGCATCTCGACGCCCTCGCGGAGCGGCTGGCCGGCGACGGCTTCGAGGTCATGAAGGCCAACTCCGGGCGCGAGGCGCTCGAACAGCTCGACGCCGCCTGGCCGGACCTGGTGATCCTCGACCTGATGATGCCCGATATGGACGGCCAGACCCTGGCCGCCAGGATTAAGGGCCGGGCGGATCTCCCGATCCTGGTCCTCTCCGCCATCATCGAGGCCGATAACAAAGCGGATCTGATCGCCCGCTACGCCGAGGACTACGTCACCAAGCCCTACGACTACGCCGAGCTGCTGGCCCGGATCAGGCGCGTGCTCCGCCGGCTGCGGGACCAGATACCGGTAGAGGAGCTTGCCCTTGGCGACATCACGCTCACCCCCCGCAAGAGAGAGGCCACGGTCCGTGGCCGCCGCGTGGCTCTGTCCCCGACCGAGTCGCGGTTCCTCGCGACGCTCGCGGCCAGCATGCCGGCTGCGGTGTCGACCGAGCAGCTGCTCCACAAGGTCTGGGCCGATTCGGACGCCGCCGACCCTGCCTACGTGTGGGTGACCGTGCGCCGTCTTCGCCAGAAACTCGAGGTCGATCCGGACGACCCGCACCATCTGCTTACGGATCCGCCCGGAGGATATCGACTCGCCTCATGGGAGCTTCGCCGCGGAATCGGCGAGCGCAAACCGTAGGTCGCCGCGCAACCACTCGATCGAGGCGGCATAAGGGAGAACGTTGCACGGCAGTCACGCAAAGCTTCTTCTGGCCGACGAACAGACCGGTCAGCTCGACCTGGAAACCGGCCGCACAGTGACGACCCTGCTGCGCAATTTGATCCGGGCCGAGGGCGTCAAGGCGATCGTCGCTACCAACGATCCGATAATGCTCGACCTCACCGACCGTGTCGTCGAGCTCCGCCACAGCGCCTGGTCCAAGAGCGATCCAGCTGGGAAGTGTCGACCAGCGTCGGCGAAATGCGAAGCCTGGGAGGACTATGGTCCGGTGAATCGTGGCACCATTGAGATGTTGCCCGCAAGGTTGCGCCTTTAGCATCCAACCGCGTGGTAGCCAATCTGAACACCGTAGACAAGGCGGGAGCAAAAGACGTGTCGAACCCGACCGCCGGCCCATCAGGCCGCCGCTCCACTCGCAAACGTGGCCAGGCTATGGTCGAGTTCGCCCTGGTCATCCCACTCTTCCTGCTATTGTTCTGTGCCATCTGCGACTTCGGCTTCGCGCTCTTCTGTAGGATGAGCGTCATCAACGCTGCCCGCGAAGGCGCTCGCGCCGCCGTCATGGTCTCCGACCACTCCACGATCCCCACAGTGGCCTCGAGCGCTGCGAAGTCCGCGGCAGCGAGCGGGTTTCTCAGCGGCCCGGTGACGGTGTCGACCACCTGCTTGCAGACATCCGTGAGCCTCACTTCGCCAGCGACAATTGCCTGTGCCGGCGCCACGGTCGGTGACTCCGTGTTAGTGAGTGTCACGGACTCGTACACGACCTTCTTCCCACTGATGTTCGGGGCTTCGTTCAACCTCACCTCAACAGTCCAGATGGTCATCGACACGTAGCAGCTCGTCGGCAGGACCACGACGCCGCACAGCGCCACGGAAGTTAAGGGGAAACAATGGTGCGTTCACGACGGGGCAGAAATCGAGAGGGCGGTCAGATACTCGTCCTCTTTGAACTGTCCTTCATCGTCTTCCTCGCATTGGCTGCCATCGTCATCGATCTTGGTGTTCTCAGGAACGACAGACAGATACTCGTGAACACCATGGATTCGGCTGCCCTCGCGGGTGGGTCCAAACTGCCCGTCACTGGCCCGGCAGGCGCCACGGCGGCGAACGCCCTCATCGCCGAGTCGATCCAGGCCAACTACCCGGGCCTGCCGACCTCCCACTACTCGATCACCTACAAGTGCCTGATCGGCGCGGACTCCACCGGGCCCCTCATCTCCAGGGATGTTCCGTTGGTGTGCAACCCGCAGCACGCGCTCGGGCACACGCCGGTCGCCAGCGACTTCATCGGCGCCGGTTCGACGCGAGTCTCTGCCTGCGATCCTACCCTCGGCGACACGTGCAACGTCGTAGTGGTCGCGGGCTTTGCAACCGCACCGTACGACTTCGGTCCGGCACTCGGGGTGAACAGCGGATCGACGGGGACGGTTTCGTCGGCCGCGTGCCAGGGGCCGTGCGGGTTATCGCCGTTGACCCCGGTGGACGTCGTGCTGATCATGGACCGCACGAGCAGCATGAGCGGCACCGACACGGAGAACGCGACCACCGCCGCGAATTCGATAGTCTCGATCTACAACCCCGGCAACCAGTGGCTGGGGTTTAGCTTGCTCGGCCCTAGCACGACCTCAGGCAGCTGCGTCTCGGCGCCGGCATCTTCGATCGGCACGGCAAGCTTCCCGACTGACCTGCGCCGGTGGGTCCCTGTCGGGCTGAGCGGCACGGGCTCGGCATTCAGCACGACCTACGCGAAAGTCAGTGCCGCGATCAACTGCTACACGAACTCGAGCACGGGCACGGACCTCGCCGACCCGATCACGGCGGCCGCCTATGAGCTCGCCCACAACGGCCGGACCGGGGTCCGCAAGGGCATAATCTTTGAGACGGACGGCCAGCCTAACGCGGGCGTCAGCGGCGCCAGCAGCAACTACTGCAACAACGCGTCGGTGGCGGCCACGGCTGCCAAGGCCGCCGGAATCGAGATCTTCACCATCGGCTTCGGCCTGGACGGCTCCAACGACGCAGCCTGCCCGGACAGCTCGGGTGCGTTCAAGGGGGAGAAAGCGACGTACCTGCTGGCGAGCATGGCGACCCAGCCGTCCAGCGACAGCCTTGGCTGCCCGGGAACCACGACGCCGAACACCAACACCGATGGCGACCACTTCTTCTGCCTCCCGAAGACCACGGGTGCATCAACCAACCTGTCGTCGGTCTTCCAGGCGGCCGCTTCGCAGCTTGCCAAGGGCGGGGCTCACCTCGTGCAGCTGTACCCGGCGCCGGTGGTCACCGGCGCAAGCGGCTCAACCTCCGTATCGATCTCGGGCGAGTACTTCACCGGCGCGACCTCGGTCGCCTTCGGCGGGGCGCCAGCAACCTCTTTCACGGTCAATAGCGACACGTCTATCACGGCGACCGCTCCCGCCCGAGCCAGCGGTACGATCGTCGACGTCATCGTGACGACGCCCGGTGGCACTTCGGCGCTCACGTCCGCGGACCAGTACCGGTACCCGTGACCGGCGTTTCGGTTCCGGCACGCAGGGACCGCAACGAGGCATAGAGGACGCAACTGCGCATGGGCATCTCGGATGCCCCGCAGAAATAGGACACTGAAAGGCCCGCCGGAAACCGGCGGGCCTTTCGATCCCGTGGCGGCGGCACGCTAGCCCTGCATGGCTCCTCCTCCGCGACTGGACCTGACGACGTCCAGGCGCGGGCGGCAGGAGCTCCGCTGGCGCCAGCGTAAAGAGTTCCATGTCCTGGTGCCCTGGTGTGGATCATGCGCAGACCGCGTGATATGGCAGGCGCCCGTGGGCCGAACGTCGGCATCACCCGCGGCGGCGCCTCTACTGCTCATCGCTTGAACACGCCAAGCGTGGAGTGACGTCCTGTGCAGGCCAGATCGGACGCCGGCGGTCGCGGCTGGGTGCCCCACCCCCTACAAGAGCCGGGGACTCAGGGCCGCGCTCTGGTAGGATGCGGTCATGGAGGGCGTTGTCCTGGTCCTCAATCAGAACTATGAGCCACTCAACGTGTGCAACCTGCCGCGCGCCTTCCGGCTGGTGTTCGGCGAGCGAGCCGAAGTGCTCGAATACGACCACCAGGTGATCCGGACGCCGCGGGCGGAGTACCGCGCGCCCGCCGTGATACGCCTCCAGCACATGATCCGGCGACCGCGGCCACGGGTGAAGCTGACTCGCCGCGAAGTCTTCGTGCGCGACGGCTACACCTGCCAGTACTGCGGCCACCAGACCGCCGACCTCACGCTCGATCACGTGGTGCCGCGCCATCGAGGCGGGACCCACACCTGGGACAACCTGGTCACGGCGTGCAAGTCGTGCAACCATCGCAAGGGCGGCAAGCTTCTCGAAGATGCCAGGTTCCGGCTGGCTCGCCGTCCGATAGAGCCTCGCTGTGACGTCTACTCGGTCTTTACGCCGTACCTTCGGGACGACCGCAACGAGACCTGGCGCTCCTACCTCTTCCTTGGCCACTGAGCCGGGCAGCGGGGGGGCCGGGGGGCCGGTGCACTCGGGACGGCCGATCGTCGTCCCCGCGGCCGTCGCCGAGCTTCTAGCCACTCTCCGGGGAGGCGGACACTCGGCCTACGTCGTCGGCGGCTGCCTGCGCGACGCGGTCCTGGGCCGCGACCCGGCGGACTGGGATCTGACCACCGACGCGCCACCCGACCGCATCCAGGGCCTCTTCCCGGGATCGTCGTACGAGAACCGGTTCGGGACGGTGGTCGTGCGCCGCGCCCACGCCCAGTACGAGATCACCGCGTTCCGGCGCGACGTCTCGTACACGGACCACCGTCATCCCGACAGCGTCGAGTTCGGCGAGTCGATCGAAGAGGACCTGGCACGGCGCGATTTCAGCGTCAACGCCATGGCCTGGGGCGGCAGGCCCGGCGAGGAGCCGAGCTTCGTCGATCCGCACGGCGGGCGAGAGGACCTGAATCGGCGTCTCCTTCGCGCCGTCGGCAATCCAGACCGGCGCTTCCGCGAAGACGCGCTGCGGATGGTCCGGGCAGTTCGACTCGCAGCCACGCTGGGCTTCCAGATCGAACCCGCCACGCTCGCCTCGATAGGACGCAACGCGGAGCTGGCGCGCCACCTCTCAGGCGAGCGAATAGCCGGCGAGCTGGCCAAGCTCCTGGCGGCGCCGCAGCCGTCAGTGGGCCTGCGCTTGATGGCCCAGACCGGGCTGCTGTCGGTGATCGCCCCGGACCTTGCCCGCCAGCCGGGCGTCCCCCAGAACAAGATCGAGGGCGAAGACCTCTGGGATCACACCCTGCGCACCATCGACGCGGCGCCTAACCGCAGCCTGGTCCGAATGGCGGCCCTCCTCCACGACGTCGGCAAGCCGGATACTCTGGCCGAGGGCCACTTCCACGGCCACGAGGCCATCGGCGCCGAGATGGCCCGCCGTTTTCTCTCCGACCTGCACGCTCCTCGCACACTCCAGGAGCGCGTCGCCCACCTGGTGCGCAACCACATGTTCACCTACCAGCCGAACTGGAGCGACGCCGCCGTGCGGCGTTTCATCCGCAAGGTTGGCCCCGGATCCATAGACGACCTGCTGGCTCTGCGAGCCGCCGACAACCAGGGCAGCGGGCTCCCGGCCGAGGCCGGCCTTCTGCCCGAGCTGGCCCGTCGGGTGGGCGCCGAGCTGGCGGCACACGCAGTTCTCAGCCGGAACCAGCTGGCGATCGACGGCAACGACCTGCGATCCGAGCTTGGGATCGCCCCGGGACGCGCGCTGGGTCGCCTCCTGGACGACCTGACCGAGCGGGTGATCGCCGAGCCGGCTCTCAACGATCGTGCCATCCTGCTCGAGCTTGCTCGAACCGAGCTGGCCGGTAGACCGGCGGGTGCAGAATGGCCGGGTCCAACGCACGAGGCAAGTTGATGTTCGAGGTGTTGCTGCAAGCCGACCGGGCCCTGGCCAGCGGGGCGCTGGACCAGGCCGAACGGTCGTACTGGCAGCTCGTGGAACTCGATCCGACGAACGCGATCGCCATCGCCGGCCTGGCTCGCGTCTCCCTCGAACGCGGCGATAAGCGCCTGGCTCGCACGTTCGCCGAGCGCGCCCTCGGCCTGGATCCCGACAGTGTCGCGGCCAAGAGAATCCTCGAGACTCTCGCCGGCGGCACGGGGGAAGCCGCGCCCTCCGACCGGCCGGACCTGCCGCTCCTCGCCGCCCAGCGACTGGAAGCTCTGGGCAGGAGACGCGCCGCGGCCGGCGAGAGCGGGGACCAGCCCGCGACGCAGCCCGAACCGAAGGCCCGCGGGCGGAGTGGACCGGCCGACGCGGCAGCCGCAGCCACCGAGGCGCCTTCACGGTCCCAGGCTGCCGCGCGACCAAAGACCCACCAGGCCCTCGGCGAGCGGGCCCGCCGGCACCTGAACCCGGACGACCTGAGGCAGCAACCGCGAACGGTGGACCCATTCGCCGCCGCGGAGTCAGCCGCCGCCATCGAGGCCGTGGACGAGACCGACGACCTCGCAATCGAGGAGCCGATCGGGCCGGCCCGTCGGGCCGGGTCGGCCCTGCCCAGGCCCGCGGACGAATTGGACGAGGCCATCGGGGCCGTCGACGAGGGCGAGAGCATCGCGATGCGGGTGGCGCTGGTGCCGGATGCGGCCCAACTCCAGGCGGCCCAACTCCAGGCCCCCGAACTCGGGGCTGCGGAGCTGGGCGAAGCCGAACTCGAGGCTGCGGCGCCGGCTACCGCCGAGCTGGCCTCGGAGCAGATCGCCGAAGCCGGGTTCGAAGCCACCAAGAACGGGGTTTCCGGCGCGCCCGCCGCCCCCGCCGCCCTTCCTCTCCCGCCTCCGCCCACGCCTGGGGAGGCGACCGAGGAGGATGCGGAGGCTGCCGCTCTGCGCGAAGCGCTCGCCCTGGTCCTCGGCGGCGACGGCGGCGACAATCCGACCGCGGACGAGGGCGCGGCCCCTGCCCACTCGCCCGCCGCGGCCCGGCCCACCGCTCCGGCCGAAGCCGGAACCGCCTCCTCGACCCCGGCCCGGCCCCCAATTCCGGACGAGCGCCCGGCCCCGGACCCGTCTGGCGGTACCGGGGAGATCGCCGACTCACAAGACCAGTCACGACCCTCCCGCAGGGGTCTGTTTCGAAGATTCAGAGGAGAGTGAATGCGCATCCTGGTTACCGGCGGCGCCGGCTACATCGGCTCTGTGTCGGTCGTGGCGCTCATCGCCGCAGGTCACGAAGTCACCGTCCTGGACGACCTGTCGACCGGTTATCGGGTAGCGGTTCTGCCGCCGGCCAGGCTCGAGGTAGGCACCTACGGCGACACGGCCGCCGTCGCCGCGCTGCTGGTGCGCGATCGCATCGACGCCGTTCTCCACTGCGCCGCCAAGTCGCTCGTCGGCGAGTCGATGGTCGACCCGGCCAAGTACTTCCGCGAGAACGTGGCCGGCGGCGTGGCCCTGCTCGAGGCGCTTCGGACCATCGGCGTGCGACGCATCGTTTTCAGCTCCACCGCCGCCACGTATGGCATGCCCGAAAAGACCCCGGTCACTGAGTCCGACCCGATTCGCCCCATCAGCGCCTACGGCGAGAGCAAGCGCTGCGTCGAGAGCGCGATCGCCTGGTACGGCCACGGCTGCGGTTTGCGCAGTGTGATCCTGCGCTACTTCAATGCCGCCGGCGCCAGCAAGGCCTGCGGCGAACAGCACAACCCGGAGACCCACCTCATCCCCGCCGTCCTCGCCGCGTGCGAGGCGGGGCGCGAGGTGACGCTCTACGGCGGGGACTACCCCACGCCGGACGGAACGTGCATCCGCGACTACATCCACGTCACCGACCTGGCCCGGGCGCACCTGCTCGCCCTCGAGGCCACGGACCCGGCGGACGAGCGCACCGGCCCGGCAGCGGGGCCGTGCGAGCCGCTCATCTGCAACCTGGGGAGTGGCACGGGCTTCAGCAACCGCCAGGTCGTGGCCGCGGCCGAGCGGGTCACCGGCCGCCCCATCCCCGTTAGGATGGGGCCGCGCCGACCCGGCGATCCGGCGGTGCTGGTCGCGAGCGCGGAGCGAGCGCAGGAGAAGCTCGGCTGGAAGTCCGGTCAGGGCACGCTCGAGGAGATGATCGGGTCAGCCTGGGAGTGGCGGCGCTCTCACCCGACCGGCTATGCCTCGTAGCAGGGCCCGAGAGTAGAATCTGCCAATGCCATTCCTGGGCCGCAAGGCGGCCCCGCCGGCGCCGATCGATCCCGCAGACTGGCGTCCCCAGGCGTTCGGGCACAAGCGCGCCCGCGCTATCTCCGACCCGGTAATCGAGCCGGGCTGGAGCGGCCTTCGAGTTCTCGCCCGCGCGGGTCGTGGGCCCGACGGTTCGACGTACGCCACCCTCTGCGACGAGAAAGGCGTCGACTGCACGGCCGAATTCGAGAATGTCGCCACGGCAATCGCGCAGGCGAGCCTGGCCGACGAGCTCGTCCTGGACGGCTGGCTCAGCGTCGAGCCGACGCAGAAGAGCGAGGGCGTCGCGTCGACGCTGATCGAAACCCCATCCAAGGGCCAGTTTCTGACTCAGATGTTCGGCGGCGGCCGGATCCGGCAACAGGAACCCTCGCGCAAGCTGGACACGCAACGCCCGATCGCGTTCGTGGCGGTCGACCTGCTGCTGATCGACGGGACCAGCCTGGTCGACCTGCCGCTCCTGGAGCGCAAGCGTCTGCTCGACGGCGCCCTGCAGGTCGGCGAGCTGGTTCGCATCACGCCGTACGTTCGGCCCCCGATCGGCTCGCTGGCCATGACGTGGCGGGCTATCGGCTTTCGAGAGATGGTCTACAAGCCGGCCAACGGCCGCTACCTTCCGACAGGCGAACCGGGCGACTGGGCCACCGCGCTGATTACCAGCCGGTAAGCAACTCGCCGCCGGCTCCGCGGCGTGGTACGGTGGACCGGATGCCCGAGAGTGTGCTGACGCCTGCCATTCGGGATGAGATCGCCCGACTCGGCTCTGCCGACATCATGGTCGGCATCCCGAGCTACAGGAACGCGGCCACCATCGGCCACGTCGTGCGGGCCGCCCAGGCCGGCCTCGTCCAGTACTTCCCGGATCTTCGGCCCGTCCTGGTGAACGCCGACGCCGGTTCTCCCGACGGCACCCAGCGCGTGGTCGTGGAGACCGAACCGCCCGGCTACGTCGAGCAGATCCTGCTCGTTCACCCTCGGAACCGGCTCGATCGCGTGAGCCTGACCTACCCCGAGGTCGACGGCGTGGGCGGCAAAGGGGCCGCCCTGCGGACCATCTTCGAGATGGCTGCCGCGCTGGAGGTTGGGGCCCTGGTGGTGGTGGACTCGGACCTGCGCTCGATCGTGCCCGAGTGGATCGAGCTGCTGGCCGGCCCGATCCTCAAGGGCGGGTACGACTTCGTGGCACCGCTCTACGCCCGCCACAAGTACGACGGCACGATCACGAACACGGTCACTTACCCGGTGACTCGAGCGCTGTACGGACACCGCATCCGCCAGCCGATCGGCGGCGACTTCGGCGTCAGCGGCGACCTGATCCGCGACTACCTGGCGCAGGAGACCTGGAGCCCGGACGTGTCGCGCTTCGGCATCGACATCTGGATGACGACGACAGCGGTGACGGGCGGCTTCGCCGTCTGCCAGAGCCGCCTGGGCGCCAAGATCCACGATCCCAAGGATCCCGGCTCGGACCTCGGCCCGATGTTCCGCCAGGTCGTCGGGACGCTGCTCGCGCTCGCCAAAGACAACGCCCATCGATGGCTGGAGATCACCGCCAGCCACGACGTGCCTGCCTACGGCTTCGAGCGATACGCCGATCCGGCCCCCGTCGAGGTGAACACGCTGCGCCTGCTCAGCCAGTTCCACTCCGGATCCCTGACCGTCGCGGCCACCTGGCGCCGGATGCTGAATCCGGACAACTACAAGAGCGTCATCGAGCTGGCCCAGGAGGCCGGCGCCATGGCCGAGGCGGCGGCTCGCAAGTTCGGACTTGGGGCCGAGTCGGAAGGGGGGCCGGCGGGAGCGGGTGGAATGCCCTCGACCGACGAGCTTTCGGACGCCGTGGCCGGGTTCCACTTCCCCGACGACGTCTGGGCGCGAGTCTTCTACGACCTGCTGGTTTCGTCCGCCTTCGGCGGCATCGCCACGGAACGCCTCGTGGCCGCCCTGGTGCCGATCTACTTCGGGCGCGTCGGCCGACTCGTGATCGAGAACCGCCGCCTGTCCGGGGAGCAGGCAGAGGAGCGCGTCGAACGGCAGGCCCGGGAGTTCGAGCTGCTCAAGCCGTACCTCGTCGAGCGCTGGAACGCCGCCGCGCAGAAGGCGGACGTCAAACCGGCGCCAGCCGGCGCCAGGGCCGGCGATATGGCGGCAGAGGAGGCGGCCGAGTGATCCGCTCGCCGCTACCCTGTCGAATCCTGATCCCGGTCGCAAACCCGCTCACGGCAGAGGAGCTGGTCCGCATCGGCGCAGCTCTGCTCGACCGCAAGGGCGGCGCTCTCACCGTACTGGGCATCGTGGAGGTGCCCGAGGGCACTCCACTCAGCGATGGAGCCACCCAGGCCCGCCAGGCCCGCCGCCTGCTGCAGCGGGTCCTCGACTTCGCCCCGGAGGGCGTGACGGTTCACACCGTGGTGCGCATCGGACGGCGCGCAGCGGAGGGGGTTGTGGAGGCCGCCACCGAGCTGGACGCGGAGCTGATCGTCATGGGCTGGGGCGGCAGGCAATCGACTCCCAGGCCGGGCGAGCGGCCCACCGTCTTCAGCCCCACGATCGACGAGGTCGTCCGCGACTCGCCTTGCGACATAGCGGTCGTGAAGCAGGGCGCGCCGATGAAGATCGGGCGCATTCTCGTGCCGATCCGTGGCGGCCCTCACGCCGAGCTGGCCCTCCGCTTCGCCGATGCCCTGGCCCGACACAGCGGGGGCAACGTCGTGGCCCTGCACGTGGTTCCAACCGGCCTGACCGATGCCATACGCACCCAGGCCACCGCGGCGCTCGCCCATTTCATCCGCCAGCACGCCGACGGCCATGTCGAGCAGGCCGTTGTCGAGGCGCCGAACGTCCGCAACGCCATCCTCCACGAGGCCGAAAAGGCCGACGTGGTCGTCATGGGCGCTGCCGCCTCGCCAGCCACCGACAACGGAGAGACCCTGCTGTTCGGGGCGCTGCCGGAGGCCGTGGCGGCCCGGTCGCAGAAGACGGTGATCGTCGTCAAGACGCGAGAGGCCATCGGCGAGGCCGTCTTCGACCAGCTCGAGAAGCGGGCCGAATCGCTGGCCGCGGCCGAGAAGGCCGCCACCGAGTCGCGGGCGGTGCCGCTCCGCGTGGAGCGCTGGTTCGGCGAGTCCAACTTCCACCACCGCGAGTTCGGCGATCTGGACCGTCTCGCCCGCCTCAAGAAGCAGGCCGGGCTGACGGTGAGCCTCGTTCTGCCGGCTCTCAACGAGGCGGAGACGATCGGCGCCATCGTGAGCCGCGCCCGACGCGACCTGATGGAGCGCCATCCCCTCGTCGACGAGCTGCTCGTCATGGACTCCGACTCGACCGACGCCACGCGCGAGATCGCCGAGTCCGAGGGCGCCCGTGTCGCCATCCACTCCCAGGTCCTGCCCCGCTACGGCAGCTTCTGCGGCAAGGGCGAAGCCCTGTGGAAGAGCCTCTATGAAACCTCCGGCGACATCGTCGTCTGGGCGGACACCGACGTTCGCAACTGGCATCCCCGGATGGTCTACGGCACCATCGGCCCGCTCATCGCCGAGGAGCGGCTGCAATACGTCAAGGGTTACTACCGCCGGCCGATCGTCGAGGGCGGCGTCCTCAAGGAGGGCGGCGGCGGGCGTGTCACGGAGCTGGTGGCGAGGCCGCTGATCAACCTCTTCTACCCGGAGCTGTCCGGCCTGATCCAGCCGCTTTCCGGCGAGTATGCCGGGCGTCGAAGCCTGCTCGAGACGATCCCGTTCTTCACCGGCTACGCCGTGGAGATCGGCCACCTGATCGATGTCGCCGAACGGTGCGGCCTAGAAGGACTCGGCCAGGTGGACCTGGAGCGACGGATCCACCGCAACCAGGAGCTCGAGGGGCTCTCGCGGATGAGCTTCGCCATTCTCCAGGCCGTGATGAAGCGGACGGAGGAGCGACAGAAGGCGCGGCTCTTCGCCGAGCTCGGCTCCACGATGAAGCTGCCGCGATCGGGTGCGGGCAAGCTCGGCCTGGAGGTGATAGAGCTGGCCGATCACGAACGGCCGCCGATGATCCAGATTCCCGAGTACCTGGCGAAGCGGCGGATGGCGGCAGGGCCGGCCGGCGAAGCGGGGCGGCGCGTCACGGCAGGGCCGGCCGCCGCTGTTGGGCCGGCCACCTCTGTTGGGCCGGCCGCCGGGGCGGACCGCGACGACCGCTCGCGGCTTGCGCCTGAGTCCGGCGTTCCGGCCGAGCCTTAGCGATCGCATGAACGACTCGCGCCGGCTCCGAGTCCTGATCGCTCCCGATTCCTTCAAAGGCTCCCTCACCTCCGTGGCGGTGGCGAGGGCGCTGGCGCAGGGCTGGGCGCGGGCTCGGCCGACGGACGAGCTGATCCTGGCACCGCTCGCCGACGGGGGCCAGGGCACGCTCGAGGCGATCGCGGAGAGTGGCGGCTGGGAATGGCAGGAGTGCCCGGCCCACGACGCGCTGGGCCGGCCGCTCGCGGCCCGCTGGCTGCGCTCCTTGGACGGGGAGAGGGCCGCCGTGGAGCTGGCCGAGGCATCGGGACTGTCGCGCCTCCCGGCCGACGAGCCGCGGGCGCCGCTCGCAGCCACGACCGAGGGGACGGGCGAGATCCTGCGGGCGATCCTGGACGCGGGCATCCGCCACGTGGTCATGGGCGTGGGTGGCAGCGCCACCACCGATGGCGGCGCCGGGCTGCTGCATGGCCTGGGAGTCTGGTATCGCGGCGGGGCGCCGGAGCCGCTGCCCGGCCCGATCCCCGAACTGGCTGCGGTCGACCTGGCGAGCCTGGACCAGCGGCTGGGCGACCTGGAGCTGCGCGTCGCCTGCGACGTCACCAATCCCCTCCTTGGCGAGCAGGGAGCGGCCGCCGTATACGCCCCGCAAAAAGGGGCGTGGCCGGAGGACGTGACCGCTCTCGAGGCCTGGCTGACCCGCTTCGCCGACCTGTTGGAAGCTGCCTCGGGGGTGCGGGCTCGCGATCTGCCCGGAGCCGGGGCGGCCGGCGGCACGAGCTTCGGGCTGATGTGCCTGGCGAAGCGCCTGCGCTCGTTCGAGCTTATCCCTGGCGTCGAGCTGGTGATGCAGGAGACGGGCTTCGACGAACGGCTGGCCGGGGCCGACCTGGTGATCACGGGCGAGGGCCAGATCGACGCCCAGACTGCGTTCGGCAAGACGGCCCTGGGCGTGGCCCGGCGAGCGGCCGCGGCCGGGATCCCGTGCCTGGCCGTCGGCGGTGCCGTCACCCCGGAGGGAGTGGCGACTCTGGCGGCGCAGGGCTGCGTCGCGGTCCCGGTTCTCGACCGGCCGATGGCCCTGCGCGAGGCGATGGCGAAGGCGGTGCCGCTGGTGGCCTCGACAGGTGAGCGGCTGGCCCGACTCGTGGCTCTTGGGGCCGTCGTCGCCGAGGTCGCCGACAGGCAGGGTTCGCCGGCGTGAGCCCGAGCGATCGGCCGGCGCCGGCCAGGTCGGCCGCGTCCGCCAAATCGGCCAGGCGGTCCGCGAAAACGAGCGCCAAGTCCGCCAGATCGACCTCGCGTCCGCGAAGGCTCGACCCCCAACATGTCGCCCGCGCCTGGGCCCGCAGGCTGGACGCCAAACGCCCCGGCCTGATCGGATTCGTCCTCGACCGCCTCGCCGAAACCAACGGCCGGCCCGTCTGGCAGCCCCGCCTCGATCCCGTCAGCGAGCTGGTGCTGACCATCCTATCCGCGAACAGCGCCGACACCAATGCCGAGGCCGCCTTCTCCGCTCTTCGGGCCGCCTATCCGTCCGCCCCGGTCACGGCCGGCGCCTCCACGGAACCGCGCGCGTTCCCCGGCTGGGGCGGCCGCGGCCTGCCGGATCTGCCCCCACCCGACTGGTCCGCCGTGGAAGCCGCACCGCTGAGCGAGCTGATCGAGGTCATCCGCCCCGGCGGGCTCGCCCCACAGAAAGCGCCACGCGTTCAGGCCGCGCTGGCTGCCATCCGCACCGCCGGCGGCAGCTACTCGCTCGAGTTCCTGGCCCCGATGCCGCCGCTGGAGGCCCGCGACTGGCTCTCCGCCATCCCGGGCATCGGCAAGAAGACCGCCTCGGTGGTGCTGCTGTTCAGCTTCGGCACGCCGCTGATGCCCGTGGATCGTCACATTCATCGCGTCAGTCGGCGGATCGGCCTGATCCCGCCCAGGGCCGAGGCGGACCAGGCCCACGACTACTACCTGGAGATGCTGGCGCCCGACCAGATGTACGAAGCCCACGTCTCGCTCATCACCCACGGCCGCCGCACCTGCCACGCTCAGCGCCCAGACTGCGAGCACTGCCCGCTCGCTCCGCGCTGCCGCTACTTCGACCCGATGGCGAAGTAGGGCCACAGACCATCCCTTCTCGGCAAGCGGCGAGGCCGGCCGGCGCGCCACTCCCCCACCTATACTCGCCGCAGCGCCACCGGCGCTCTCGGGGGAGGCACGAAGCGCGAATGATCGAGCACAGGGCGCGACGGATCCTGCTCGTCGACGACGACCCCAACCTGCTCGTCGTCCTGTCCGAGCAACTGCGCGACGACGGCTTCGAGGTCGCCACCGCACGCGACGGCCAGGAGGCGCTACGGCGCCTGGAGGCCGGCTGGCCCGATCTCATCGTCCTAGACCTGATGATGCCGCGCATCGACGGCCTGGCCCTGGCCCGCCAGATCAAGGCCGAGGCGGATCTACCGATCATCGTCCTCTCGGCCATCGACACGGCCGACAGCAAGGCCAGCCTGCTCAACGAGGTCGCCGAGGACTACGTCGCCAAGCCCTATCACTACCCGGAGCTGCGCGCCCGAATCCAGCGCGTCCTGCGCCGGTTGGGCGATCGGATCCCGCGCCAGTCGCTCGTCCTGGGGCCGAACCTGACACTCGACCTGCACCGTCGCGCCGTGACGGTCGCCGGCAGGGAAGTCCAGCTCACGCCGACCGAGTCGCGCCTCCTCCATGCCCTCGCGGCCAACCTGGGCGAAATCGTCACGACCGAGACGCTCCTGGCGCGCGGCTGGGCCGAAACCGAAGGGGCCGAGCCATCCTACGTCTGGGTTTCCGTGCGCCGTCTCCGGCAGAAGGTAGAGGTCGATCCCGACCGGCCCATTCACCTGCTTACCGTCCGAGGCGTCGGCTATCGCCTGGTCGCGAGCCCTGACGATGCCTGACGAGCCGCCCGCCGGAGTCAACCGCAGGGCCGAAGGGGACCGCCGACCCGAAGGCAAGGCCGAAAGGGCGCCACGCGCTCGCGCCCGAGGTCGGAGCTTCGGCCTCGACATGCCGTTCCGCGTCCTGCTCACGATCGGCCTGATGGTGGCGGCCGTGCTGCCGCTCGCGATCTTCGGCATCCTCGTCCTCGCTGCGGGCTGGGAGAACAACGAGCGCGCCGTCACGAGCCTCCTCGCCCTCGCCATCGCCGGGGCTGCCTTCTTCGGGCTGCTGGCCGCGTACCTGGTCGTCGCCAGCGTGACCGCGCCGCTGCGTCGGCTCACCGCCGCGGTGGAGCGCGTGGCGGCAGGCGAGTCGAGTCCCCCGATCCACCTCACCGGCGACGACGAGCTGGCCCGCCTAGCCGAGAGCCACAACCGCATCGCCGCCGATGTGCAGCGCCGCAACGCCGAGCTGGCCGCGTTGCTGGTCGCGGTCGCCGCCTACGCCCCAAGCCAGGGAGTGGAGCCGCTGGCGGCTCAGGCCGGCCGCGATGCCCGCAAGATATACGGCCTGATCGACAGCCAGGTGTGGCTCGGCAGCGCCGACGCCGTCGCCCGCGAGGAGAAGATCCCAGGCGACCCGTGCCCCGTGCGCGCCGAGATCCGTGCCGGCGCCGAGACCCTGGGTGTGTTGACTGGCCATCTGCCGGCGACCCGCAACTGGGAGCGCGCCGACCAGGACCTCCTCGAGCTCTTCGCCAGCGAGGTTGGGGTGGCCCTGCGCAACGCCGAGCTGTTCGGCCGGATCGAGAGCCAGAACGCTCAGCTGCGCGAGCTCGACGCCGCCAAGGACGAGTTCCTGCGCGGCGTCAGCCACAACCTGCAGACGCCGCTGACCAGCATCCGAGCCTACGTGGAGCAGCTCCGGACGACAACGACGGACCCGGACACGGACCGCCGGCTGGCCATCGTGGCCGAGCAGTCGGGCCGCCTGACCCGGCTGGTCCGCCAGCTGCTGACCGTCACCCGCCTCGAGGCCGGAGTGCTGCGCGCCGAACCGGAGGTGATCGCCGTGGCGCCGCGGGTTCGGCGCGCCTGGGAGGCGCTCAACGCCACGGGCGCCACGTTCGAGCTGGCGGACGATGCCCGCGGCTGGCTGGCCGTGGCGGACCCCGATCAGCTGGACCAGGTGCTGTGGGCGCTGCTGGACAACGCCGTGAAGTACGGCGGCCGCGACGGCAAGGTCGAGGTGGCCGTTCGCGCCGACGACACGATCGATCGGATCCACGTCACCATCGTGGACCACGGCCCGGGCATCTCCGAGGCCGACCGCGCGCGCCTCTTCACCCGCTTCACGCGGGGCGCGGGCCAGCCAAGCGGCGAGGGCACCGGGCTGGGCCTGTACGTCTCGCGCCAGCTCCTTCAGGCGATGGGCGGAGAGCTCTGGCTGGAGCCGGCGAGCGCGGGGCGCGGCGCAGCCATTACGATCTCGCTGCCGGGGGAGCCGGCCGGCGAGGAGAGCTGAGCCGCCCGCCGCCGGCCCGGACTCGGCGCTGGCGCCCCAGAACGGCGGCCAACCGGGGCTGTGCGCGCTGTCACCGTTCGCTGTGCACGCTGTCACCGCCGAAGGGAGAGCCCACACAGGCAGGCTCACCGCTGGGCGAACCCCGTTGCAGGCGTTGATAGGAGCGCTGAAGATGAGGCCACGATGACCGAGATGTGTCGCTCCATCTCGGGGGCTGTTCACGCTAGTCCCAGCCGGGGCCGACGGTTACTGGGTCTGCGTCGTCAGGACCGCTGCCCTTGTCCCTCAGCCTGCGGCTGCGTCGGGAGCTGACGTCTGACCTGGACGACCCGCTCCATCTCGAGGTCGGCCACGACCACGCCCGGCCCGTCCGGGGCCTGGGCGATCACGATGCCCCATGGGTCCACGACCATGGTGCGGCCGTGGGTCGGCACTCCTCCGCCGACGCCGCACTGCGCCGGCGCGATAACGAAGGCGCCGTTCTCGATCGCCCGGGCGCGCAGCAGCACTTCCCAGTGGTCCCGCCCCGTTGCCTCAGTGAAGTTGGCCGGCACGGCTATCAACACTGCCCCGGCCGCTGCCATCTCGCGATAGAGCTCCGGGAAACGCAGGTCGAAGCAGATGCTGAGCCCTATTCGCACGTCCGATTCCTGGGCCACGCCCTGCATGACCGCCACGACGGTGTCGTGGCCCGGCATGGTCCGCGCGGACTCGCGGTCCGACGGACCATTGTCGATCGAGACGTCGAAGAGATGCCGCTTGCGATAGCGGACGCACATCTGGCCGGCAGGGTCCAGCAGGACCGACGTGTTGTAGGGCCGCGCCGGGTCGGCCGAGCGTTCCGCCAGGCTGCCCAGCAGGATCCAGGTGTCCAGGCTGCGGGCCAGCTCAGCGAACGGCTCCGTGAGCGGCCCGGGCAGCTCGGTGGCGTACTCACGCATGCCCGCCGCGGGGCCGCGGTACAGGAACATCTCGGGCAGGGCCACCAGGTGAGGACGCCGCTCGCCGGCCCGCTTCACCAGCGCGACCGCTCTCTCCACGTTCGCGGCCACGTCCTGGTCCGCAGCCAGCTGGACGAGGGCAACTCTGAGGGTGCTCACGAGCGGATCGTAGCGCGGCGCGACCGGGGCAGCAGGCCGTACGGGTGGCCCAGGGATCGCGCGTTCGTGCGGCTCCATTCGAGAGCCAGTGGATGGTTCCATCGCGCTTGCGCGGATGCTACGCTCGCGGCCAGAACGTAGCGATGGAGTTGCCGATGACAAGCCCTAATCGCGAGGAGGCGTGGCGGCTTCTGGCCGAGTGGTCACCCAGCGAGGCGCTGCGCAAGCACGGCCTTGCCGTGGAGGCGGCCGTGACCTGGTACGGCGCCAACCGCTTCGGCATCGCCGAACCCGAGCTGGAGACCTGGCGCATCGCCGGCCTCCTGCACGATTTCGACTACGAGCGCTATCCCGAAACCCACCCGCTGCGAGGCGCCGAAGAGCTGCGCCAGCGTGGCTACCCCGAGGCCGTGGTGGAGGCCGTGCTGGGCCATGGCGACCACACCGGCATCCCGCGAACGTCTCTGCTGGCCAAGACCGTGTACGCCTGCGACGAACTGTCGGGCTTCGTGATCGCCGTCGCCTACGTGCGTCCCAACCGCAGCCTGGACGAGGTCGATCCACGTGCCGTCGTCAAGAAGATGAAGGACAAGGGCTTCGCCCGCCAGGTGCCACGCGACCAACTGCTCAAGGGGGCGGAAGAACTCGGAGTCGCCTTCGAGGACCACGTCGCCAACGTGGTCGAGGGGCTCAAGACGATCAGGGAGACGCTGGGGCTGTAAGCCCGGCGACGCCCGCCGGTCCGCCGCTCGGTTCCGCCGGTCTGGTCCGCAGATCGCGCCCGACGGTCGGGCCGGGCGCTCAGGCCCGGTCGGTGACGACCGGTACGCCCGGGAATGCAGCGGCCTCGTCGTCGCTGGCGCGGACCCAGTCGACCAGGTCGCGATTGACGATCAGCGTCCCCACGTCCCGCATACGCAGGTTGCCTCGGCTGGCGAACCCCAGAGTGGCGTCGGAGAGCGGGATCATCGGCCCGCGCGAGGTCAGATACGGCAGCGGCATCTGGCCGGGCATGGAGTGCAGCAGCCCCAGGGCGCTGTACGGGCCCAGCTGAACCTGCAGCCTGTGGCGCACGGTCTGGATGCGACGCGCCCCGTCGCCGGAGTCGCCGGCGGTCTCGACCGCGTACAGGATCGAGCGACCGATCTCGCCCTCGCCGAGGTTCACGACCGTGCCGTCCTCGAAGCTCTCGACAAAGGCTTCGCGAATGACGACGTATTCGGTCCTGTTGAGCAGGTCGGTCAGACGCTCGCCCACGCACTCGACGTATCCGATGTAGCGGCGACCCAGGGCGTAACCCGTAAAAGGTATGAGCACGGAGGCTCCTGCTGCTCGGTCAAGGGCTGGGCGAGCCCCCTGTTGAGACTCGGCGAGGTTACCGCGGCCCTACGGCGCCTCCACCCACCCCTTAGTACCGGTGGCGCGTTCGAGCACCGCCGCACTGCGTCACGCCCCGGAGTGTCCTGCCCCGTGTCTGCCCGGCCGAGCTTTCTGCCCGGCCAGCGGACCCCTACGGGCTCTTCGGGCGCTCTCGCGCGCCGGGCGGTGGCCTCTACGACAGCGACGAGGCGAACATCCCGGCGCGGTCGAACTCGATCGCGTCGGGCGGCTGCACGATCTCGCAGCCCCCGGTCCCCAGCACCTCCTGGAGCGCCGGCTCGCTGACGTACAGCAGCTCGAGGTGCTTGGTGTCACGGATCCGGATGATCCGCGCATCGAGCGGCTCGACTTTGACGCAGCAGGCAATGGCGACGGAGAGTGCCTGCCGATCCGTGTCCACCGTGAGCGCGACTCGGGCACCTTCGGGCGTCTTGGCCGTGATGGAGTTCATGTACGTCTTGTGCGCGTCCATCTTCTCGACGGCGCGCCGCAGCACGACGTCGGCCAGGCCGATGCCGACGGCATTGCCCTCGGTCTCGGCGGTCAGATCTCGGACGACGATCCGCTGGATGCTCGGGCCCGCACCGGTCGGTCCCGCGTAGTAGCGACCTACGACATTGGAATCCATCCCCAGGCCGCTGATGTCCTTGCCGATGTAGTCGAGCACCAGCACGTCGATACTGCCGAGGGGCAGCCGGGCCATCAGCCCGCGGGCCGTCACCAGCAGCTCCCGCTCGCGTTCCCGGAGCCGGTCGCGCGGCAGGGCCTCGATCCGCCACAGCCTGGCGTTGCCGTTCTCGACGAGGGCCAGGCCAAACGGGATGTTGACCTTGGAAATGGTGAACTCGGCGACCGCGGGAATGAGCTCGTAGAACGTGGCGAAGCCCTGCCGATGGAGCGTGTCGGCGCCGCGCTGCTTCCCGAGCCCGATAGCGATCATCTTCATGACGCCGCTCTCGATTTCGCCCGTGAAGTCGGTGTGCGGCTTGACGCGGTTGATCGGGACGATCACGTCGGCGCCTTCGAAGGCGTTGCGGTCCACGAAGACCGGGAGGCCGGGGCGGACCTCGCCCAGCGCGACCGTGTCCATGCTAGATCGGATCTGGCAGCCGATCGACTCGGGGGTAATGCCGTAGGAGGCGAGCACCTCGAGCTGGCCCTCCGGGGTGGCGCCGCCGTGGCTGCCCATCGCCGGCACCACGAAGACCTCGGCGCCGGCGGCGCGGACCCACGCGACGGCGGCCCGAACGACCTCGTCGATCCGGTCGATGCCCCGGCTGCCCACCGCCAGGCAGACCCGCGAGCCGGGCTCGATCGACGCCCGGACCGGCTCGAGCGCCGCGCCCACGGCCGCGGCCACGTCCGAGACCTCAGTCGCATCCATGCGCTGCCGGACGAGAGCCCAGCGCGGCAGAGTGCCACGCATGAACTCGGCGAAAGGCTCGCGACGGGAGGCGCGCGTCACCGGGCCTGAGGCGGCCGCGGCAGGCGGGTCGGCGAGCGCTTCGGGCGAGAGAGCCGGGTGTCGAGTTTTCTCGGGGTGCATCGGCAGGGCTCGCCTCTCCGCGACATCGCCGGTCCGAAGCCGGTCGCGCGCCTCGCAGCGCGAGGTGGGATGACTCTTCAACTCTACACCGACCGACCCCCGGCTCCACGCCGGGCCAGGGGGCACGGCCGGCCCATCGGATGTGTCGTCCAGGAAACCGATGCTGCACCGCAGCCTGCTGGCCATGCTCTGGTCGTGCGCACCGGGTGTCGCCGTCGTCGGCGTCGACGACGGCGTGGGAGCCGGCACCGTCGGCGCGCTCATCGCCCGGGGCCGGCCGGCCTGACGCCGCTCCCGCCGGCTCCGGGCCCCGATCCGATTCTCAGATCGTCATCGCACTGAAGCCACCGTCCACGCGGATGAGAGCTCCCGTCACGAAGCCCGAGGCGCGCTCCGAAGCGAGCCAGACGATCGTCCCGACCAACTCGTTGGGCTCGCCCAGCCGGCCAGCCGGCGTGTGCCGGAGGATCGCCTCGATGCGGCTCTCGTCGAGCAGCTTGCGGTTCTGTTCGGCCGGGAAGAAGCCGGGCACGATGGCGTTCACCCGGATCCGGTGCGGTGCCAGCTCGCGGGCCAGGTAGCGGGTCAGGATGTTGACCCCGGCCTTGGAGACGGAGTAGGTGAGAACGCGCGACAGCGGGATCTCCGAGGAGGCCGACGAGAAGTTGATGATCGTCCCGCCCTGGCCGCGGTCGGCCATTGCCCGTCCGAAGACCTGGCAGGCGAGCAGGACGGAGGTCAGGTTCGAGGCCAGGATGCGGTGCCACTCCTCCAGGTCGATGTCGAAGAAGGGCGTCGAGCTGTTGATGCCGGCCGCGTTGACGAGGATGTCGACGGGACCGAGACGCTCCTCGACCTCCAGGCGCGCCCGTTCCAGCGATGCTCGATCCGACGCGTCCAGGATCACGGCGGCGGCTCGTATGCCCTCGGCCTCGAGGGCCGCCACGCGCTGATCGGCTCGCTCGCGCGAGCGGCCCATGACCGCGACCGTGGCACCGGCGCCGCCGAGGCCGTGGCAGACGGCGCCGCCCAGCACGCCCGAACCGCCGATGACCGCGGCCACCCGACCGGTCAGGTCGAAGATAGCCGGGCCTGCCTGGCCCGCCCCCGAGTCGCCCGCAACAACGCCCGCTGCCATGGCTACGACTCCTGGACCCAGGCGTGGGCCGGGTCGAGATGTGGGATCATGCGGCGGCCCTCGCCGGCCATGACCCACAGGTAGTAGAGCGCGTAGCCGGGAGCCGCCACGACCGGGTGGTAGCCGCTCCGGATGACGGCCACATCGCCGTCGCGGACCGTGAACGCCTCCGCGCCGGCATCGTCGTACCGGACCTGGACTCCGAAGCCACCGGCCGGGTCGACCTTGAAGAGGTAGACCTCCTCGAGCCGGACCTCCTCGGGTGGCGCCTCGCGGTCGTGCTTGTGCGGCGGGTACGAGGACCAGTTGCCGGGCGGGTTGATCGTCTCACCCAGCAGCAGCCGGCTCGCGGCATTCTCGGGGCCGAGGATCGTTCGGACGCTGCGCCGCCAGTTCTCCTTGCCGACCTCCCCGATCCGCTGGTCCCCGGGGGCGATGATGCGCGCCTTTGACGGCGCTCCCTTGCCGGCCGGGGCCGTGGCGACGGCGAGCTGCGCGGGTCCCCCTGCTCTCAGCCGAAGAGCCGTCCCGGACGGCGCGTAGACGGCGTGGCCCGGGCCCTCGAAGACCGACGATCGTGCGCCCGCCGACCCGAGCGACCTGCCGTCCTCCTCGACGTCGACCACGCCGCTGAGGATGACGACCGCCGTCTCGAGCTCGCCGGGAGACCCGAACGACTGGCCGGTATCGAGATCGACCAGGGCGAGTCCTATGAGGTCGCCCTCTCGCTCGGGGGCGACGACGGTTCGAATCATGACTGTCCTTCCAGTTTCTCCGGTCGCGGTGGCCAGGATTGGCGTGGCGCGGAGCGAGTGCTGCTCCATTATTGTCGGCGGTTGCCGTCCACGAGTGCTGCCGTATGCCCGAGGAGATGCCAGTGGCACAACAGGACCGTTGCGTGTGGATCGACGCATCTGCCGGCGCGTCGGGCCTGGTCGCCGCTGCGGCCCTCGCTCCGGCGGTGGCGACCTTCGCCCTGGATGTCCTCCGGCTGCGGCCGGTCGCCCGCAGGGCGCTGACCCGCGACGAAGTCGTCGTTCAGGTGGAGGGCTGCGAGGCTCGGGTCAAGCGCGGCCTCCTCGACGGCGAAGCGGTGACGGTGCAGGCGGAATACTCGGACTCGGCGGCTGCAGCGGAACGCCTAGGCCTTCCGGTCCGCACCGCTCTCGAGCGCGCCGCGGCGCTGGCGCGCTCGATGCCGCCGTCGGGGCCCGCCAAGCCGGACCCGCAGACGTCGGACCCGGGGACGCCGGACCGGCAAAGACGAGCGCCGCGATGAGCGCGCCGCGACCCGTCACCGGTAAGCCGCGCGGCAGTTCGCGGACCACCACGATCATCGTCATGGGCGTGAGCGGCTGCGGAAAGTCGACGGTCATGCAGGCCCTCGCGAACCGCCTCGGCTGGATCACGGCCGAGGGGGACGACTTCCACTCGCCGGCCAACGTGGAGAAGATGCGGTCGGGCCAGCCACTGACCGACGCGGACCGCGAGCCCTGGCTGGAGGCGATCGCCTCGTGGATCGGCCAGCGCGAGCGCGCCGGGGAGAGCGCCATCGTCACCTGCTCGGCGCTCAGGCGCGCGTACCGCGATCTCCTGCGGCGCGGTCATCCGTCGGTCTGGTTCGCCCATCTCGTGGTCCCGGCGCCTGCCATCGCGGATCGCCTGGAGCGCCGAGCCGGGCACTACATGCCCCCCTCGCTTCTCACCAGCCAGCTCGCGACGCTCGAGCCGCTCGACGCCGACGAGCCCGGAGCCGCGATCGCCGCGCACCGACCCCCGCCGGAGATCGTCGCCGACGTCCTCGCGCGCCTTCGCTAGCACCGGCCGCGGGCGCGCGCCGCTGGACCCCGCTCAGCCCGCCGCGGACAGCGACGCGTCCGGAGTGCGCGTTTCGACCGCACCCTGCCGCGAGAACTGCGTTCGGTACAGCTCGGCGTACACGCCGTTGGCGGCTAGCAGGTCGCCGTGGGTGCCGCGCTCGACGATGCGTCCCTCCACGACGACGAGGATCTGATCGGCCTCGCGCACGGTGGAGAGCCGGTGCGCGATGACGACGGAGGTGCGGCCGGCCAGCGCCGTCCGGAGCGCAAGCTGGACCGCCAGTTCCGACTCCGAGTCGAGGTGGGCCGTCGCCTCATCGAGCACCACGATGCGGGGCGCCTTGAGCAGCAGCCGGGCGATCGCGATGCGCTGCTTCTCACCACCCGACAGCCGGTAACCGCGATCGCCCACCACGGTGTCGAGGCCGGCCGGCAGCGATTCGACCAGCGGCATGATCTGCGCGGCCAGGAGTGCGTCGACCAGCTCCTCGTCGGAGGCGTCGGGCTTGGCGTACTGCAGGTTGGCCCGGATCGTGTCGTGGAACATGTGCGCGTCCTGGGTGACCACTCCCACCGCGCGGTGGATCGATTCCAGGGTCGCATCGCGCACGTCCACTCCGTTGATGCGGACAGCGCCCGAACGCACGTCGTACAGGCGTGGAATGAGGTGGCTGATCGTGGTCTTCCCGCCGCCGGACGGACCTACCAGCGCCACCAGCTGGCCCGGCTGGGCCGTGAACGACACGTCGAAGAGAACCTGCTGTGAGGGAGCCTGGTCGAGCACCGCGACCGACTCCAGCGAAGCCAGGGACACTTCTTCCGCCTTCGGGTAGCTGAAGTCGACGTGGTCGAACTCGATGGTGGCCAGGCCGGCCGGGATGGCCACGGCGCCCGGCTTCTCCGCGACCATGGGCTCGAGGTCGAGCACCTCGAAGACGCGGTCGAAGCTGACCAGGGCGGTCATGATGTCGACCTGCACGTTCGAAAGGGCCGTCAAGGGGGCGTATAGACGGTTCAGGTACGCGGTCAGCGCGACGACCGTGCCGACCTGCAGCGCGCCCGAGGCGGCCAGCACCCCGCCCCAGCCGTAGACGAGAGCGGTGGCCAGCGACGCGGTCAGCAGGATCGCGGCCATGAACACCCGCGTGTACATGGCCTGCGTGACCCCGATGTCGCGCACCCGACCCGCCTTCTCCTCGAAGCTCCGGATCTCGCGCAGGGGTTCGCCGAACAGCTTCACCAGGAGCGCCCCGGCCACGTTGAAGCGCTCGGTCATCATCGAGATCATCTTGGCGTTGAGGTTGTAGCTCTCGCGAGTCAGCGCCTGGATCCGCCGGCCCACCCAGCGAGCCGGCAGCAGGATGATCGGCAGAAGAGCGAGCGCCACCAACGTGATCTGCCATGACAGCAGCAGCATGGCGGCGAGGGTGATGGCCACGGTGATGACGTTGCCGACCACCGACGAGAACGTGTCGGTGAAGGCCTGCTGCGCGTCCAGCACGTCGTTGTTGAGCCGGCTCACCAGGGCCCCGGTCTGGGTCCTGGTGAAGAAGGCGATGGGCATTCGCTGGAAGTGCGCGAACACCTGCGTGCGCATGTCGAAGATGAGCCCCTCGCCGACCCGCGCTGAGATCCAGCGCTGCCAGAGGGATAGGACCGCGTCCGACACTGCCAGTACGCCGAGCAGGAGGGCCAGCTGCACCACCAGGCCGGAGTTGTGGGGCAGGATGCCGTCGTCGATGATGGCCCGGTAGATGAGCGGACTCGCGGCGCCGAGCAGGGCGTCGAGAATGATGAGGACGAGGAAGACGCTCAGCATGCCCCGGTAGGGCGTCGCAAAGCGCGCGATGCGCCGGATGATTCCGGCCGAGAGCTTCTGAGAGGTGACCGACTCGTCCCGGCGGAACGAGCGCATTAGCCCCCAGCCGCCGCCTCCGCCGCCCATGCCCCGGCGCATGCTCATCGGGCGCGCCTCGCGGCCTGCTCGGCGAGCGCTCGACCGCCTCTGGTGGCCGTCCCGGCCACGGCGTCCGGCGCTGTCGCGACTCCCTTAGGGGCCGCATCGGCGGCACAGGCAAGACACCCGCCCCCCTGGCAAAGGGCGCGCAGCAGGCCCGCCAGTTCCTCGCGCTGCGCGGCCGACAGGACCCCGAACTCGGCTTCTGCGCTCGTCCGGCGCGCCCGCTGGAGCTCCTCCAGCAGCCGCCGACCGGCCGGCGTGAGCTCCACGAGCACGGCCCGGCGATCCTGTGGGGCGGCCCGTCGGCTGACCAGGCCGGCCACCTCGACGCGGTCGACCATGTCGGTGGCGGCACGCGGCACGACGGCCAGGCGCTCGGCTATCGCCGACATCCGCAGCGGCCCATCGGCCAGCAGGCGGACGACCCGCCCATCCGAGCCCGACAGGCCCAGCGGAGCGAGTGCCGCGCGCGTGCCGCGGCGCACTCGACGCATGGCGTGACCGAGCAGATCCGCAAGCTCGATCGAGGGTTCGGGCGTTCTTGGGGTTGAACTGCTGAGGGACAAAGAAGCCTCCTGCTTCGAGCGCCGCCCCGCCCGCCTATCGGGCGCAGCGCGGGCTCTATGGGGAGTATATATCAAACTGAGTATAGCTCAGTATAAAGCTCGGCTGGCGGTTCCCGAGGCTCCTCCCAGACCGTGCGCAAGCCAACGACTAACTCAAGGTTATCCCACTGGCCAATCATCCTTTGCCTGACCGTGGCCAGCGTCGGGGTCCTGGCGATCACGCCACGGACAGACTGGCGTCGACTGTCGCCCCATCCAGGGGCCGACGCTCGTCCTGTGGGCCTGGACCGAGGGAGGAACGGCAATGAAGGACGAGACCGTCGGGCAAGGCCACGCTGATGGAGCCGAAGGAACCGGGTATCGGGTGAGGCTGAAAGCTCGCAGCCCCCTCACGGCGATGCTGGCGGTGGTCGTCATGGGCATGACGATCTTCGCGGCAGGGGCATCGCGATACCTCGCCGGGCAGTCGTCCGGGTCACACGCCCCGATGGCAGAGTCCACTCCGGTCGAGACGTCAACTCGAACGAGCCAAACCCCGCCGCCGTCCGCCGCGGTCATGCCAACATCCAACCTGCCGCTGATCGCCTGGACGGGGGCCACGCCCACACCCTTGGTGCCGACACCCGTGACCTCCCCGACGCCACCTTCCATTCGACGTTGCGCGGTCGGCCATCTGACGCTGGTAGCCGTGGCTCAAGCGTGGGGTCGGTCCGTCGAAAACGAGATCCAGATGGTCGTGACGAACGCCGGCCCGGCCGCCTGCTACGTCGAGGGCGTACCTCAAGTGGCCGTCGAGCAGGCCGGCCAGCAGCTCTCGCTGACCCTTCAACCCGCCCCGGCGGAGGTCCCCACTGGCCCGGTCGCTCTGGGGCCAGGATCTCAGGCCATCGTAGAAGCGGGCCTCGACTCGTACTGCGCCCCGGACTTCGCAAAGCCGACGACGGTGGCGATCCAGGTTTCGTCGGGCCTGCTCCGCGGCCGGGTCAAAGTCTCCGACGACACGATCGCATGCGAACCTGGCAGCGCGGGGACGAACACGATGACCGTCTACCCGTTCGAGCCTTACCCGCCCCAGCCCGCGCCGGAACCGACGTGGGCCCAGGTGGAAGTCGGCGCCATCGAGTTGCCGGCATACGCCGTGGCCGGTCGGCCGATGACTTACGCGATCATCTTGACCAACACGGGCGAAACGGCAGCCTCGCTCGACCCGTGCCCCAGCTACTCGCAGTCCATCCTGGGCATGCCCGACCACGAAGCGGACGGGGCGATCATCTACCTGCTGAACTGTGCGGCTATCGGGCCAGTTATCGCCCCCCACCAAAGCGTCCACCTGGCGATGGTCTACCAGGTGCCCGCTGCCACACCGGCTGGCGCCCAGACGTTCTTCTGGGAGAGCTACTCAGGCTCCTTCCAGGCGGCCACCAAGGTCTGGCTCGAGGTCCGACCAGGCTGACGGTCAGCCCGAGTCGCGCATGGCGCTGCCGGGGACGGTCCGTCGGGGGGCTGGAGCCGACACTCGGATTCGAACCGAGGACCTGTTGTTTACGAAACAACTGCTCTACCGCTGAGCTATGTCGGCGCGAGCGGGATGGTATCACGACCGCTCGGCCGGATCGAAGCCGCCGCCGCTCGGGCGGCGGTCCTGCGGCCAGGCGGTCGTGGCTCGCCGGTCGGGCCCGCTAACAGCTCAGACCGGCACCACCGCTGCCGGCGCTCAGGCCGGCCGGCACGGAGTCGAGCCCCTGGGCGACGATCTTTCGGATCTTGTTCAGCGCCGCCACGTTGAGGACGTCGTACGGTGCGCCCGTGGTCGCCGGGTCGAGGCTGTAGCCGGCGATGTTGGCGACGTTGATGTGCGCGGCCAGGGCGGCCAGGTCGGGCACCGACCACACCGGCAGGTTGGTCCATAGCGCCCCGGGCAGCGCGTTCATGATCGAGGGGATGCTTGGCAGCAAGGTGCAGGGATCGAGCTGAGCTCTCACCGCCTCCAGGACGATCTGCTGGCGCCGCATCCGGTAGTAGTCCGAGTCGTGACCGATGACGTGCCGCAGTCGCGCGAACTCGAGCGCCACCGTGCCGTTCATCAGCTGCGGCCCGGCCTTGATGTCGATGTTGTAGACATCGCGGCCGCCGTTGGCCGGCTCGTAGCCGAAGCGCGGGTCCTGCTTGACTTCGTACGGGACGTCGACGTAGAGGCCGCCGGGCGCGATCGTGTTGATTAGCTTCACGAAGCCCGGCAGGTTGATCACCACCGACCCATCGACGTGGAGACCCGTGAGCTCGCCGACCGCACCCTGCAGCGCGCCGATGCCGCGCAGGTAGCTGGCGGTCTCGGAGCGGCCGGTGCCGTACTCTGCGTAATACTGCGGGTGCGTGTCCGCCGCCTCCTGCCACAGGTAGTCCACCAGGTTAGGGTAGCAATGGCAGGCGTAGTACTTCGCCGATTGGGGCGGCAACGGGATGTTGATGAGATTCCGTGGCACGCCGTACATGGCCGCCTGGCCAGTGGCGATGTCCACCTCGAGCAGGATCATCGAGTCTGGGCGAAGGCCGTAGGCGCGGCCGCCTCCGGGCCCCTGGTCCACGCCGATCAGCAGGACGTTGAGGAAGCCATCGCTCTCCCAATCGGTCGATGTGTCGTTGTCGGCCGGCAGCTCGCCCATCGAGTAGACCACGGCCGGAGACGGTGTCGCGGTGGGCGTGGCCGAGGCGGTGGGCGTGGCCGAGGCGGTGGGCGCAGCCGTGGTCGGGGCGGGCGTCGACGGTTCGGCGGTCGGCGGCGGGGTATCGATCTGGTCGTCGTCACCGCTCGGGATCGGCGGCAACGTGTAGCCCGGCGGCACGGTCGCGTTGCCGTCGGCCAGCCAGCTCGGGCCGCCGGTGGGGTTGAAGACGGCCGTCAGGCCCTGCTCGATCGAAGAGTCGTCGGCTGCCACGTAGGCGTGGATGCCGACCGTCGAGACGACCAGGACCGCGATTGCGGCGGCGCCGGCCCACTGGGCCGATCGCCTGGGCCGGATGAGACTGGCGAGCGATCCGCCGGCGACCAGGTACGCGTCGGTGATCGACCACAGGTGGTAGGCGAAGGCCGCCAGGTCCACGACCAGGACGCCGGTCAGCCCCTGCTGAGTCGTGACGATCGCGAGGAGGTCGTGCCGGTCGAAGAGAGCCAGCCCGCCCGCAACGGCCAGAAGCGCGATCGCGGGAACGGCCATGAGGGCGCCGCGGCGCAACCTGCCAGCGGCAGCCTGGCCGAGCCCGGGCAGCAGGAACGAGAGCGTGGCCGCCACAACGGGAGAGCCCAGCAATTCGCGGGCTGCCGATCCAGCGCTGCCCGACGCCGTCGGCGTCGGTCCTTGGCGATCGTCCATGGCGCCTGTACCGCTTGCTCACCGCCCCTCACAGGCGGTGGCGAGGGCGCATGCTACTACCGATCGCGCCGGCGTGCGCCCGACGGGCCTGAGGAATCAGCAGCCGTAATCGCTCCCGGGCGACCCGCATCCTCAGACGGCGGCAGCCGACCTCGATCGCCCCTCCGTCAGCGAGGCGCCGGCTGCGACTGCGTGACGACGACGAAAACGAGCGTGGCGGCGGCCGCCTGCAGGGCCTCCGGCGTGGGCAGCTCGCCGTTGTGCATCTTCGCCAGGCCGGCCCGCTTCGCCGCCCCGTGGTGAGTGGCGAAGTAGTCCGCGGCGATCCGCTGGCCCCGCCCGGTGGTGCCGGGCACTGCCACGGCGGAACCGCTTGTCACGCGACGGCCCCGGACCAGCTCGATGGGCCAGGGCTCCCTGAAATTGTGCCACCAGCTCCTCTGCTCCGGCTGCCCGACGCGGATCAGGTATCCGCCATCGAAGCGCCCGCAGTTGACCGGTAGCTGGCGCGGCAGGCCCGAAACGCGACCGGTATAGCGGACCAGCACAACGCGCCCGGACAGCGCTCCGAGCGGTGAAGAGAGCCATCGAACCATGAACCTGTTGAACCGCGACTGCCGTTGACCGGTTACGGGAGTGGCGCTCGGGATCGTCATGACTTCGATTCCTCTTCCTGCGATGCAGCCGGGCTCGCTCCAAGCCTGGCCTCGAAGCCGGCGATCAGGCAGCCCAGGTCGAAGTCAAACCGCTCCTCGAGGCTGGCCGAGAAGAGCCACGGCATTCCCGCGCGAAGATCAGGATAGAGACCCGGTGGCAGCGAATCGAAGTACTGGCGGATCTTCTCTGGGTAGCTGCCCGGCCCTGACGGCTTGCCCGTCACGGCGGTTGCCGCTGCCAGCGAGGCGCAGAATCCGATCACCAAGCTCGACATCGTGAAATACGCTGCGGCCGCGTCGTTCTCGTCGAAGCCCGCAGAACGCATCAGGGCCATGGTCTTGTCGGCCAGTCGGAGCCCGTTCGGCCCGAAGACGCCCCGCCCGACCATCACCGGCACGGCGTTGCCATGCTGCAGCAGCGCATCTCGCATCGACACCGCCACCTGCCGCACCCCTGCACGCCACTCCACGTCAGCCGGAGGGAACTGCACTGCGGCGAGACCGCGGTCCGCCACCAGATCCAGGACCTCGTCCTTGTTCTGGATGTACCAGTAGAGGGTCATCGTCCCGACCCCGAGCTCCTGGGCCAGAGATCGAACGGTCAGACCATCGAGCCCTTGCGAGTCGATGACCCGCAGTGCCGCGTCCGCGATCCGCTCCGGAGTCACAGGCTCGCGGGGTGCGGCAGCGTCCGCGGAGCCGTGCCGCCGAGCCGCGCGCTCCTGTCTTCTGACGCGGCGCTCTTCACCCCGAGCGGCATGGCGCGCCTCTCGGCTGTTCCACCACGGCGGAGTCGGAAGCCCGCCGTTCTCCTCGCTCATCGATTCGTCTCCCTTGCCCAAGAAGCGGCTTGACACTCGTGCATTGTACCAGTACCTTGTCCCACGTTAATCGTACGTCGTACTAGCCGCGAGGCGTACCGCGTACCAGCCGATCATCGTCCACCGTACGAACAAGCATAGGAGCGCAGCACCAATGCCGGACCCGACCATCCACCACCGCCGCTGGTGGATCCTCGCCGTCCTAATCGTCAGTCTCCTCACCGTCAACCTGGACAACACGATCCTCAACGTCGCCCTGCCCACGCTCGCCCGCGATCTGCATGCCGACACGAGCCAGCTGCAGTGGATGGTGGACGGCTACGTCCTGTTGTTCGCCGGGTTGCTGCTGGCGGCCGGCGCGCTCGGCGACCGGTTCGGTCGGCGACGCGTCATGCTCATCGGCCTGATCATCTTCGGGACAGGCTCGCTCGCCAGCGCCTTCGCTCCTTCCGCCGAAGCCCTGATCCTGCTTCGCGCGGCTATGGGCATCGGAGGCGCGCTCATCGTGCCCTCTACCCTCTCGGTCACGGCCAACGTCTTCACGATGGAGGAGCGGCCGAAGGCGATCGGGATCTGGACCGGCGTCAGCGGGCTCGGCATCGTGGCCGGGCCGGTGCTGGCCGGCTGGCTGCTCGAGCACTTCGCCTGGGGATCGATCTTCCTAATCAACGTCCCGATCGTCCTGGTCTCCATCGTCGGATCGCTGGCGCTGGTGCCCGAAGGTCGCTCTCCGGACGCAGCGAAGCTGGACGGGCCCGGCATCGCGCTCTCCATCTGTGGCCTGGTCGCGTTCGTCTACGGCGTCATCGAGGCTCCCGCCAACGGCTGGACGGCTCCCTTCGAGCTGGCGCTCTTCGCCGCCGCGGCGCTGCTCCTGGTCGGCTTCGTGGTTCGCGAGCTGACGGCGAGCGAGCCGCTCCTGGACGTCCGACTTCTCGCCCAACCGGATTTCGGTTCGGCAGTGCTGGCGGTTCTGCTCACGAGCTTCGGCCTCTTCGGCTCGATGTTCTTCTTCAGCCAGTACCTCCAGGGCGTGCTCTCGTTCGGCACGATGGAGACGGGCTATTCGATCCTGCCCCTGGCGATCGCGATGGCCGTCTTCAGCCCCGGCGGCATGGCGGTGGCGAAGCGGCTCGGCGCGCGAACGACCGTATCGAGCGGCATGACCGCGGTCGCCATCGGACTGCTCATCCTGCGCCTGGCAGGAACGCACGACGGCTATCCGTTCGTGGCGGTCGTTCTCTTCCTGGTCGGCGGCGGCATGGGCTTCGCCATGAGTCCGCTGACGGTGATCATGATCCGGGCCCTGCCGCGCTCCAAGCAGGGCGTCGCTTCGGCGATCAACAGCACCGCGCGCGAGCTCGGCGGGGCGCTGGGTGTGGCGATCCTGGGCAGCCTGTCGGCTCCGATCTACGCCGCGGGGGTTCGGCCGGCCACGGCGCTGCTCCCCACCGACGCGGGCACGGCCGTGCATGACTCGCTGGCCGGGGCGGGCCTCGTAGCGAGCCACCTGCCCCCGACACAGGGCGAGGCGCTGCTGGCGCTGGCCCGCAGCGCTTTCGTCGACGGCATGATCGTGGCGGTGACAGTCGGGGCGCTGGTCGCCATCGCCGGGGCGATCGTGGCCTTCGCTTTCTTGCCTGGTCGGGACGAACGCGCACGGGACGAGGAGCCCCGGCCGGTCATCCTCGATCAGGCACAGGCGACGTCCGCTGGCCTCCCGGAGGTGGCCTGAGACTAGACGGCCCGCGCGCCGGGACGGCGCCCCGCAACTCGAAATAGCGCCACCGGCCGCCCCTCGCTGCCCTACAGTTGAGGGGCCGCCACCGCTGCCGAGCGGCCATCAGGAGAGGACGCGATGCACACGGACTACATCCCGAAGCTGCTACCGACCTCAGTGGACGAAGGGCAGGGCCCGGGCGTCCAGTTCCGCACGGACGGAGAGCTCGTGCCGATGCTCACGATGGAGCTCGACGGCTCGATGCCCGTCTATTTCGAGCACCACATCCTGCTCTGGAAGACCCCCAGCCTGGAGATCGGGATGCACGCGATGAAGGGTGCCTTCAAGCGCGTGATCGCCGGCATGCCGATCTTCATGACCGAGGCAAAGGGCGCCGGCCAGATAGCGTTCAGCCGTGACGGAGTCGGTCACGTCTTCCATCTCAACCTGACCCCGGGCCAGTCGATCGAAGTCCGAGAGCACCAGTTCCTGGCCGCGACGACGAACGTGGATTACAGCTACCGGCGGTTGCGCGGCGTCGGGAACATGCTCTTCGGCGGCACGGGCATCTTCATCGACACCTTCACCGGCGGCCAGGGCGGCGGCACCGTCTGGCTCCACGGCTACGGCAACGTGTTCGAGCGCGTCCTCGGCCCCGGCGAGGCCTTCGACGTCGAGCCCGGCGGGTGGGTCTACAAGGACCCGACCGTGAACATGGAGATCAAGATGGTCGGCCTGAGGATGGGCATGCTGGGCGGCTCGGGCAACCTGATCTTCAACCGCTTCACCGGCCCGGGACGGATCGGGATTCAGAGCATGTACCTCCATATGCCGACGGAGGAATAGGTCGCGCCACTCCGACGCCCCGAGAATCGAAACGGTCCGCCGGGCAACCGGCGGCCGTTCTCTTTGGCGAGGGAAAAAGGCAGCGCGTCGGCGGTCCTCACGATGCTCATGCTGCGGAACGGCAGTTCCGGTCAGCGGTCGATATCGAGGCAGTCGGCGTTTCGCAGGTGCGCCTCGCGAGCCCCCCGGTCCGTATCGATGCTCGATGCCCCAACATGGGCCTGGCAGGCAGTACCGAGGAGCTTTTCATGGAACGCCAAATCCACAGCCCAGAGACCTACGGCCCGCCGAGTGTCACCGGCGTCACGGACCTCCGGCCCATCGCGAGCGCGGCGGATGCCACGGCTGTCGAGGGCGTTCCCGGAGCCCTGCTCGCCTCCTACCTCGATCCAGCCGAGTTGCGCGTCTGGCAAGCCTTCCTGACCAGGCACGCGCTGGTGGCACGCCGTCTCGAAGCGGACCTGGTGACACGCAGCGACCTCCCCCTGGCCGAATACGACGTTCTCTTCCAGCTCTCGCTGTCTGAGGGACTCAGGCTGCGAATGAACGAACTGGCGGATCGAGTGCTGCTCAGCCGTGCCGGAATCACCCGCCTGGTCGACCGGCTGAGCGCCGACGGCCTGGTCGCCCGCGTCAAGTGCGCCTCGGATGCGCGCGGCTACTTCGCCCTCCTCACGGCCGGCGGCCTGGCCCGTTTGCAGGACGCTGCCCCCGGCCACATGGCCGCGGTGCGGCGCTTCTTCCTCGAGTCGTTCACGGCGCCCGAGCTCGAAACGCTGGCCGAGCTCCTGGAGCGCAGTCAGCCCCTCGACTGACACCTCGCAGCAAGGCGTTATCGTTCGGCCATGCCAGCGCACCACGAGGTCGTCGAGGTTCTCGGCAGGCAGGTCGCGATCAGCAACCCGGACAAGGTCTTCTTCGCCGGACCGGGCTACACCAAGCGCGATCTTGTCGCCTACTACATCGCGGTCGCCGATGGAGCGCTTCGTGGCGCGGGCGGTCGGCCGATGGCGCTGAAGCGCTACGTCAACGGCGCCGCAGGCGACTTCTTCTTCCAGAAGCGAGCCCCTGAATCGAGGCCCGACTGGGTCCGAACGGTCGAGCTGGCGTTCCCATCCGGTCGGACGGCCCACGAGATCGTCATCGACGACGCGGCCGGGCTGGCCTGGATCGCCAACCTCGGTTGCCTGGACCTCAACCCTCACGCCGTCCGCGCCGACGACCTGGACCATCCGGACGAGCTGCGAGTCGATCTCGACCCTGTACCGGGCGTAGCCTGGGACGACATCCGGCAGGTGGCGCTGGTGGCTCGCGAGGTGCTCGCCGACATGGGTCTCGTGGGCTGGCCCAAGACGTCGGGCTCGCGCGGCATTCACGTCAACGTTCGGATCGAGCGCCGCTGGTCGTTCGACGAGGTCCGGCGAGCGGCGCTGGCGCTGGCCCGCGAGGTGGAGCGCCGCGCCCCGGGGATCGCGACCAGCAAGTGGTGGAAGGAAGAGCGCCACGGCGTCTTCCTCGACTACAACCAGAACGCCAAAGATCGAACCGTCGCATCCGCCTACTCGGTTCGGCCGGTGCCGGACGCTCGCGTCTCGGCGCCGGTGAGCTGGGATGAACTGCCCCAATGCGAGCTGGGCGACTTCACCATCGCGACGGTGCCTGCGAGGTTCGCGCGGATCGGCGATCCGGCCGCCGGGATGGATGAGGCGGCCGGGTCGCTGGAGAGGCTGCTGGAGTTGTCGGCGCGACAGGCCGGGGCGGGCTTGGGCGACGCGCCGTGGCCGCCGCACTACGCCAAGGCCCCCGGCGAGCCGCCGCGGGTCATGCCATCGCGGGCCCGCAAGGGAGACGTTGGTGCCACCGACGGCCAGGAGCCGAGCCCCGGCCCCGGCACCCGACGGCCCTCGCCGACGGGCCGCCGGCAGTCGACCAGGCCGTTGATCGAGATCGCCCGAGCGGCTACCAAGGAGGAGGCGCTCGCCGCCTTCGAGCGCTGGAAGTCCCGGCACGGCCCGGTCGTCGCCCGCCTGGAGCCGGCCGACCTGCTGGTCGACTCGATGCGCGGCCGCTTCACGCTCTGGTACCGAATCCGCGTCAACCTGGAGCATGTGCCCGAAGCGGAACGCCCTGCCCAGGAGCCGCTGGACGCGGACTACGACCCCTGGTCGGCGGTGCGCTGATCGACCGCGCGGGCTACCGGCCAAATATCTCCCCGAGCTCGAACGGGGCCGTCGACTCGAGCTGGTCGTAGCGGCAGTCCGAGGGACGCCTGTCGGGGCGCCAGCGCAGGAAGGTCGTGGCGTGGCGGAAGCGGTCGCCCTGCAGATGGTCGTAGGCGACCTCGCACACGCGCTCCGGCCGAAGCGGCTCCCAGGAGAGATCGCGGTCGCGGTTCCAGCGGCTCACCGCGCCGGGCATGCGCTGGCCGGATTCGCGTGCGGCGGCCTCCCATTCGGCCCACTCGGCCCAGGGATGCCCGTCGAGGGCGTTCTCGCGCAGTGGCGCGAGCTCGGCCACCAGGGCGACTCGCTTCGCGGTGGTGAAGCTGGCCGTGATGCCGACATGGTTGAGCCGCCCGGTCTCGTCGAACAGGCCGAGCAGCAGCGAGCCGACCATGGTGCCGGGTCCGTTCTTGTGCCAGCGAAAGCCGGCGACGACGCAGTCCGCGGTTCGGGCGTGCTTGATCTTGGTCCAGCCCCGCTTCCCGGGCTGATAGCTCTCCGTCAGCCGCTTGGCCACCACGCCGTCCAGGCCCGCGCCCTCGAAACGGTGGAACCACTCGGCGGCGCGGTCGGGATCGCGGGTGGCAGGGGTCAGGTGGACGGGCGGCGCGGCGTCGCGCAGCGCCACTTCCAGCAGCTGGCGCCGTTCGCCCTGGGGCACGGCCCGCAGGTCGCGGTCGTCGAAGGCGAGGAGATCCCAGGCCACGTAGCTGGCAGGGGTCCGTGCGGCGAGCAGGTTCACGCGCGACGCGGCCGGATGGATGCGCAGCAGCAGGGAGTCGAAGTCCAGGCCGTGCGGTCCGGCGATGACGACCTCCCCGTCGAGGATGCAGCGTTGCGGCAGGTTGGCCCGAAGCGCGGGCGGAAGCTCCGGGAAATAGCGATCGAGCGGCCGCAGGTCGCGGCTCTGGATGAACACTTCGTTGCCGTCGCGGAAGACGAGCGCCCGGAAGCCGTCCCATTTGGGCTCGTACTGCCAGCCGGCTTCGGTGGGGATCTCGTCCGCGAGCTTCGCCAGCATCGGCTCGATCGGCGGCTCGAACGGCAGGTTCACGCCGCGACTATAGCGGAGCCCGGTGGCAGCGCAGATCCGGTGCCCGCCCGTAACGGGCCCGCAGCTCCTCCATGGCTGGCCCGGCCGCGCAGCCCCCACATCCAGGAACGTGTGGGCCCGCTCCGGGACGACAAACGGCCCTATGCCGCCCGGTCGAGGATGGGGCAACCTCGGAGAACCCCGGTCCAGATGGGGACGAACTAGCCAGGTGGAAACGAATGGCCAAAGCCAAAGCCGCGACCGGCGAGCACAACTTCGAAGTCGTCGGCATCGCGCGCGTCGAAGGCGAAGGAACTCTCAAGCTCCGCATCACCGACGGCGAGGTCCGCGAGGCCCGCCTCTCCATCTTCGAGGCGCCCCGATACTTCGAGAAGCTGGTCGTGGGCCGGACGCCCAACGAGGCCGTCGACATCGTGGCGCGCATCTGTGGCATCTGCCCGATCGCGTACCAGATGGGCGCGTCGATGGCTTTCGAGCACCTCTTCGAGGTCGAGGTCGACCCCCAGGTGAAGGCGCTGCGCCGGCTCCTCTACTGGGGCGAATGGATCGAGAGCCACGCCCTCCACGTCTACATGCTCCACGCCCCGGACTTCCTGGGCTACGAGAGCGCGATCGCGATGGCTCGCGATCACAAGCCCATCGTCGAGCAGGCGCTGCGGCTCAAGCGAACCGGCAACGAGATCATGAAGCTGATCGGCGGCCGGGCGATCCACCCCGTCTCGATGCGGGTCGGCGGCCTGTCGAAGACCCCCACGAAGGCCCAGGTCGAGGCCATGCGCGGGCCGCTGAAGGAAGCACTCGAGCTTTCCAAGACGACTCTGAAGGTCGTGGGCGCGTTCAAGGCGCCCGCCTTCGAGCGGGATCCGCTGTACGTCGCCATCAAGCATCCGATCGATTACGGCCTCAACGACGGGCGCATCGTCTCCTCCGACGGGATCGACGTGCCGCTGTGGGGCTGGCGCGACGCGTTCCACGAGGAGCACCACGAGGGCACGAACGCCCTCCACGCCCGCACGAACGACGGCCGAACCTACATGCTCGGGCCGGCGGCGCGCGTAACCCTCAACGCCGACCAGCTTCACCCCATCGCCAGGCAGGCGCTGGACGCGAGCGGCCTGGCCGGGCAGATCGCGCGCAATCCTTACTGGAGCATCGCCGCCCGGGCCGTGGAACTGATCCACGCCTCGGCCTCCGCACTCGACATCGTCAACACCTACGAGGAGCCGGCCCGGCCGTTCGAGCCCTGGACGCCACGGGGCGGCGAGGCGGGCTGGGGCAGCGAGGCGCCCCGCGGCATCTGCTGGCACCACTACGACGTGGACGACAACGGCCGAATCCTCGGCGCCCAGATCATCGCCCCCACGGGCCAGAACCAGGGCATGATCGAGACCGACCTGGCGGCATTCGCGCCGCAGGTCCTCTCGCTACCCCACGCCGAGGCCACCGTACGCCTGGAGCAGCTGATCCGCGCCTACGACCCGTGCATCAGCTGCGCGACGCACTTCCTCACGCTCGAGATCGAACGCGACTGAGCGGTAATGCTCCCGGCTCAGCCCCGGTTGGCGCCGACCCTGACCCCGATGGCACCGGTCGAGCAGCTGCGGCCTGGACGACCTCCCATTCCGTGATCGCCTTCTTCACGTGAGCTTCGGCAGAGGTGATGTGGAAAGAGTCGTCCGCGCCCCCGCGGAGAGGCGAGATATCCGGGACGTAGTGCTGTCCAGGCGGCAACGGGCCACACTGGCGGCTCAGCCGCGCGAGCCGTTCGGAGTCGCACAGCACGCCCGGCGCGACCAGAAGCTCACCGAGCAACTCGTCGACGTCACGGCCGAGGAGGAAGACCTCCATCGTGTCGACCATGAAGAGCTCGGGCAGGGCGATCGTGCCCTGCCATCGGAATCCCAGCTGATCGCCAAACGCCGTCTGCCCGAAGAAGAACGGGCCGCCATCCTTGGGGGTCGAGTAGACGGATCGCCACCACGGGGCCGAGTTCCAGGAGATCACCTCCGGGCCCGGCAACCCGCACGCGGCATCTCCGAAGATGTAGATCTCGCCGCCACCGAACACGCCCGCACCCACGCGCAGCCAGAAGAGCTGCAGCGCGGCAGGCACGGCAACCCCGAACTGCTCCTCGATCGCCTCGCCCAGGGATATCCCATCGACCGGGCGCGTCAGGCCCGGAACCGGGGGGTAGGCGGCGAGGAACGACCGGAAGGAAGCGTCTCGCTTCATGCGTACCCCACTCGGCGGTTCGCCCTCCAGCCCGTTCGCGGAACGTCATCGGAACTCTACTCCCTCGGCCGCTTCGATTGCCAGCCATCACAAGGTCCCGGTGCCACTACGAACCGCCTGCGGGATGACCGCTAGACTGCCGCAATGGGCGGCGGATCCGGACAGCCAGCGGTGCGCGTGTTGATTTGCGGGGAGCGGCTGCGTGGCGACGACGCGGCGGCGCTGCTGGCGGTCGAGTTGCTGCCGCAAGACGCACGGGCATTGGTCGAGGTGGTCGAGGTCGGGCAGCTGTCCGTGGAGGCGCTGCTCGATGTCCCGGACGGGGTGGCCCTGGTCGTTGCCGACGCGGCGGTCGGAGTGGCGGCGGGCGCGGTGGTCACTCGGCCACTCGACCGCGTGGCAGGGCAGGCCGACGCCGGTGGACCCGGCAGTCCGGCGTCGTCCCACTCGCTGCCGCCGGACCAGGTGCTGGCGCTGGCGGCGGAGCTGCGCGGGTCGATGCCGCGGGGCGTTTTCGTCGGGATCGGCGGCGCGCAATTCGAGTTCGGCGAGGGGCCGTCGGCCGCCGTGGCGGCGGGGCTGGCTACCTTTGCGTCGACTCTCGCCGATGAGATTCGGCGGCTCGCCGCGAACCGCAACTGAGCCGTGGCGCTTTTGCTGCTGAAGCTGTCCCTGACCCCCATCCTGGTCGGGGCGGCGAGCCTTGCCGCGCGGCGCTGGGGCCCGTCGGTGGGCGGCTGGCTGGTGGCGCTGCCACTCACGTCCGGGCCGGTGGCGCTCTACATCGCCCTGGATCGTGGGACGGCGTTCGCCGCTGGCACGGCCGAAGGCTCGATCGCCGGCTTGCTCGGCGATGCGACCTTCGCCCTCGGCTACGGCTGGCTGGCGCGCCGGCACGGCTGGCCCGTCTCGATGCTGGGCGGCTTCGGTTGCTTTGTCATCGCGGCGCTGGCCGTCCAGCCACTCGTCCGAGGTCCGGCAATCGTCCTGTTCGCGGTCGTAGCCGTGGCGATGGCCATCTGCCTGGGGCTCGCCCCGCCGTCGACCTCCGCGGGCGGCACGACGCCGCTGCCCCGCTGGGACATTCCCGCCCGGATGGTCGTCGGCACAGCCATCGTCATCGCCATCACGGAGGCGGCCGAGTTCCTGGGGCCACAGCTGAGCGGCCTGCTCGCCGCCTTCCCGGTGTACGTCACCGTGCTCGCGGTGTTCGCCCATCGGCTGGAAGGGCCCGAGCCGGCCATGGGCGTCGCGCGGGGCCTCCAGGTCGGGCTCTTCGGCACGATCGTCTTCTTCCTGGTCGTCAGCGACACCATCGACAGCCTGGGCATCGCGTTCGCCTTCGCAGCCGGAATCCTGGCGACCGCGGCCGTCCAGTCGGTGACGCTTCGACTGGTCCGCCGACCGCCTCCGAGCGGAGTCGCGGCGCCGTGAGCCGAGCTGCCCGCAGCTAACCCGGCAGTCGGGCCCGGACGTGGGCCAGCCGGGCACCGAGGCCGTGGCGGCGTGGGCCGGCGATCACTAGGGCCACGGACCACGCCAGGATCGACGCCATGACCACGCAGTACACCGGCCAGTAGTTGCCCAGGTGGTCGTAGAGGACGCTGCCGACGTTCATGACGATGATCCCGCCGATCGGGTAGGCCACCGCGATCATGCCGAAGATCGCCCCGAAGTTGTGGCCGCCGAAGACGTCGGAGAAGGCGGCCGACCGGATCGCGATCGTGGCCCCGATGCCGAAGCCATAGGCCGTGTATCCGGCTGCCGCAAGAGCCAGCGTCGAGCCCGAAGAAGTGAAGATCGCGGTCGCTCCGAGGGCGATCATCGCCGAGCACGGGAGGCCGATGATGCGCCGGCCGTAGCGATCGGAGAGCCCGCCGCCCACGACCTGGCCGGCCACGTACGCGTAGCAGGACAGAGCCAGGAGCAAGGCCGCATAGTCCGCCGAGATCCCTTGGACCATCACCTGGCGCGGCGACAACTGGTAGATGCCCTCGTCGATGCAGCCGATCCCGACGGCGCCCAGGAGCAGGATCAGGAATCGGCGCGTGCGCAACGTGCGCCGCAGCGCGTCGGGCCGCGAGCGAACGCCCGGCGGGAGTGGCTCCTGGGAAGCGGCGATCGCACCCGGGGCCGAGGTCTCATGGAGTCCGCTGCCCGTTTCGCCGCCCCGAGGCGAGACCCCATTCGCTCCCGAGCTCGGGCTCTTCGCCGCCACGATCACCGCCGGTCCGGCCGTCATCAGCCAGACGAATGGCACGGCCAGCAAGGACATGGCCGCGAACACCTGGACCATCGAGCGCCAGCCGAGATCCGGGATCGCACTGGCCGCGAGGGGCAGGATGACGGCCACGCCGATCCCCGGACCTGCGTATGCCACCCCGAGCGCCAGCCCGGCGACGCCGGCGTAGCGGCGGGCGATCGCGGTCGTCACGCCCACGAAGGTCAGCTGCAGCCCGAGGGCCAGGAAGACCGCGTATGCGGCGACGAGGAAGGCCACGTTCGACGCCGCGGACGCCACCAGCCAGCCGAGGGCGATCAAGAGCACCCCCACGGTGAGCAGGAGCCGGTCGCCTATGACGTCGAAGGCACGGCCGAGAAGCGGGGAAGCCAGCGCCGAGACCAGCAGGAACATCGTCCAGGGCATCTGGGCGAGCTCGCGCGAGGCGTGGAAGGTGGCCTCGAACTGCGGCGCCAGCAGCGGGAAGCAGTACAGGGGCGCGTATCCGATAGCCCCGACGACGAAGGCTCCGAGGACGGGCAGACTACGGATCAGATCGCTCCGTGACGAGCGCAATCTGGGCACCGCATCATCGTACGTGGCGCCTGCCCGGGCCGCAGCCGCCCGGTTCGAAGGGCCGACCCGGCGACCGGCGGACGCGCCCTGGCGGATCTCGAAGTACGACCGGCCGCCCTGGGCGGCCCATCAACGTTCGGTCTGGCTCTCGCTCGAAGGCTTGGCCTCGGTGGTCGCCGGAGCGGCCTCGGCCACCGGCTCTTCTTCCACAACGGCAACAGGCTCTTCGACGACATGCGGTGCGGCGACCTTGGCCACGACCTCGTCCGGATCGGCCAGCAGGGTCACCCCCGGAGGCAGGACGACGTCGCGCAGGTGGACGCTCGCATCGAAGTCGACCAGCGGCTCGACCGAGACCTCGAGCGCCTCGGGCAGCTTCTCGGGCAGGGCCCGAACGCGGACATGGTCCACGGTGTGCAGCAGCGTGCCGCCCAGCCGGGCGGCGGCGTAGGCCTCGCCGACGGTGTGGAGCGGTATTTCGACCGTGACTTCCTCGCCCGACTTGAGGGCGAACAGGTCCACGTGCAGGAGATGGCGCGTCCGCGGGTCGATGTGGATGCCGTGGACCATGACGCGGCGCGTGTCCTGGCCGTCGATCTTGAGCGAGATGATGGAGTTGGAGTGGACCGTTCGGCGCAGCAGGTCGAACTCGTGCGCGTCGAGCGTGACGGGGAGCGACGCCAGACCATGGCCGAAGACGACGGCGGGGATCTTGCCGGCCCTGCGCAGGCGCGCGACCGCCTTGCCGGTTTCGGTCCGGCTGGCGGCAGTCAGGACTGTCGGGGTAGCGCTCACGGGCTGGATCCTCCTGCGCGGTTCAATCGACACGCGGCCGAACGAACCGGTCGCGAGGGTTTGGTCTGCTTGGGTCGCGGTGTAGCGCGACTTCGAGTGCGGAGCCTACCACGCGCGGCCAGCCGGATCGATTCGCCGGCGCGGGCGCGAACCCGCCCGCGCGATCGGCAGGACTGCGCGGCGACCGAGCGGCTCGGACCGCGCCGATTCCTGCGCCAGGCGGCCGCCGGCGTGGGAAACTGTTGCACGCGCCGGCATCCGCCACACTCAGCCATTTGCTGCGGCGTCCGTGCCATCACGGTTGGAGACAACTCTCGGACCATGACCAGCGTCTTCGTCAGTCTGGCCGCCGTCATTGCCCTACTCGTCGGACAGGCCGCGACTCCAGCGCGGTCGACCTTCGTCTTCAACCTGTACAGGGGCCCCGCGATGCGCTACCAGAACCCGGACGAGTCGGCCTGCACCGCCGCCGCCACGTTGATCATGCTCAACACGGCCTACTACACTTCCGGCCCCCAGTGGACCGCGAGCGCGACGAGCGGCGCATCCGAGACGACCTTCGTCTGGAAGCCGACCCGCGCCTACAGCTCGCAGGAGTCGATCCTCAAATGGGAGCGGGCGCACATGACCATGCCCCTCTACAAGCCCGGCGCGGACCCGCATGGCTGGCGAAACGCCCTCAACCGCTACGGCTGGGGCAGCATCACGGCCGGGGTGTACGCCGACCTTTCCTACACGACCTTCGGCCAGGCGGCCGTCGCGACGGTCAGATCGATCGCCTTGACCGATGTGCCGGTTGGGATCCTGGGCTGGTACGGCAGCCACGCCCAGATCGTGACCGGCTACTCGGTCACCGGCGACGACCCCCGAACCGGATCGACCAACTTCAAGATCAACGGCGTCTACCTCACCGACCCGCTCGAGGAGCGCCACCTGGTCGACGACTACATCACGCTCCAGCAGTGGCGGTCCGGGCCGGACCAGCTGCGCTTCGCGCCCTACTACCAGACCGACTCGATCTACAAAGATCCGATCGACGGCAAGGTGGGCCGGCACGAATGGTGGGGCAAGTACGTGATCGTGGGTCCCGCGTCACTCGAGTAGTCCCAGCGCCCGGGCATGACACCGGCGCAACCGACGGCGGCGATCCTCGCCGGGCAAGGGTGTAGATTCCAGCTCGTGGCTGCCACGATCCTGATCGTCGAGGACGAATACGCCGTCGCTCGCGGCATCCAGTACGCCCTGCAGCAAGAGGGCTACCAGGTAGCCGTGGCGCGTTCGGGCGAAGAGGGGCTGGAATTCGCCATGCGCGAAGCGCCCGATCTCGTCGTCCTGGACGTGCGCCTGCCGGGCATCGACGGCTTCGAGGTCCTGCGCCGGATGCGGATCAACGGCTCGAAGGCGCCGGTCCTCATTCTCACCGCGCGCGACGAGGAGATGGACAAGGTCATCGGCCTGGAGCTCGGGGCGGACGACTACGTGACCAAGCCCTTCGGGCTGCGCGAGCTGATGAGCCGCATCAAGGCGCTGCTGCGCCGGGCCTACGGCGACCTCTCCGACGCCGGCGGCGCCAGGATGCTGCGACACGGCGATCTGCTGATCGACCTCGAGCGCCGGCGCGTCCAGCGCGGCGATCGGCGGATCGGCCTGACCGCCACCGAGTTCGAGATACTGCGCCACCTGGCCAGCCGGCCCGGGCGGGTCTACTCACGACGCGAGCTCCTGGAGCTGATCCGCGACTACGAGGCCCTCGACCAGGACGAGAAGACGATCAACGTCCACATCAGCCACCTGCGGGAGAAGCTCGAAGATGACCCATCGAGCCCCAAGTTCGTGCTGACGGTGCGCGGCGCCGGGTACGCCTTCGCCGAGCGCTGAGGCCGCGGCGATGGTCTCGAAGAATCAGGACGGGCCGGCCGAGACGGCCACCGAGAACGACCGCTCGGAGCGGGAAGGGGACCGGGATACGACCGCGGTGGCGATCGCGGCGGACACGGGGGCGCCCAAGCGCCGGCATTTGGCCCGACTTTCGCTGCCGCTGCCCCGAACCTTCCAGGGCCGCCTGTCGCTGGCCTTCGTGACGGTCTTCGTCGTGGCCGTCGGCATCGTCTCCGGTCTCACGGTCTTCGTCCTGGACCGCGATCTGCGCCAGCAGGAGGAGGCCACGCTCGAAGCGCGGGCCCAGGCGGTCGCGGCCGTCGTGCGGGCCCAGGCCGAGGCTATCGCGGCCGAAGACCCGCTGGATCAGACCGTCGTATCGGCCGGAGCGGCTCTCAACGACAACGTGCGGACGGTGCTCGAGAACAGCATTGGCGACTATGCCAACCAGGTGGCCCAGGCCGACCTGAGATTGCGCTTCGGCCTCGCTTCAACGACCTCCACGGGAACGGTTTTCATTCCTGCCGACCAGCCCTCGACCTTCACGGCCCAGCTGACCGTGCTGCCGGGTCGAGGGCAGACGCGCGACCCCATCAGCTACACCCAGCTCTTCCAGTTCATCGACCCCTCGGGCGTGAGGCCGACCTGGTACCTGGAGGTCAGCCTTTCGGCGCCGTATACCACCAGGCAGAGCACCCTGGCGTCCGTGGTGGGATTCCTGACCCTGACCGTCATAGGCGCGCTGGCGCTGGCCATCCTGGTCTCCTCTCTCCTGGCCCGCCGGTTCACCGCCCCGCTGCGCCGTCTCACCGAGGCCGCCCGAGGGCTGGCCGAGGGCGACCTGGACCGGCGCGTGCCGGCCGATCGGGCCCGCACCGGGGCCGCCGAGATCACCGAGCTGTCGCGTCAGTTCAACGCCATGGCAGCCCAGGTCCAGGAGACGATGGATGTCATAGTTCGAGACCGCGACCGCAGCCGTGAGTTCCTGGCCGACGTCTCGCATGAGCTGCGCACGCCGCTGGCCGCCCTGCGCACGTTCAACGAGCTGCTTATCGAGAAAGCCGGCGACGACCCGCTGGCCCGCGCGGAATTCCTGGAGTCGAGCGCCCAGCAGATCGAACGGCTCGACTGGCTGGCCCAGAACCTGCTCGAGCTCTCCAAGCTCGACTCCGGCCTGGTGCGCCTGGACCTGCGGCCCGACGATCTGCGGGCGACCGTTCTCTCCGCCGTGGAGCAGGCCGAAGCCGCGGCCCGCCGGCGCGGCCTCACGCTCGCAACCGACCTGCCCGATGCGCCGCTGGTCATCCGTCACGACCCGCCGCGCATCGGTCAGGTCGTGAGCAATCTCGTGGGCAATGCCCTCAAGTTCACTCCGCGCGGTGGGTCGGTCCACGTCAAGCTCTCCCCGCTTCGCCACAGCGGCGCCCGCATCCAGGTCATCGACACCGGCGTCGGAATCGACGCGGCCGAGCTGCCCCGCATCTTCGACCGCTTCTACCGTGGCTCGCGAGCCAACGAGGCACGCGGCAGCGGCAGCGGCCTGGGCCTGTCGATAGTCCGCTCGATCGTGGAGATGCACGGCGGCCGAATCGGCGTCGAGAGCCGTGTCGGGTCCGGATCCACTTTCACGGTCACTTTGCCGGCGGACCCGCGCACCCGGGCCGAGCGCGCCGCGTCGATGGTCGAGAGTGTGGCCAAGCGCAAGAATCGGAACACGAAGGGGTCCGGACGAGGCGCGCTGAAGGGCCCGATCATGCCCGGAGCGGGCGGGACGGCGACGACCGCCTCGGCCGGGCCGGCGACCGCGACGACCGGCCCGGAGAGCTCCGCGCACGCCTAGTTCTAGTTCCCAATCAGGTTGTTGACGGGCTGAGGGCCCGTATCTTTCGGCTGCTGGTGTCGAAGCCGCAGTCGAAGGAAGGGCCCTCATGTCCCATGCTAACGCCCGCCTGAC
>JBEKCH010000016.1:0-54230 GCA_050014975.1 Candidatus Limnocylindrales bacterium
TTGATGTCGTCGCCGATGATCGGCAGGCCCTTCTCGGCGAAGCGGCGCTGCCAGTAGGGCTCGCGGGCGATGAAGACCGGGATGCAGTTCACGACGCCGACGCCGGCGGCGAGGGCCTGCTCGACGTACCACTTGGTGGCTTCCTCCGAGCCGACCGGCAGGTAGTTGATCATGACGTCGACCTTGCGCTCGCGCAGGATGCCGGCCACATCGGCCGTCGGCCCGGGCGCCTTCTCGATGATCTGGCTCAGGTACTTGCCCAGACCATCGTGGGTCATGCCGCGCTCGACCTTGACGCCGAGGTTGGGGACCTGCTGGAAGACGAAGGTGTTGTTCGGCTTGACGTAGATGGCCTCGGAGAGGTCTTTGCCGACCTTGTTCTTGTCGATGTCGAAGGCGGCCACAAAGTCGATGTCGCGGACGTGGTAGCCGCCCAAATTGACGTGCATCAGCCCGGGGACGAAGTCGGTCTCCGACGCGTTCTCGTAGTAGTAGCGGCCCTGCACCAGGCTGCTCGCGCAGTTGCCCACGCCGACGATGGCGACGCGGATCTTCTTACTCCGCTCGGGGGTACGGCCGCTGCCGGTTGCCGGCGCCGTTGCGTTCGCGGCGTCGCCGCTCAACTTCAGCCAGATCTGACCTCTCGCACCCGCGGCCAGGCCACCGTCCAGGCCGGTGGCGACGAGCGCGATTGTCAGGATCACGAGCCGCTCTGCGCGAGGCGCGATGCCGACCTCGCCGTGCAGCCCGAGGCTCTCCGCCTTGGCCCGGGTGTAGCTGACCTGGAAGCTGGAGACGGCCGCGGCGGCGGCAAGAACCGCCCCCGTGACGAAGCCGGCAGCCGAAGCGCCGGCAACGATCCCAATGTAGATGACCCCTTCGCCCCAGCGGTCAAGGGTGGAGTCGAGGAAGGCGCCGAAGCGCGTGACGCGGTTCTGCGCGCGGGCAAGCCCGCCGTCCAGCATGTCGAACGAGCCGCCGAAGATGACCAGGGCGGCAGCCGGAAGCCACGCCGCGGCCGCGGCCGCCGCGGCGGCCGCGGCCGCGATGCCGAAGCCGATGACGGTCAGGGCGTTGGGCGTGAGGCCGATCCTGCCCGCGCCGACGGCGATGGGCGTTATTGCGCCACGGACGCGGGCGCGCGTCTGCTGCGAGACGAACGACTGGTCGCCCATCAGCGGGCCTCGACCGGGTGCACCGGGTTCATGGAGACACCGAGCAGGATTCGCTCTCGCTCGGCCACCTCGTCGAAGACATTGAGTCTTAGTCTGCAGAAGACCTCGCGGCCCGTGCGCGTGGTTTCGACCACGCCAGCGGCCTTCAGACGCGAGATGTGCCAGCTCACCAGGGGCTGGCTCAGGCCGACGGTATCGATCAGCTCGCCCACGGTGGCCGGTCCCTCGGCGAGCCTTCGTACGATGCGCAGGCGGTTTACGTCCGCCAGGGCCTTGTGGAAGACGCGCAGCTCCCGCAGGTCGTCGGGCTGATCGACGATCGCGGCGACCGTGGAGCGTATATGCGCGGGCGACGGCAAGGTGAGCGACCTCTGGTGAAACTCGACGAGAGAATGTTCCGCCCGTGGCTTCTTGGGCGCTGCCCGGGCCCGCCGGGCTTGGTTCTGGCCGGTGTACGGGACACCGCACAAGCGAGCTTTATATAAAGGCCGGTTGATGCTAGGACGGCCGGAGAGGGCTGTCAAGCAGGGCCGTAACTCGGTCCTGCATCGGGTCGGCACCGGCCGTCCGGTACATGGGCCACAGGCTGGCAGCGTCTCGGTGTCGATGGCCGGGGCGTGCCGGGAAGCGGACCGGCTCGCGCATCGCGAGGCCCGCCCAGGGCAGCCCGGGCGCAGGGTGACCGTGGCTCCGACTCGCCTCGCCTACACTCACGGGCATGCAGCGGCGCAACTCCTATGTGCTCCTGGCGGTGCTCGGCGTCGGGGTGTTCCTGGCTGGCCTGGAGCTGATGGTCACGGCCGTAGCGCTGCCCCAGATCCTGGCCACGATGACCAACTGGACGGACCTGCGCAAAGCCTCGTGGATCATCAACGGCTATCTGCTGGTCTACGTCGTCACGATGCCGCTGGCCGGCCGCCTCACCGACACCTGGGGCGCTCGCCGCCTCTTCCTGGCGGCCCTCGCCGTCTTCACCGTCGGCTCGTTCCTGGCGGGGATTGCGCAGGACCTCGACCAGCTCATCGCCGCGCGGCTCGTCCAGGCCGTGGGCGGCGGCGCGATCATCCCGGTCGGCACGGCCGCCGCCTCGCACCTGTTCGATGGGCCGGCCCGGCCGCGCGCCCTGGGCGTCATCGGTGCGCTCACCTTCCTGGGCATGGCCGCCGGCCCGTTCGTCGGAGCCGCGGTGCTGGGGACCGTCCAGCCCGAGACCGCGCTGGCGAATCTCGGAATCAGCGGCGGCCCGCTGGTCGCGACCGTCGCGCCGGCGTGGCGCTGGGTCTTCTACGTCAACGTCCCGATCGGGATCTGCGGCCTCGTCATCGCCTGGGCGGCCAGCGCGGGCTGGGACACCCGCCGCGTGCCCGCGCGCGTGGATCTGCTCGGAGCCCTGCTGTTCACGGTGGGCCTGGCCGGCATCCTGTTCGGGATCACCCTCATCGGCAGCGCCGACGATTTCTTCGGCCTGCCGATCGAGCTCGCGGTCGGCGGGCTCCTCGTCATCGGCGCGCTGGCCAGTGTCGCGGCCGTCGTCCACGGGCTCCGCCGCCCGGATCCGTTCCTCGACCCGCGCCTCTTCGCCGACCGCGTCTTCAGCTCGGCGGCGCTCGTCTCGCTGCTCACCGGCTACGGCATGGCGACCGCGATCGTGGGCGGGGCCGTCTTCGTCGATCGCGTCCTCTACGGCGGTCCCGCGGAGCAACGAGTCGTCCTGGGGGCGCTGGCGGGAGCGATGGCCCTCGGGGCCCTGTTGTCGGGCTTCCTGACCCGGCTGTTCTCGCTGCGACTGATGACGCTCGCCGGCCTGGCGCTCAGTGCGGGCGGCCTGCTCTGGATGTCGACGTGGACCGCCGACGCGGACACGAACTCATTCGCCGCGTCCGCGGCGGTCTTCGGCCTCGGCTTCGGGCTCACCGTCACGCCGCGTTCGACGGCTGCCGTGGAAGCCGCCGGCCGGCATGCCTTCGGCGCCGCCTCGGCGACGGTGACCGTGGCCCGAATGATCGGCATGGCCGTGGGCATGGCGGCCCTGACGGCCTACGGCTCGACGACCATCACCCGGATCTCGAATGAGATCTACGGATCGGGCGACACCTACAAGCAGTACATCCCGGCGTATCTGCGCGACCGGTCGCTGCACGACGGCCTGGTCGTCCAGGCGCTCGAGAGCTGGGCGGCCAACAAGGCAGCCTCGATCATGGTCGGCATCTTTCTGGTGGCGGCGGCGGTGACGCTCGTCGCGGTCGTCCCGGCCCTGGCGCTGCGAAACGAGGGCCGGGGCACCGCGACGGCTCAGGAAGGCTCGACGGAGGATGGGACACATGCCGAAGCAAGCGTCTCTTGAGGCGGGCGACCCGGCCGAAGCGGCCCAGGCCGAATCCGCCCACGCCAACGGCCCCGTCATCCGCGTCGTCTCGCTGGACGGAGGCGTCTTCCGCGACCTCGAAGGCGGAGCCGCGCTGGCTGAGCTCGAGCGCGCCGTAGGCTTGCGTCAGGCTCGTGTGTGGGTCGATCTGGGCGAGGCGACCCCAGGCCAGCTGGCCGACGTCGGCCACATCCTCGGCCTGCATCCCCTGCTCATCGAAGACCTGGCCGAGCGCGACCAGCGGGCCAAGCTCGAACAGATGGGCGAGATTCTGCACCTGGTAGTCTTCTCGCTGGGTTTCGACGGTGGCACCATCTACGACCGCGAGCTCGACTTCGTCCTGGGCCAGCGCTTCCTGCTCAGCAGCCACAGTCGCTGGTGGGACTCGCGCGCGACGCGCCACCTCCGCGAGGGCGTCGAGGAGGCCATGCGACGCGGGCCGGATCATCTTCTATGGGCGCTCTGCGACGACACGATCGACGCCTACTTTCCGATGCTGGACCGGCTCGGCGACGAGATCGACGCCGTCGAGGACGAGGTGGTCGCCAGCGCCGACAGGGCTCTCCTGGAGCGACTGTTCGAGCTGAAGCGAGAGCTGATCCTGATCCGCCGGGTCACAGCCCCCGAGCGCGAGATGTTCAACGTCCTCTCGAGTCGTGAGGAGATGCCGGTCTCGGCCGAGAACCGGCTCTACTACCGCGACGCGTACGACCACCTGATCAGGCTGACCGACGAGCTGGACACCTACCGCGAGCTGGCCTCGGCGACGTTGGAGGCGTATCTCTCCACGGTCAACAACAACCTCTCGCTGATCATGAAGCGGCTCACCGGCGTAACCGTGGTGGTGGCTGGCATCGGGGCCGTCGCGGGGATCTTCGGCATGAGCGAAGCGCAAGCCGCCTTCCGCGCTGGCGAGGGCCCGGGCTTCTGGATCGTCACCTTCGCCGGCCTGCTCCTGGCGGCCCTGGCGGCCGCGATTCTGCACAAGATCGACTGGATATAGCGGGTCGCTGAGCGCGGCAGCCCGGAGGCGTGGTCTGGGCGAGAGGCTTTGACCCGGCGATTCCCACGCGCCGGATCTGGTGGAGAGCTGGATCGCAGATGCGCTTCAGAGGATCGCCAATGTCCCACGTGCTGAGTCGCGATCACGCTGTCAGGGCACGATCTTGGGTTGGCCGTCGTGCCTCTTCACGAAGTAGGATGCCCGTGCGCGAACGATCAGCGCCGAAGACTCGGCGAGGCCGCCAGTCGGTCAGGCCGGCCTTCTGTCGCGTGAGCGTCCAAAGTGGCGAGCGCGGCTCCAGCCTTGTCACCTAAAAGGGGCAACATGGCCACGGTCATATGGTTCTTCGATCAGCTGTACGTGCCCAAGGAACTCAGATTCGATGAGTTCGCCGTTCTTCCGTTGAGCGCCGAAGACTGCGCTTTGCGCGAAGCCGCGAAGTCGTTCGCGGATCACTTCGGACTCGAATTCACGTTCGCCAGCTGGCGGACTCCCATTGTGGACATGGTGGCCATCGTCCAGAGGGGAGTCCCGGCGGCGGCAATCGAGGAAGCACTGTCGGCCACAGCGCCCAGAGCCATGGCGGTCGCGTCCGCCCTTGTGTACAGCCAGTTCGGGCGGGGCAGGCCGCTGGGGGCGTTCGTCGATCTGGGAAACGGGGAGTACGAGGCGAGGTACGTTCACGCGGACTACCGGAAGATAACGAATGTCCCTATCGTCTCGGAGCAGGAGGAGTTGCTCAGAATCCTGGACGCCTTCACCGACCACCCACAGGCGAAGGTACTCGCCGATCTCTTCTCGGAAGCATGCCGGGACACGAACCCGTCCGCTGCGATTGCTCGCCTTTGGGCGATTCTTGAAGCGCTCGCGGAGCGCTTCCCCGGGCGAAAGCACCAGAAGGTGGCAAGAGCTTTGTCTCATCTGGGAATCGCCAATCCCGTGGCCGGGGGCCGCACGCTGACTCAGCGCGCCTACAAGGTCCGGAACGAGCTGATGCATGAAGGCAGACTCGACGCCCCTGGCGCTGCCCCGGCACTTCAGGCGGAACTTGCGGACCTGGTGTGGTTTGCGCTCCGCCGCTCGGGCTTGCGGGAGGTTGATCCGACCGGAACCTACCTGCCCTGAGATTGCCGACGATGCATGACCGAGTGCGACCAGGGCGGTTCCGAACGTCGACCTGACGATGGGCAACTACCGATGCTTCTCGCGCGGCAGCCCGATCCGATGAGTTCGAAAAGGTCGGGCGAAAGGAATGGCGCCGACCACCACGGCCTCCAGGTGGCTCAGGGCTTTCGGCAGCCACCCTGCCCGGCAGCGGTGCACAGCGGCGCGTCGGGGCAGACCGTGCCTGTGAGCTTGGGATGGGAGTCCGCGTAAGAGGCGGCCAGGACGCCGATCGGCATGGCGACCACCTGCAGTTTCAGCGACGAGTCCGCATGCCCCTCTGATGTCTGCATCCAGAGTTGGTCCGTCGTGGCGGCCAGTGCCTGGTTGGCAAATGACGTATTCGGCGGCACGTGGCGGATCACCTGAGTGATCTCGTAGATGTGCCGCTGGTCGTCGGCCGTGTAGACCTCCACCCACATGCCGATCATGCCGGCGCCGTTGTTGATCTTGGAGTGGGCGAGAAGCTGCCAGAACATGCCGACGCGAGCGTGGGCGTAGAGGTAAACGGCCTGCGGGGCGCCGGGGTACGCGTAGACCTTGCCCAGCGTCAGGTACTCGGCCGTGTTGCAGAGCGGGAACTGCTCGTTGGCAGGGGCGGCCTGGATTGGCAGGTCGATGTTGAGAGCGGGAATCACGATCCGCGTCGCGATCGCCCAGCTGCCCGTTGGCGACGGCGCGCCGCCGGAGCCCGTGGGCGAGGTGGTCGCACGTGGCGCAAGCGTGTACGGCGCCGGCGAGACGGTGACCGCGGCGGTCGGCGACGTGTCGCCCTGCGCGCCGGGCGTGAAGTAGCTGAAGAGGCCCGCCACGATCAGGAAGACGCCGGCTCCGGCAAACAGCGCGGGCACGAGGCCCAGCAGGTCGGCGGCCTGGCGCGCCAGCGGCCGGAGGAGCCGACCGAGGGCCCGCGCGGGGCGCGCCACGGCGCCGCGCAGACCGTGACCGAAGGAGCGAATCCGAAGCATCGGCCGGCATCCTAACAGGCGCGCGTGCCGGCCGCCTCGGGCCGGACCCTCGAGTTTCGCGGCCCGGATGAAGATTCCAGTCTTCCGTTTCGCCGCGGGGAGCCGATTCCTGGTAACCTCACGCCATGGCTCGACGATTTGGCTTTGTCTTCGCGGTGCTCCTGGGTGTGCTCACGACGCTGGTGCTCCTTGCGGGCGTTGTCGTGGCGATGCCCGGCCCCGCCGTGGCGACGCCGGCCCGGCCGACCCCGGTAATCCTGCCGACGCCGACACCGACGCCGTTGCCGATCATGACGCCGACGCCGACGCCCGGCCCGGCCGGTGACAACCCGGCAGCGACCATCCCGCCCTTCGGCGACGGCTGAGTCGGCGCCGCGCCCTTTCAGCCTTCGGTTCGGCGCGCCCGCCTGACGGCCCTGGGACGCTCCAGTGTGCCGCTCATGCCCGAGATGCCATCGAACTATCGCTGGATGGCCGAGGGGCGAGCGCGGGCCCGACTACGGAACGGGGGAGCTTGCGCCGCCCGAGAGGTCGATGAGCGCCTCGTGTGCCGCGTCCAGTCGTCCAAGGAGAGCTCGGGCCACGGCAAAGTAGACCGACGCCGCGAACTCGCAATCTTGTTCGAACAGCGACCGTATCGCGGCGGCATCAACGACCAGCGCGTCAACGTCACCGACTGCGGTGGCGGTTGCGGTCGCCCGGTGCGGCGGCACGAGCGCGGAGAGCCCGAAGACCTCGCCGACCTCTACCGTCTCGAGTGTCACCTGGCCTCGCCCTGAGACGGCGAGGTGAAGCGCAATCCGACCGGAGGCAACGATACCGAACCGGTCCACGCGGTCGCCCTCGCGCATGATCTCGGTGCCCCCCGGGAAGGAGGCGGGGGTGGCAATCGCCAGGATCTTGCTGCGGGCCTCCCGAGGCATCGTGGCGAGCCAGCCCCTTAGAACAGCCTCATCCGGCTTCGTAGCAGCCACTACGACTTCCTCCTAGGTGCGGACAGTGTAAGGACTGCGACTGGCTCTCGGCAACCCTCGCCGGTCGCGAAGCGCCAGACCGGCTCGCCCTGGCGCGCATCGAGCAGGAGCGCGACGCGGCGCTCGCCCGGTAACCGGCGTGACCGCGACAGCAGCCCTCTCGATCGGGCCATGGCCCGCCTCGATACCGAGGAGCGGGATGCCCGCGAGGTCCGCCAGACAGCTGGCGTTCCAGCCGATGTGGCCGTGCGCAACTTGCGGGCCAACGGCCGTCGGTTGCCGGACCAGCCATCCCCGACCTAAAGATGACAAGGCCGCCTGCCGGCTCGGTGCCCCCGACCGGTCGCGGCCAAACGGTGCGGTAGAGACGCGCCGGCGCTTTGGGCTCAGAGTCTGGCCACGGCATCGAGGGACAGGGTCTTCTCGTCGGCCTCGACCGTCGTGTTCGGGGCGGCCCCGAGGCTGGCCGACACCGAGAAGGCCTGGCCTCCCTTCTCGAATATCATGGTCGTCCCCAACCCCTGGATCTCGTCGTAGCAGGCGCCGTCGCCGACCCCTCCGACCTGGACGATCGTGATCCCGAGGGCAGCGTTGGAAGGGGCGCCGCAGAGACTCGAGAACGGGGTTCCGAAATCGATGACGATGCTCGCCTGGGCCGTGGGCACCAAGCCGTTGGGTGGGGTGTACGTCCAGTCGCACGCATGCGAGTCGGATGCGGAGTCGCCCGCGCCGACCGACACCCCGAGCGCGGCGCTGACCTCAGCCTGGGTCAGTAGCGAGCAAGGGTCGGACACTGTCACGCCAACCTGCCCAGCGCTGCTGGCCTGTGTCGTCGGACCGGTGCTCGGGCCGGCGCTGGACGCTTCTCCGCCGCCGGCTGCGGATGTCGGGCTGGCGGCCGAGGAGCTGCAGGCCACGACGACGAGCCCCACGAGCACGAATGCTGCGATTCGACCGGACCAGCCGGCTATGCGCCTGCGAGCATGCGCCAGCCTGGCTTCGGAGATGTGGCCATTGAGCAGACAGACACCCACCCGCGGCTTCATGCGACCTCTCCTTGAACCGGCCCAGCCTCTCGTAACAGATAGCACCGTCGATGGTTGGCCGCAGGCCGTCAACCCCAGGCGAGGATAGGCGCATGTGGCGCATCGGCCGTCCTTCAGGGTGGGACACGGGCGTCGCCGAGCCGATCACACGAGGAGAGGCGCCCTGAGGGGGTCACTTCAACTCCCCCAAGCGCCTGCGCAACCCCCCCGTGGCGTCACAGCAAACCAGGTGCCTGGCCCGTCTGGTCGCGGCCCGCGCCAGCGCTAACCCTTCAGTACGTCGGCGGCGTTGTTGACCACGGTCAGGATCGCCGGGAAGAGCCCAAAGACGAGAGTCGCGATGCCTGTCACGGCCAGGCCCGTGCGGAAGAGGACGCCGGGCTTCGCGACCTCCATCCCTTCCGCCGGCTCGCGCATGTACATGTAGACGACCACGCGAAGGTAGTAGAAGGCCGCCGCGGCCGCGTTGAGCATCGCGAGCACGGCCAGGGCCGACAGCCAGCCGCCGGCCTGGACCGCGGCGACTATCACGTACGCCTTGGCCCAGAAGCCCGCCAGGGGCGGGATGCCGGTCAGCGACAGCAGGAAGAGCGCCATCAGCGCCCCGAGCCACGGATCGCGCCGGCCCAGACCGGCGAAAGTGGAGATCTGGCTCGTGACGCCGGGCCGGCGCTGCAGGGCCGTGATTACCGCGAAGGCGCCCATGTTCATGAACGTGTAGGCCGCGCCGTAAAAGAGGATGGCCGCGATGCCGCTCTGCTGCCAGCCGGCGTACGCCGCCAGGCCCACGAGTATGTAGCCGGTGTGGGCGATGGAGGAGTAGGCCAGCATCCGTTTGACGTTGTCCTGCGTGATCGCCACCAGGTTGCCGAGGGTCATCGTCAGCGCCGCCAGGACGATCACGACCGGCAGCCAATCGGCCTTGAGCGGACCCAGCGCCTCCACGAATAGCCGCAGGACGATCGCGAAGGCGCCCACCTTGGGCCCGACCGAAAGGTAGGCCGTGACGGGCGTGGGCGAGCCCTGGTAGGCGTCCGGGGTCCAGTAGTGGAAAGGCACGGCGGCCATTTTGAAGGCCACGCCGGTGGTCATGAAGGCCAGGCCCAGCGCGAGCCCCGGCTGGATCGAACCTTTCGCCGCGGCGGTGGTCAGGGCCGCGGCCACGACGTCTACGCGCGTGCTGCCCGTCAGGCCCCAGACGTAGGCCAGCCCGAACAGCAGGATGGCGCTCGAGAAGGAGCCCAGCAGGAAGTACTTGATCGCGCCCTCGGTCGAGTAGGGGTCGTGCCTGGCGAAGCCGGCCAGCAGGTAGCCGGGCAGGACCATCAGCTCGAGCGCCACGAAGAGGAGCAGCAGGTCCGCCGAGCCGGCGATGAGCATGGCTCCGGTCACGGCGAAGATCAGGACGGCGGCGAACTCGGCGATCGGCAGGCCGCGCGGCTCCAGGTAGTCATTGGCGAAGAGGATCGTCAGGGCGGCGATTGCCACGAAGAGCAGATCCAGGAAGCTGGTCAGGTTGTCCAGGACGTAGGCGCCGCCGAAGGCGGTCTGGCTGTGCCCGGCCAGCGACACGATCACGAGCGCCACCAGGGCCAGGCCCCCCAGCGCGATGGCGATGGCCGGGGCGCGGTGTCCGGGCGCCGCCAGGTCCACGACCAGCACCGCCGCGGCCGCCAGGACGGCCAGCACCACCGGGGCGATGGTTCCGAGGTCCGACCAGCTCATCGCATGCGTCTCCTCTCAGCCGACCGCGACGCCGGCGGCCGCAAGGAATGCCTGGACCGGACCGCGCAGGAAGTCGAGGAGCAAGCTCGGGAACAGCCCGAAGACGACGATCAGCGCAGCCAGCGGGGCGATGGTGACGAACTCGATGCGGCTCATGTCGGTCAGGTGATCGCCCAGGCCCCTCAGGAAGTCGGAGACGGCGCCGAAGGCGACGCGCTGGAACATCCACAGCAGGTACGTGGCCACCAGGACCATGACGATGATCGAGGCCACGGCGATCACGGGTGCGTAGGTGAAGGAGCCGACGAAGACCAGGAACTCGCCGACGAAGCCGGACAGTCCCGGCAGCCCCATCGAGGCCAGGATGAAGAAGCCGAAGACGGTGGACCACAACGGCATGGTCGCGGCCAGGCCGCCCATCTTCTCGATCGATCGGTCGTGGGTGCGCTCGTAGACGACGCCGACCAGGAGGAAGAGCCCGCCCGTGATGAGGCCGTGGTTGATCATCTGCAGGATCGCGCCCTGGAGGCCCGCCGCGGTGAACACGAAGATGCCCAGCGTGACGAAGCCCATGTGGCTCACGGAGCTGTACGCGACCAGGCGCTTGAGGTCCGGCTGGACGATCGAGACGATCGCGCCGTAGACGATGGCGACTACGCTCAGGACGATGATCGGCCAGGCGAAGGCGTGGGCCGCGAACGGGTACAGCGGGACGGCGAAACGGATCAGGCCGTAGGCGCCGAGCTTGAGGAGAACGCCCGCCAGGATCACCGAGCCGGCCGTGGGGGCCTCGGTGTGGGCATCGGGCAGCCAGGTGTGGAACGGGAACATCGGGACCTTTATGGCGAAGGCCAGGAAGAGCGCCAGGAAGGCCAGCAGCTGGAAGTCGTGGCCGAAGGAGCCGGCGGCAGCGAACTGCGTCAGCCTCTCGTAGTCGAACGCGCCGGTCCACGATCCGGTGGCGGACTCGTACGTGAAGGCTGTGGCCAGGATCGCGACCAGCATCAGCAAGGACCCGACCAGCGTGTAGAGCACGAACTTCATCGTGGCGTAGATGCGGTTCGGCCCGCCCCAGATGCCGATGATCAGGTACATCGGGACCAGGACCAGCTCCCAGAAGATGTAGAACAGGAAGAGGTCCAGGGCCACGAAGACGCCGATCATTCCGACCTCGAGGACCAGGAAGGAGATCATGTACTCCTTCACCCGGACCTTGATCGGCCCGAAGCTGGCCAGGATGCTGACCCAGCTGAGCGTCGTCGTGAGCACGACCATCAGCACGCTCAGGCCGTCGACCCCGAGCTTGTACTGGATGCCGAACGAGGGAATCCAGTCGGCCGTTTCCTTGAACTGGAAGCCGCCCGGGCCCAGGGCGAACCAGGCGAGCAGGACCAGGGACAGGGCCCATGTGGCCAGCGACGTGACCAGGGCCGTGCGCCGGACCAGGTTGGGATTGCCCGCCGGCAGAACGACGATCAGCAGCGCCCCCAGGACCGGCAGGAAGGTGATCAGGCTCAGGATCGGCAGGCCGGACATCGTTCTTGCTCCTACCTGGCCGCGAGCACGAGATAGCCGACGGCCATGAGGATCAAGCCGAGGGCGATGCCGAGCGCGTAGTTCTGGACCCGGCCCGTCTGGATGCGGCGAATCCGGAGGCCGGCGTCGGTGGTGACGGTGCCGATGCCGTTGACGGTGCCGTCGACGATCGTCCGATCGAACCAGAGGGCGGCGGCGGCGAGCTTGCCGCCCCAGTCGACGAAGAGTTTGTGGTTGATGTCGTCGAACCACCACTTGTTGGACGAGCCCTTGTAGAGGAACGACAGGCCCGGCCGCGCGCTCAGGGCGCGGACGCGGTCCGGCTGGGGTTGTGCCCGCAGGCCCAGGGCCGGGATCTCGACGCCGAAGAGCCGCCAGGCCACGACGATCGCGACGGCGACCAGGGCCGTGGTGGCGATCGCCAGGGCGCCGTCCACGCCGAAGAAGGTGTACGCCTGCTCGACCCTGCCGCTGGCGGCGATCGTGTGCTCGAAGACCGGCGCGAGCCACTGGTGGAGCAGGCCGGTCTCCGGCGGGAAGCCGATCGCCAGGCCCAGCAGGGCGGATGGGATGGCCAGCAGGATGAGCGGCCCGGTCATCGACCGCGGCGACTCGTGAATGTGGTGCTCGACCTCGGGATCGACGTGGCTCGGACCCCAGAAGGTCATGCCCATCAGCCGGAACATGTAGAAGGCGGTCATGCCGGCGACGAGGAAGCCGATCGCCCAGACCCACAGGAACCCGTTCTTGAAGGCTCCGCCCAGGATCTCGTCCTTGCTGAAGAAGCCGGCCAGCGGCGGAACCCCGGAGATCGCCACCGCGCCGACGAGCATCGTGGCGTAGGTGATCGGGATCTTGCGCCGCAGGCCGCCCATCTTGCGCATGTCCTGCTCGTCGCCGACGGCGTGGATCACTGAGCCCGAGTCCAGGAAGAGCAGGCCCTTGAAGAAGCCGTGGCTCATGAGGTGGAAGATCGCGGCCGTCCAGGCACCCACGCCCAGGGAGGCGAACATGTAGCCGAGCTGCGAGAGCGTGGAGTAGGCCAGGACGCGCTTGATGTCCGTCTGAGTGAAGGCGATCGAGGCGGCCAGGATGGCGGTGAAGATGCCGATCGCGGCCACCACGACCATGACCTCGGGGGCCGCCCCGAAGATCGGGTTGCAGCGGGCCACGAGGTAGACGCCGGCGTTGACCATCGTCGCGGCGTGGATGAGGGCGGAAACCGGGGTGGGGCCCTCCATCGCGTCCGGCAGCCAGACGTGGAGCGGGAACTGGGCGCTCTTGCCCACCGCGCCGCAGAAGATGAGCAGGGCGATGGCGATCTGCCACTCGTGGGGGACGCCGCCGAACTTCGCGAAGACCGCCTGCATGTTGAGCGTGCCCAGCTGGGTCCAGATCGCCATGATCGCCAGCGCGAAGCCCATGTCGCCGACGCGGTTGACCAGGAACGCCTTCTTGGCCGCCACCGCGGCCAACCGGCGCGGATACCAGAAGCCGATCAGCAGGTAGCTGCACAGGCCGACCAGCTCCCAGCCGGCGAAGACGAGCAGGAAGTTGTCGGCCAGGACCAGGAGCAGCATCGAGAACATGAACAGGTTCAGGTAGGCGAAGAAGCGCCACCGCCCCGGGTCATGGGCCATGTATCCGATCGAGTAGACGTGCACGAGCATGCCGATCGTGGTGACGACGATGAGCAGGCAGGCGGTCAGGGGGTCCACGAAGAGCCCCATGTCGGCGCTGAAGCCCGTGGCCGGGATCCACGTCCAGAGCGTTATCCCCGCACCCTGCGTGCCGAACGGCGAGGCGTTGAGCAGCGCCAGGGCGGCCACGATCGAGCCCACCACCCACGACGCCACCACCGCGCAGACGGCGATGCGGTGAGCGTCGTCGGGGTACCGCCAGCCCACCAGGCCGGTGAGCACGAACCCGCCCAGCGGCAGGAGGAGGATGAGCGGAAGGAGGGCTGTCATGGCGTCACTCCTTCATGGCGTCGTACTCGTCGACGAGAGGCGTCTTGCGGTTGCGGTAGATGGCCATGACGATGGCCAGGCCGACCGTGGCCTCGGCCGCCGCCACGGCGATCACCAGCAGGGCGATGACCGAGGCCTGCGTGTGCAGCGCCGGCTCGAAGGCCCCAAAGGCGATGATGGTCAGGTTGACGGCGTTGAGCATCAGCTCGATCGACATGAGCATGCTGATCGCATTGCGGCGGGCCAGGAAGCCGAAGGTGCCGACTGCGAAGAGCAGGCCCGAGAGGATCAGGTAGGAGTCGAGTGAGTTGCTCACGGCCGATCCTCGTCGCGGGCCGCCGGCTCGCGCCTGGCCAGCAGGACGCCGCCCACGACGGCGGCGGTGAGGAGCACGCTGACGGCCTCGAAGGGCAGGACGTACTGGCTGAAGAGCATCGTGGCGATGTCGGACGTGGAGGTCCAGACCCTGCTGCTGCCGGCGGGCCAGGTGGTGGCCAGGACCGTCGCCATGATCACGACTCCGATCGTGGCCGCGCCCACGGCCGCGGCCACGGCCTGGGTCTGGAAGACCAGACGGGTGGGAGCGTTCTTGGTCTGGGTCAGCATGATCGCGAACAGGACCAGGACGCTGATCGCGCCGATGTAGACCAGGACCTGCGCGGCGGCGACGAGCGGGTTGCCGAGCACGACGTAGATGCCGGCCAGCGAGGCGAAGCACAGGATCATCGCCAGGCCGCAGCGGATGATGTCGCGCATCGTCACGACGAGCAGGGCCGACCCGAGCACCGTCACCGCCAGCGCGACGAACAGGATGTCGTCCCAGCGGATCGCCGTGAACGGGAGTGTGTCGCCTATCGGCATGCCTGACCGACCTCCTCGTCGTGGCTCACTGGTGCTGCGCTCCGTTGCCGTTGCCGTTGCCGTCGCTCAGGGCCACGGAAGCAGTGGCGGTGCCGGTGGCCGCGAGGCGGCCGTCGGCCACGGCGTGTGCCATCCAGTCGCGCTCGCGCTGGATGTAGGTGACCTCGGTTTCCCGGGCCATCGCGGCCAGGCCGATGAGATCGATCAGTGGCGCCGAGCGGTCCGTGTGGGCGAGCTCGTTGTCGGCGCCGCCGCGCAGCGCGTCGTACGGGCAGGCGTCGACGCAGATGCCGCACAGGATGCAGCGGCTCTCGTCCACGTCGTACTTCTCCAGGACGCGCGGCTTGAGCATCAGGGCGCCGGTGGGGCAGGTCTCGGCGCAGCGGCCGCAGGAGACGCACGGCGTGTCGTTGAGGCTCATGTCGAGCGGCGTCGTCACGAGCGTGTCGAAGCCGATGCGCATGAAGTCGTAGCAGGCCGCGCCGACGACATCGGCGCAGACCGCCGCGCAGCGGCCGCAGTCGATGCAGCGGGACGGCTCGCGCAGGATGAAGGCGTGGCTGTCGTCGCGGATGTAGTCGTGGTTGGCGCCGGTGAAGCGATTCTCGGTCACGCTCCGGAAGCCGGCCCCCTCGTCGTTGCGGGGCTCCAGGCTCGGGAGCGTCGTCCCGTATTCGATGCCCAGGTTGCGCAGGTCGCAGTAGCCGATGGCCTCGCAGGTGCACTGCAGGCAGCGGCTCGACTCGGCCATGACCTCGGCCTGCGTGTAGGCGATCTCGTACTCGACGTAGCTCGTGTTGCGTTGCTCCGCCGGCGTCGCCTTGAGGCGGTGGCGGGGCTCCTTGGGCTCGTCGGTGTGGGGCGTGATCGAGAGGAAGCCGGGCTCCCATTCGACGAAGGGCTCGCGTGATCGAAGCTCGGACAGGTCGGTGCCGCGCAGGAACGCGTCCACCGCGTAGGCGCAGCGCCGCCCTTCGGCGATGGCCTGGACCACCGTCGCGGCGCCAATGCGCACGTCGCCGCTGCCGAAGACGCCGGGCCGGCCGGTTTCGAAGGTAACCGCGTCGGCCTTGAGCCTGTACCTGACCGCCTGGAGGCCCTCGTTGCCGGGCCCGATCCACGACAGGTCGGGGCCCTGGCCGATGGCCAGCAGTACCCGGTCGCACTTGATGACGAACTCGGTCCCGGCCGCGGGCTCGGGGCGGCGCCGGCCGGAGGCATCCGGAGCGCCGGGGCGCATGCGGATGAACTCGACCCCGGTGACGCGGTTGCGGGCATCGACCAGGACGCGTGTCGGGCCGGCCTGGAAGATCATCTTCGCGCCCTCTTCGAGGGCCTCGTGGACCTCGCTGGCGGCAGGCATGTCCTTCATGTCGCGGCGGTAGACGAGGGTGACGTCCTTCGCTCCCTGGCGAATCGAGGTACGAGTGCAGTCCATCGCCGTGAAGCCGCCGCCGACGACGACGACGCGGCTGCCGGCGTGGCCCGGATAGGGCAGGCCGATGGTGGCGATCTTCAGGTATTCCAGGCCGTCGATGACGCCCGCGGCGTTCTCGTTGGGAACGCCGAGCTTGTTGGTGTCGTAGCAGCCGGTGGCGACGATCGTGGCGTCGAAGCCGCGCCCGCGCAGGTCGTCCAGGCTGAAATCGCGGCCTAGGGCCTGGTGGCACTCCAGCTTCGCGCCCAGGCGCCAGACGGCCTCGTATTCGGGCTCGAGGACGTCCTTCTTGGGCAGGCGATACTCGGGGATGCCGTAGCGGAGCATGCCGCCCGGGGCGGCCTCGCGCTCGAAGACGGTGGTGTCGTGGCCGGCCAGCTGCAAGTAGTAGGCCCCGGCCATGCCGGCAGGCCCGGAGCCGACGATCGCGACCTTCTTGCCCGTCCCGGGCCGGGTCTCGAACGGCAGCGGCGGCTCGACGCCCTCCGCCTGGCCCTTGAGGACGACGTCGCCGGCATAGCGGTGGCTGTCGCGGATGGCGATCGCCTCGTCCACCTCGTCGCGCCGGCAGTGCTCCTCGCACGGCGCCGGGCAGACGCGGCCCAGGATCGAGGGGAACGGAATGGTGCGCTTGAAGATGCGCGCCGACTCGCGGAACTTGCCCTCGGCGTTGGCTTTGAGGAAGCCCGGGATGTCGATGTGGCTCGGGCACTTGTTCTGGCAGGGCGGCAGGCAGTACGCGTTGTGGTCGCTGAATATCAGCTCCAGGTTGGTCCGGCGCAGGCGGCGGACCTGGTCGGTCTGGGTCCGAACGACCATGCCGTTCGCGGCCTCGCGAGCGCACGAGATGGCGGGATGGTCTTCGCCCTCGACCTCCACGACGCACATACGGCAGGCGCCGAAGCCGGGCAGCTTGGGCTCGTAGCAGAGCGTAGGGACGTCTATGCCGTTGGCCCGGCAGACCTCGAGGATCGTCTGGCCCTCGGTGCCGACGACCTCGCGCCCGTCGATCTCGAGCTTGATGGTCGGCGTCGAGAGCGGCCGCTGCGGGGCCTGGGTCGTGATCAGGCGCTCCGCCGGCGAATCGTCGAGCGGCGTGACCGTGTCGCGCGGCGCCTTGGAGTCCGGGCGGCTATCGACTCGTCCGGCCCGGCGGTTCCAGACCGGCTTCTCGTTCGCCGCGGGCTTGAGGTCCTTGACCGACGGGGCCGGCGGCAGCACGGGCAGGGGTCTCGGGGCCAGGACGGGCGGAGTCGCCGCGGGCCTGCCGGCGGGCAGGGCGGGCTTGCCCGCCGGTGCAGTCGCGAGCGGGGCGCTCGGGCCGCGGCGGAGGTTGGGTCTTGGCATGGGACGCCTCAGGAAGCGGTCCCGGCCCGGGAGGCTGCCATCGGCTGGCAGATCCCGGCGGGGCACGTGCTGCGGTCGATGTGGGCGTCGAGCTCGTCGCGGAAGTACCGGACGAGGCTCAGGAGGGGCAGCGTGGAGCGGCGTTCGTGGTCGCACAGGCGGCTGGCCACGATGTCGGCCGAGAGGTCCGTCAGGCGCGCGATCTCGTCGCCGCGGGGCTGACCCTCGCAGACTCGTGCTCCGATCTCGGCCAGGCGCCGCAGCCCGATCCGGCACGGGATCGTCTTGCCGCAGGCCTGGTCGGCGCAGAAGCGGGTGAGCACGGAGGCGAGATCCACCAGGCAGCTGCGCTCGTCGACGACGACGATCGACCCGGAGCCCATGTGGGCGCCCGCCTCCTCCAGGGACTCGAACTCGTAGGGGGTCGTGAGCGCGTCCGGTGGCAGGATGCCGCCGGACGGGCCGCCGACCAGGAGCGCCTTCACGATGTGCGGCGCGGGGACGCCGCCGGCCAGGGCCACGATCTCGCCGATCGGGGTGCCGAGCGGTACCTCGGCCAGGCCGGCGTTGACGACCGAGCCGGAAACCTGGACGAGCACGGTGCCGGTACTGCCGCTCGCGCCGGAATCGAGGTAGGTGCCGGGGAGGCCGGCGACGATTCCCGGGACCACGGCCAGGGTCTGCGGGTCGTGGACGAGGGTGGGCTTTCCATACAGCCCCTTCGTCGTGGGATAGGGTGGCTGCTGCTCGGGCTGGCCGCGCCGGCCTTCGATGCCCTTGAGCAGGACCGTCTCCTCGCCGAGCATGTATGCGCCCTGCAGCGGCCTGACCTGGGCGTGGATGTCGCGGCCGCTGCCGAGGACGTCGTCGCCCAGGTAGCCCGCGCCCTCCGCCTCGCGGATCGCGGTCTCGAGCGTGGCGATGGCCTCGGTGGCCTCGACGCGCAGGGCGACGATGACCTCGGAGGCGCCCACGGCGACGGCGGCGATGGCCGCTCCCTCGAGAACCGCGTAGGGGTTGCGCTCGAGGAGGACGCGCTCGGCGAAGACGGCGGGATCGGCCTGGTAGGCGTGAACGACGACGTAGCGGCGATCGGCCGGGGCCAGGGCGCAGGCGCGCCACTTCTCACTCGTGGGGAAGCCGGCGCCGCCGCGGCCGCGAAGCCCGGAGCTGGCCAGCGAGGTGACGATCTCGCCGGCGGACATGTCCCTGGCGGCGGTCAGCCCCTTGAAGGCACCGGCTGCCACGGCGGCCTCGAGGTCCGTCGGGTCGGTGGCGCCGGCGGGCAGCAGCAGGTGCGGCCACTTCTCGGGCGTCGCGAGGAGGTTCGAGGTCGTCATGCCACGGTCTTCCCTGCCAGGGCGCGGCCCCAGGCGACGGCGCCGGTCTCGGTCAGGTCGGCCTGGGGCTCGCCGTCCAGCGTGACGAGAGGCGAGGCCGCGCCGGGGATGTGCGCCGGGAGTTGCTCGAGCGCCACGCCGCCGGCCGGCCCGCCGCCGGCTGGCCCGCCGCCGAGCTTCGTGCCCAGACCCTCGCCGATGGCGTTCGCGATCCGGCCGGCACCGGCGAGCAGGCAGCTCGTGCAGCGGCAGACCGCGACGGTTCGGGTCCGTCGCTCGAAGCTGAGGTGGCCGTAATAGGTAGCCGTCCCGTACACGAGCGCGTACGGGGCGCCCGTCACGTGGCTGATGTGCTTGATCGCCGCGACCGGCAGATAGCTGTAGGCGGCCTGGACCTCCTCCAGGATCGGCAGCATCGGGTGCGGGTCGTAGTCGTGCCTCTCGAGGATCTCCTCGACCGCGACCAGGTCGATCGGCTCGAAGTGGACGTAGGCCTGGTCCGGCACGGGCCGGCCGGAGCGCCGCAGGGCCGATTCCTCGCGCCGCTCGGCGTACATCTCGGCCGGCCCCCAGTGGGCGTAGAAGCGGCTCTTGGTGTCGTGGCCGCCCATGTCGATGCATTCGACCGGGCAGGCCTGGGCGCACTGGAAGCAGGTCTCGCACTTGATGTTGCCGAACTCGTCGTACAGCAGCTGCAGCCGACCGCGGAAGCGGACCGCGACGTCCGGCCTGGTTTCGGGGTACTGGATCGTGGCCTTGGGCAGGAAGAAGCGGCGCAGCGTCAGGGCCATGCCCTTCGCAATGCCGAGGCCGGGAATGAAGGTCATCGCGCGCTCACCGGTTGAGGATGATGACGGCGGCGGCCGTCACGAACAGGTTCAGAAGCGAGGCCGGCAGCAGCCACTTCCAGGCGAAGCCCATCAGCTGATCCACCCGCACTCGCGGCAGCGTGCCGCGCATCCAGACGAAGGTGAAGACGAAGGCGTAGGTCTTGGCCATGAACCAGAAGATGCCCTGAGCCCAGTCGAAGGCGATGAACAGGGCCAGGCCAAGGAGGGCCGTCATGGCCGCCCCGGTGATGATGAAGCCGAGACCGAAGGCGCTCGGCGCGGTCCACTCCCGGCCTCCGATCAAGCGCACGGCGACCGCCATCACGCCGGTCCCGACGAACAGCGCGAGGAGGGCGATGGGGATCCAGAGGATGCCGATGCTGGAGGCCGCCAGCCAGTTGAGGTTGTACGGCCAGGGCCAGTCGAACGGGGCCGTCCAGCCGCCGAAGAAGATGGTCGCCAGCAGCGCCGAGACGATGAACACGTTGACGTACTCGGCGAAGAAGAAGAACCCGAAGCGCATCCCGGAGTACTCGGTGGCGAAGCCGGCCACGATCTCGGAGTCCGCTTCCGTCATGTCGAACGGGGTGCGGTTGGCCTCGGCCGTGGCGGCGATGAAGAAGATGAGCACCGCCAGGGGTTGCTTGAACACGAACCAGTCGAGGGCCGAGCCCGACTGCGCCAGGACGATGTGGTTCATGCTCATCGTGCCGGCCAGGATGACCACGCCCACGACCGAGATCGTCAGCGGGGTCTCGTAACTGACGATCTGGGCGGCCGAGCGCAGCCCGCCCAGGAGCGAGTACTTGTTGAAGCTGGCCCAGCCCGCCATCAGCAGGCCCAGCACGGAGAGGCCGCCCATGGCGAAGAAGAAGAGCAGGCCGATGTTGAAGTCCTGGCCGAAGATGCCGGGCGCGAAGGGGATGACCAGCAGGGTCATGACGCTGGCCAGGAAGGTGACGACCGGCGCCAGGGTGAAGACCGGCATATCCGCTCCGGTCGGCGCGAAGTCTTCCTTGGAAAGGACCTTGAAGCCGTGGACCAGGCTCGTCGCCGTGCCCCACGGGCCGATCCGGTTGGGCCCGACCCGCAGGTTCACGCGGGCGATGACCTTGAGCTCCATGTAGATCAAGACGAAGGCCGTCGGGATGGTCAGGACCAGGATCGCCACGACTGCGACGACGAACCGGACCAGCGGCACGTTGGCGCCCAGGAAGTTCACAAGTGCGGGCAGGACCAGCACCACGGCCACGACCGCGGCGATGGCCAGCAGGAGGGCCAGTGGCACGAAGATCGCGGTCAGGCGAGCGGTCGGGGACATGCGGCCCCAGGTCCGGCCGGCGAAGGTCATCGGACGGCCCTCACTTGTCGATCCCGCCCATGATCGGGTCCAGCGACGCGACGATGGCCATCGTGTCCGCCAGGAGGTTGCCCGGCAGCAGGTGCGAGACAACTTCCAGGTTCATGAAGCTCGGGTCGTGGATGCGGAAACGGAACGGCTGGTCGCTGCCGTCGCTGATGGCATAGACGCCGAGCATCCCGCGCGGGCCCTCGACCGCGCCCCAGGCGCGTCCCGGGCGGGGCCGCAGCAGCCGCGGCAGCCTGGCCATCACCGGGCCGTCGGGCATCTGGTGGAGGCACTGGTCGATGATCTTGATCGACTCGCGGACCTCGTCCATGCGGATCAGGTAGCGCGCCAGCGAGTCGCCCTCCAGGCGGGTCGGGACGTTGAAGTCGAGCGCCGGGTAGACGCTGTATGGGTGGGCTCGCCGGACGTCGAACGGGATGCCGGAGGCGCGCAGGTTGCCGCCCGTGACGCCGAATCGGAGAGCCATCTCGCGGTTCATGACGCCGACGCCGCGGGCTCGCCGGACGAAGATCTCGTTCTCGTTGAGGAGCCCGGTGTTGGCCTCGGTCTGCCTGGCGGCGCGGCTCATCCAGTCGCCCAGGCGGCTCATGAAGTCGTGGTTCAGGTCGCCGTTCACGCCGCCGATGCGGAAGTAGTTGAAGAGCATCCGCGCGCCGGTGAGCGCCGCCAGCATTTCGACGATCTCGTCGCGCTCGATGAAGCTGTAGAGGATCGGCGTCAGGCCGCCCAGGTCCAGGGCCAGGAAGCCCATGAAGAGGGTGTGGCTGGCGACGCGCAGCAGCTCGCCGGAGAGGACACGGATGTACTCGGCCCGGGCCGGCACCTCCACGTCCATGAGCTTCTCGAAGGCGAGCACCGCGGCCCACTCCTGGAAGAGCGAGCTGACGTACTCGAGCGGGTCGACCTGGTCGATGACGTGGTAGTAGTCCGAGTTCTCGCAGATCTTCTCGACGCCGCGGTGGAGGTAGCCGAGGACGGGATCTACGTCCACGACCTGCTCGCCGGAGAGCTTGACGACCAGGCGCAGCACGCCGTGCGTGGCCGGGTGGTGAGGGCCGATGTTGAGGAACATCTGGCCGTCGCCGAGGCTGTAGAACTCGGCCTCGCGTTCGGTCCGGGTGGGGTAGGGCGGGATTGGCTGGTACAGGTCCGCGCTGACCTGGCGGTCGAGCATGATGCGCGGGTCGTCCTCGGAGCGATGCTGGGCTGGCTGCTCCTTGGGGCGAGCCGCGGCGCGGGTCGTGGTGCGGGTCGTGCTGCGGGCGGGGCGGGTCGGCATCTCCGTCCTCAGCTCGCCGGCGCCCGCCGAACGCCGTCCGCGGGATCGCCGGCCACCACGGCCGGCGCGAAGGGTCGCTCCATGTGCCGGACGCCCTCACCCGGGGAGCGGGCCGAATCGTCCGGCAGCAGGAAGTCCTTGCGGAGCGGGAAGCTCGTGTAGTCGGGCGGCATGAAGATGCGGCGCAGATCGCGGTTGCCCTCGAAGACGATGCCGAACATGTCGTAGGCCTCGCGCTCGAGCCACTCCGCGCCGGCCCAGAGAAAGGTGCCGGAGGGACAGCGCGGGTCCTCGCGGGAGAGCCCCTCGACGATCACGCGGAGCCAGTCCGGAGTGGTCTCGCTCCAGAGGTGGTAGACGACCTGCATCTCCCGGCCGGTGTCGACGCCGGCCAGGTCCGCCAGGATCTCGAAGCGGAGATCGACTGAGTCGTGCAGGGTGCGGAGCACATCCGGGAGGCCGCCCGGCTGGATCCGGATCTCCGTCTGGTCGTGGCGCTGCCGAATCGGCCCCCGGATCTGCGCGCCCAGGCGCGCTTCCAGCCGGCGCTTGAGGGCTCGATCCATCGCTCAGATCTTGTCCGGTACGGTGGGGCCGATCTCGCGCTCGGGCCAGTGCCCGCGCCGATCCTTGACGAGCTGGCCGAGCTGGAGCATGCCGTAGATGAGGCCTTCGGGCCGCGGCGGGCAGCCGGGGATGTAGACGTCCACGGGCATGACCCGGTCGATGCCCTGGACCGTGGAGTAGCTCCTCTTGTAGCGGCCGCCCGAAACGGTGCAGTCGCCGAGAGCAACGCACCACTTGGGCTCGGGCATCTGCTCCCACAGCCGGATCAGCGGCCCGGACATCTTGGTGGTGAGGGTTCCGGCGACGATGAGCACGTCCGACTGGCGGGGCGAGGCCCGGAACGGGAACATGCCCCAGCGGTCCATGTCGTTCTTGCTGGTGGCACTCGACATCATTTCGATGGCGCAACAGGCCAGGCCCGAAAGAAGGGGCCAGAGGCTGTTGGCCCGGATGAGGTCGAGGATGTAGTCGGCCCTGGTAGGCACGACCTGGAGGGCGCCCCAGCGGGCGTCGTCGCGACGGCCGGCATCCGTCCGGCCGAACTCGCGCAGGTGAGTGACCTCGGGCGGACGTCCCCCGTCGTAGGCCAGGGGGTTGGTCGCGCGCCAGAACGTGTTGGGGACGACGATCGGTGCGGTCAGGTCACCCGGGGCGACGGCTGCGATATCGCCCCCGGCCGCTGCCGCTGCGGCGGGCAAGCTCGAGGCGGCCGAATCTGCGGCGGGCGGCGCGGTCCTGGTGCGCCTCGGCCCTCGATCGCCTACCGCCACGTCAGGGCTCCCTTCCGCCAGGCATAGGCCAGCCCGAGCATGAGTACGAGCACGAAGGTCCCCATGCTCACCAGGCCGCCCAGCAGCAGGCTTCGGAACACGATCGCCCACAGGTAGAGGAACACGACTTCCACGTCGAAGGCGACGAAGAGCAGGGCGTAGATGTAGAACGAGACGCCGAACCGGCCCCAGGTGTCGCCGTAGGTGTCGATGCCGCTCTCATACGGCACACCCTTGTGGCGATCGCCGCGGTTGCGGTGCGATATGACCCAGGCCAGGCCGATGACGAGGAAGACGAAACCGACTCCCGCGGCAGCCAGGCCAAGCACGTACCAGAGGCCGGTCATCTCTCTCCAGCACTACCCGTCGTCCGTTGTCAGGCTCTCCGCGGGGCGTCGGGCACAAGGGTTTCGTCTCGGGCCACGGGGACGGGTTCGATGCCCGATCCCTCACAGTCCGGCTGAAAGTCTACCAGCACGGCCGGGATCGCCGGGGATTCCGGTGTCGTCGCGGCCGCGAGCGCCTCGAGCGATTGGCCATGAAAAGTCGGCGCGGGCGGCTCGGGGCTTAGTCGTGCCGCCCGCGTCTCCTGGCTAGACCGCCAGTGGGGTAGCGGCTGGCGGCTGCACGCAGTTCTTCGATGTCGGTGGAGCCGGTGCGCCGAGGGGCCAGATCGATTCCGCGATCTCACGACCCCGCCGCGTGTCCACCGCTCCGCCGCGTACGTTGCTCGTGACGGGCGGTCGCTTCAATACGACGCCTACCCTATCGTGGCGAGTTGTCCACTCGACGCGCCAGCGTCAGCACCCGGAAGCGGCCCATGTGGCGGGGGTCGAGCATGCGGACGATGCCGGAGCGGGCCCGCATGTAGTCCGCGGCGGTGGTGGCGCGCGGGGCCTGCAGCGCCCGCAGCTCCGACTCAAGGCCGGCGGCGACCAGGAACTCCGACTGCGTGGTCAGGGCCACGGAACGGAAACCGCGCCGCTCTCCGAGCAACCGCAGAGCGGTGAAGTCGACGTGGGCGGTCAGGTCGCTCAGGCCCACGTCGGCGAACGGGTCCTCCTGCACGCGGTGGCCGCGATAGCCGAGCAGCGTTCCGGCGAGACGGCGAGGGCCGTACAGCTCGGCCGCCTCGTAGCCGTAGTCGATGGCAAGGACGTAACCGCGAGCCAGGCGGCTGGCGGCGTCGTCCAGCCACGCGGCGAGACCGAGGCAGATCTCGGCGAGCTGGCCCTCGGCGAGCTGGTCGGGCACGATCCCGTCGTCGGCGAGGCGGCGGGCAAGCTCGGGGGTGGAGGGCTCGGCCTGAACTTCGACGAAGCCCTCCCGCCACGCAACGAAGAGTTCGAGCAGATGCCCGTCCCGGACGACGACCCGGTGGACCGGCAGGGCGTCGAGGAACTCGTTGGCAAGGATGACGCCGGTGACGGGCACGGGTCCATTCGATCGGGAGCCGGCGACCGCCAGGAGCTCGGCAAGGCCGGCCTTTTCGAACCTTTCGCGGAGGTCCGCCAGGCGGTGTGGATTCGACTCGATCGGCTCGTATCGAACCGCCGCCAGCAGATCGGTCCAGCCGTGGCGGCTCAGCCCTTCGAGGATCGAGAGGGCGAGCGTGCCCGACCCCGCGCCGTACTCGATCAGGCCGAACGGCCGCGGCCGGCCAAGATCCGCCCACATGGCCTCGATCCGGCGAGCGATCGTCCAGCCGAAGATCGGATGCGTCTCGGGGGCCGTCAGGAAGTGGCCGGTGTCGGTGGGTCGGTCGGCGGCCTGGCTGTAGTAGCCGAGCTCGGGCTCGTAGAGGGCGCGCTCCATGAAACGGGCGAAGGTGATGCGACGATCCGGGGACGACTCGATCTCGGCCCGGATAAGGGCTGCCAGTTCGGTCGTCATCGCGCCCCCGCACGAGCTAGCTGCGCGAGCAGGCGCAGCCCGCCGTTCACCAGGGTGTGGCCGCCGAGCAGGATCGGGTGGTCGGAAGGGGAGGCGGCGGCCGATTCGGTGAGAGCGCGCAGCCACGCATCGGCGATGGACCCGGGCAGCAGCAGGTCCGAGGCGAAACGATCCTCGGCGGCCGGCCAGGCGGCCGGCGGCAGCGTCGCCGCCTCGTCGGCACCGTGGCGGTGGGCGAGCAGGACGCGCGTATCGATCAGGGCGGCGTCGGCCAGGCCGGCCACGGTGCGGGCCAGCGACTCGGGGCCGTCGCGGTCCAGCAGCTCGCCCAGGAGGGAACGAGGGGGTCGGGAGCCGGTGGTGACGCCGGCCTGGGCGAGGCGGCTCGCGGCGCGGAGGCCGCGCTCTTCGACGAGCGCCCTGACCCGACAGGCGACGCCGTTCTCCAGCCACTGCAGAGTGGCCGCGGAGATTCGGCCCGCGACCAGCAGCTCGGCGCGGCGATTCGTCAGGACCTCGGAGAGTGCCGCCAGCCGCTCGCCGATGAGCGGCTCCGTTTCGTGGCCATGGCGCGCCGCCGGAACGCCGAGTACGATCAGGTCCAGCGGTGTGTCGATGTCGACGCCCAGGCGCCAGCGAGACCGGAGGTCCGCGACGGCCACCCCGGCCCGCTCCTCGAGCCACCGGGGCAGGGCGTTGTCGGCGGGGAGCGGTGGCAGCTCCGCCAGATCTGCCGCCCTCGAGATCGCGACCACGTCGGCCGAATAGCGGTTGTTCGCCAGGGCGTGCCCGCGCGGCCCCGCGGCGACCTCCACAAAACGTCGCAGATCCGCTGCCCGCGCCAGGGGGATGCTCCCCGAACCGAGCACTACGACGCCTCCGGCGGCTGCGCCTCGGGCGGCCCGTGCCCGAATCGCCGCCCCGAGGCGCTCCCCGAAGGAAAGGGCATCCGCCGGCCCCGCCACGATCTCCGCCTCGTCGGCGCCGGCGGCCAGGAACCCGACACGTTGCCGCTCCGCCAGGGAGTGGCGCGCCGACGCCAGCCCGCGCACCAGCGGCCCGGCCCCGTCCGGAGCCTCGGCATGGAAGATCAGCACGACCACTGGTCGCATGGGCGGAGTCTAGCCGCGACGCGTCACGGCGCCGCACCGGGCCTGGCGCCGCCGTGGCGGGCCGGCCGCGGCACCTGGATCTGAGAGGCGGTCACCGCGAGGTGGCCGCCTCTCCCTGTTCGGGAGCCGAGTCTGGAAAGGCGGACGCCGTCGTCGGTCGGAGGCTCGACCGGTTCGGGCGACTTGGAGGAGACCGGATTCGGCCGCATCACCCATCGACCTATACTCGACCGGCAACTCCGAAAGTGACACCCGCGAGCTCCTCCAGTGAGGCCCGTTCCCGATGATCGACCTGCGCAGCGACACTGTCACGCACCCGACCCCCGCCATGCGCAAAGCCATGTACGAAGCCGAGCTCGGCGACGACGTCTTCGGCGACGATCCCACGGTCAACGCCCTGGAAGAGCGCGCCGCGGAGCTGCTCGGCAAGGAGGCGGCCCTGTTCGTGGCCAGCGGCACGATGGGCAATCTCGTGGCCCAGCTGGGGCACCTGGCCCGCGGCCAGGAGACGATCGCCGGCGCTTCGACGCACATCGTCTCGGACGAGCAGGCCGGCCATGCCGTCGTCGTCGGCACCTCCGTCAAGCAGATGCGGGAACGTCCCGACGGCACGTGGGACCTCGGCGAGCTGGAGGAGGCCTTTCGCGACCCGCGCGACCCCCACGAGCCCATCACCGGTCTCGTAGCGCTGGAAAACACCCACGCCCACTCTATGGGCCGCCCGCTGCCGCTCGACTACACCGGCGCCGTCGCCGGGATCGCGCACGCGCACGGCGTCGCCCTTCATGTCGACGGAGCGCGCTTCTTCAACGCCACGGTCGCCCTCGGACTGTCGCCGCGCGAGCTCGCCGGCCCGGCCGACTCGGTCACGTTCTGCCTGTCCAAGGGACTCGCCTGTCCGATAGGTTCGATGGTCGTGGGCAGCCGCGACTTCGTGGCCCTGGCCCGCCGCGGCCGCAAGCTCGTCGGCGGCGGCATGCGCCAGGTCGGCGTTCTCGCGGCAGCCGGCCTCGTCGCCCTCGGTGGCGGCCCGGAAGGCACGATCGAGCGTCTTGCGGAGGACCACGCCAACGCCCGGCGCCTGGCCGAAGGACTCGCCGCCCTCGACGGCATCGAATCCGCCGGCGGCCTCGCCCAGCCGGCGCTCGGACCCCTGGACCCGGGCCGCGTCCAGACCAACTTCGTCGTCTTCCGCGTGCGTCGCGACCGGGCCGAGTTCCTGGACGCTCTCCGCGGGCGTGGCATCCTGATGGTCGAATACCCGCACGGGACGATACGGGCCGTGACGCACTACGGCGTCGAAGCGACGGACATCGAGCGGGTCCTGGCCGCGTGCGCCGCGGCTCTCGAGGAGACGTCCGCGGCGCACGCGGCCGTCCGGCACTGACAAGGCCACGATCGCGCACTGGAGCCCAAACATGGCAGAGCTAGTCCTTCCCCGACCAGCCTCACAGCCCACGGCCGGCCCGGCGGACGGGCGTTTCTGGGAGATCGTCGAAGCCGACTTCCGGCGGATGATGGATCGGCACCCCATCCTGGCCACCTACGTCGGCCTCCACGGCGCCGACGACCGCCTCGACGACGCCACTCGCGACGAGGTCGTGCAGGAGATCGCCGACGCGCACCGGCTCGAGCGCGAGCTGGAGGCGGTCAGGCCGAACGAGCTGTCGGACAGCGTCCGCTTCGAGCGCGAGCTGGCCCTCCACAACGTCCGCCGCGAGCTCTTCGACCTCGAGGTCCATCGCGTCTGGGAACGCCGATCCACGGCCATGGACGCCGTCGGGGACGCCCTCTTCTCGCTCTTCGCCCGCGATTTCGCGCCGCTGAAGGTCCGGCTCGCGTCGATCACCTCGCGACTCGAGGCCGTGCCCGCGTTCCTGGAGCAGCACAAGACGCGGGCCACCGCACCCCAGGTCCGGCTCTGGCAGGAGCTCGAGATCGAGTCGGGCGGAGAGATGCCCGCCCTCTTCGGGGAGATCAAGGCGGCCGGCCGCGGCGTGCTGGACGAGCGTGCCCAGGCCCGCTTGAACGGTGCCGTGGCAACGGCCTCGGCCGCGGTCGTAGCCTACGTGGAGACCATCAAGGCGAAGATGGGTTCCGCGGTCGAGAGCTGGGCACTCGGCTCCGAGGCGTACGACCTGCTTGTCGGCCTGCGCGCCTTCGACGGCCTGGACGCCTCGCAGATACTCGAGATCGGTGAGCAGCAGCTGGCCCTCAACAAGGCCGCGCGCGTGGGCGACGCCCGGCGCATCGACCCGACCGTCGACGAGCCCACGGTCGTGGACCGCGTCAAGTCGAACCACCCCGGGACCTTCGACGAGGCGCTGGCCGCCTACAAGGACGCCATGCTCCGCGCCCGAGCTCACATCGTCGAGCGCGACCTGGCCACCATGCCCGCCGGCGAGCAGATCTCCGTCATCCCGACGCCGGAGTACCTGCGGACGGTGATCCCGTTCGCTGCCTACTTCGAGCCGCCCAAGTTCGACAAGCATCCGTCGGGCATCTACATCGTCACGCCATCCGTGCGTGACGACCCGAACGCGATGCGCGAGCACAACTACGCCTCGATCAGCAACACCAGCGTCCACGAGGCGTACCCCGGCCACCACATGCAGCTCTCCGCCGCCGTGGCCCACCCATCGCTCGTGCGGCTGCTCGTCGACGCCCCCGAGTTCGTCGAGGGCTGGGGCATGTACAGCGAGCAGATGATGCGCGAGCAGGGCTTCGACGACGGGCCCGAGTTCCTGCTGGCGATGCACACCGACGCCATCTGGCGAGCCTGCCGGATCATCCTGGACGTCCGGATGCACCGCGGCGAGCTTGGCCTCGAGCAGGCGACGGCGATGCTCATCGAGCACACCAGCTTCGAGCAGGCCAACGCCCAGGCCGAAGTCTTCCGCTACACCTACACGCCGACGTACCAGCTCAGCTACCTGCTGGGCAAGGTGCTGCTGCTCCAGCTGCGGTCGGACGAGCAGCGCCGGCTGGGCGGCCGCTTCAGCCTGAAGCGCTTCCACGACACGCTCCTGAACAACGGCAGCCTGCCGATCAGCTTCCATCGCCGGCTGCTCGCGGCCGAGGCCGACGGCAAGGGATAGCGACGCGTCGTGCTGGTCATACCGTCGATCGACGTCGAGAACGGCCGCTCCCGCATCGTCCACTGGCCGGGCGCGGCCGCGGGTCAGGGAACCCCGACCGATCGGCCGGACCGGATCGCCGAGCGGTTCGTGGCGGCTGGCGCGCGCCTGATCCACCTCGTGGATGTGGACGGCGCCCGTGCGGGCAGGCCCGTGAACCTGGAGGCGATTGGCCGCGTGGCCGGCCGCGTGGCGGTGCCGCTCCAGCTGGCCGGGGGGCTGGAGGCAGCGGACAACATTCGTCTTGCCTTCGCCGCCGGAGCCACCCGCGTGGTCGTCTCGATGGCCATGGCGGACCGCCCCGACGCCCTCCGGGAATGCCTTGCCGTGGCCGGCGACTGGCTGGCCGTCGGGCTCGATCCACGCCCGCAGCGCATTGCCGCGTATCCTTGGCACCGACCCGCGCCGCCGAGCCTGATGGATCTGGCCGGCGAGCTGGTGGACCTGGGGGTTCGCCGGCTCGTCCTGTCGCACGGCGGAGGGCGTCCGGATCCGGCATTCCTCGCCCGACTGGCACGGGAGACCCGGGCCGAGGTCTTCGTCGCCGGCGGGTCCGTGGATCTGGATTCGATACGGGCCCTGCGCGACGCCGCGATCGCAGGCATCATCCTAGGAGAGCCGCTCCTGTCCGGAGCCGTAGACTTCGCCAAAGCCCTGGAGGCCGCTTCATGACCCTCGCCACCATATCGTCCTCGCCGCGCCGGCTCGCGACCATCGGCCTCGTCGCGTGGCTGGTGGCCGCCTGCGCCGTGCCCACCAACGCGCCAACGGACTCGCCCACGCCAGAGCCTACGATCCCGCCCACCGCGCCCGCGTATACGCTGGGCCCGACGCCGAGCGCCTGCCCCACCTCGGCCCCGGCCGCGATGGCCGCCGGCACCACCGCCACGGTCACCATGACCACCAACTACGGCACGATCGTGATCAAGGTGGAGGCCAACCTCGGGCCCAATGCCGCCGGCGCCTTCATCGCGCTGGCCCGCTGCGGCTACTACAACAACGTCGTCTTCCATCGCGTCGTGCCGAACTTCGTCATCCAGGCGGGCGACGGCGAGTACGCACGCCTGCCCAACCTCGACCCCGACAAGTACGGCCAGGGCGGCCCCGGCTGGACGATTCCGGACGACAAGGTCACCACGTCCTACAAGCAGGGCACGGTGGCGATGGCCAACACGGGCGCTGCCAACTCGGGCAGTTCCCAGTTCTTCATCGTGCTCACCGACTCCGCCTTCGACGGCGTCGCCGCCACCTACTCGATCTTCGGCAACGTCACGTCCGGGATGGACGTCGTCGACAAGATCGCCCAGATCCCGCTGGGCGGCGAACCGGCAAGCGCGACCGACCAGCCGGACATCCCGCTCCTGCCGGCCGTGATCACCAGCACGATCGTTACCACGCCTTGACCGACATCTGACCGTGAGCGGGGCGCCCGCCGCGCGGCACTGCCGCGGGGCACCGTGTGCTCAACCGCCTTTCGGCCGTCCGCGGCAACCTTGTCGGAGCCAACGCCGGCCCAGCCAGCGAGGAGAAACTGATGACCAGGGCGACGATCGAGACCGACAAGGGCGCCATCGAGATCGAGATCAGCGAGAAAGGCGCCCCCAAAGCGGCGGCCAACTTCATCGAGCTGGCCCGCAAGGGCTACTACGACGGCGTCATCTTCCACCGGCTGGTGCCGGGCTTCGTGATCCAGGGCGGCGACGGCCAGTACGGCAAGATCGACAAGCTCGACAACGGTCGGGTTGGCACGGGCGGGCCCGGCTACAGCTTCGCCGACGAGCCGTTCGCGGGCGACTACGTTCGGGGCGCGGTGGCCATGGCGAATGCCGGGCCGAACACCAACGGCAGCCAGTTCTTCATCTGCCTGGCGGATCTCTCGGGCGGCCGATTGCCCAAGCAGTACACGCTCTTCGGGCGGGTCACCAGGGGCATGGACGTCGTCGATGCCATCGCCGCCTCGAAGCGAGATGGTCGCGACCGGCCGATCGAACCGACGGCGATGCGCTCGGTCAAGATCGCGGACTGACTCGGCCGGTCCTCGTCGGCCCCGGGGCCCGAGCCGAGGGGCGGTCCGGCACCATCACGCAGGGCCTCGGGGGCCTGTCGCCTGAGGTCCATGCGGCGGCTTTCCCGGGACGTTCCGCGGGATGCAACGAAGCCGTAACCTAAACCTCACAAAGTTGCGGGATTTTAACCCGATCGCACGCCAGAACCCTTGGTTTGTAGGCTGAAAGGGCGGTAGACTTTAGAAGCTGCCAGTCAGCCTGTTGCCCCAGTTACAAGGTCATGGGTAGGTCGGGTTAGGGTAGTCGGTGCAGCCGACGTGATAGATGCCTTTGTAGCGTGGCAGAAGACGGTCCGTTTCTGACGGGTCGACCCTTCACCGGGACAGCAACGAAGCGGCTCCTCCGGGAGCCGCTTCGGATTCTCAGCCGGTCCCCGGAGCCGCCATGGACTTCGGCGGCGGTGTTCCAGAGGGCGGCCCCGGCCCGCACGCGGCCCTGCGACGAGCCCGCTATCCGAGCCAGCTGTCCGGGCCCGCTACCCCGGTCGGGGCGCCGCTGCTATCCTTGCCTCCCGTGCGGTCGGTCGCAGCTCGACCGGGCCCCGCACCGTCGCGCGCCCGTAGCTCAGTGGATAGAGCGTTGGCCTCCGGAGCCGAAGGTCGCAGGTTCGAATCCTGTCGGGCGCGCCATTGCAACCTGTTCTGGCAAGGCCAGGGAGAGGCCGTGGGCGTAGGCAGCGGGCGTAAGCCGCGCCGACACAAACTCCCGCCCTGACACGACGATCCGTTCGTAGATCGCATGGAGCAGCTCGCTCCTCGCCTCCGGGTCGTCCGCTTGCTGCCAGGTCTCCGATAGGGCCCGCAGCCACTCCACGGCCCGGTCCGCCGGAACCCCAACCTGCGAAGTCTGCTCAACCTCGGCCAGCGACGCTCGCAGGTGCCTGAGGCGCTCTAGGTAGCTCTGGTCGCTCATCCCACCTGCCACGTGTTCGAGGGCAAGCTCGCGCATCTGACGTTCGATCCGGGATCGGTCGATGGCGACGGGTCGGACGGTTGAGCCAAGAGCGGCCACCACTCTGGCGATCACCCCGTCGGAAAGATCGATTGCGCCGATCTGGGCAAGGATCGGGTTCTCCCATGTGTCGGCGGGCAGTCGTGCCGCCCGGCCCCAGGCCTCGCACGGCTTGGGGTGGAGCTTGCGGTAGCGGCGATTGGCGGCCCAGCCGTCGCTCCGTATACGGCGGCCACAGACGCACTCGAGCAGGCCTCCCAGAAGATCGACTCGATCGCGGCGGTGCGGACCGCTGCCCCTGCATTTGGTCCGCCTGATCTCCTCGACTCTGGCCCACAGCTCGTCGGACACTGGAGGATTGGATCGCCAGGGTGCGTGCTTTCGAGTTTCGTTGGGGCCGCGGTGTCTGCGGATCCAGCCGTTGTACAGGGGGTTCATCAGGATGCAGCGAATCCGGGATGTCTCGAGTCCAGTCTCGATGGCGAGTTGCTGGGCGCTCAGGGTTCCCAAGGCGTAGCGTTCGAACAGGCCCACAGCGGCCCCGATCGTGGCCGGGTCGATCTGGAGCGTGTTGGGTGGCTCCGGAGATCGCCGGAAACCCAGGGGAGCATGACCGCCGGGGTCGTTCTCCTGGGCGAATTTGGCGGCATAGCCCTGGGTTATCCGTTCTGAGAGGCGGCGGCTGTACTTCTCGGCTCCTGCCGACTCCGCCACCAGTTCGTCCCAGTCGTTGGGATCGGAACTGATGATCCGCCGGTCGCACATCACCAGAGCCACGCCTGCGGGGTGAAGGTGGTCTTCGAGCAGCTCGAGCGTCCGGCGCAGGTTGCGCTGCCAGCGGTCCGAGTAGCCTGCGAGCAGGAGATCGAAGCCCCCCGCCTTCGCCTCCGCGAGCATGTCCGTCATGGTCGCCGAGCGCCAGACGGTCGTGCCGCTGTGGGCTACCTGGAAGACGCGCCCGGTGTCGATGAGGCCGTAGCGCTCGATGAAGCGATCCTGCTGCTCGCGCTGACTCGCCGGGCCGAAGCGATCGTACTGACCGGCGGTGGACTCCCGAATCCAGCGTGCCGCCCTCAAGCCCCGGATGTCGTCGAGAGAGCGAGCCAGCTGCTTCATGCCGCCCTGCCTCTTCTGCTCTTGCACATCCGAGGCATATTCCCTCTGGCGTCAAGCGCTTCAGCGCGCATCTGGTCGGGGCCGCGGGGGTAGCGGTCGTGGAGGGCCTCGACGTAGCGGGCAAGGGCGGCGATGAGCTGGTCGGAGTGGCACGGACCCGGACCCGTGGGCGACTCGCTGACCGTCGGCACCGGAGCGGCCGGGACGGCTTCCCAAGAGGCGCCAGCGGGCCCGGTCTGACCCGCGGGTGGCCTCGCATTCGTCCGATGACCCGATCGGGGCGTGGTGGCGCTCAAAGGTGTTACAGAGGCGTTACCGGCGACGTTGCGAGACCTGCACAGACGGGCCCGGCAGGCCGGGCCGCAGGTGGTCTTGTCGATCCGCGCCGAAGACAGCAGGGGCTCGCCGCAGGCGAGGCAGACCCGGACGTTCATGGCCGTGGCGCCCCGGGGTGGCAAGTGCCGCAGTACGCCGAGCCGTCGGCTCGCAGGGCTGGCACGTGTCCGGAGCCGAGGTCGGCCCAGCAGCGCCAGCTTGCGAGAACTTGGTCGGCCTCGGGATGACCGATTGGACCGGTATCGTCTACAGCCGAAGAGTGCGAGACGGGGCCTGGCTCTGAGGCCATGAAGGACGGCGGAGACAGTTCCAGGGCAAGAAGCAGGTTCTCGGTGGTGCCCCGTTCCCGATGCAGATCCACGAGCAGCCGCGCGGTGTCGGGCCCCTGGACGCGGTAGCAGCGGATCAGGTAGTCGATCTGGTTGGCGCGGACGAGCCGGCCCTGGATGCGCTCCAGAGTGGCGATCAACTCGCCCAGAGCCGCGTCGGACGGAGCGTTGAAGCGAACCTGTACTCCCTTGCGCAGTTCGGCGAGTTCGGCGCGGCCATATCGGACGGTATTGACCTCGCACGCGTAGGTAGGGTCCGTAGATTCCCTGGAGGAGTAAGGAGATTCACCCTTCTCTCTCAAGGGAGTGCTATCGGTACCTACGCGCGTGCGCGTCACGCGCGCGTAGCTATCGACGAGCCTGGGGATGTCGGCAGTCGGGACGTCCGCCGCCCCGGCCTTCGGGCCCAATCCGGGGATCTGGAGCCAGCGAATCTCACGGGCGACGCCGGTCAGGGCTTCGGCGATGCGCTCCATGTGCCGATAGCCGGGCTCGTCATTGTCGGGCCAGAGGACGACGATCCTGTCCCGCAGCACGTCCAGAACGGACGTCGACGGAACGAGTGCCGCACCAGTCACCGTGGCCACGGCCGGCAGACTTGCCCGCCAGACCGCGTCGCAATCCTTAGGTCCCTCGGTCAAGACGACCGGGACTTCGAGAGGCACCCGCCCCAGGCGCTCGGAGCCATACAGCGGCAACTCGGACACCGAGACTCCGCCCAGGCCCGGGCGTCCGTCGGGACCATCCCACCAGATGGCCTTGTCCGAGGTGCGCACGAGAGTGGCCCGAAGGACGCCTGAGGCATCACGGACCGCATAACGCCGCTCGGGCTCGGCGAAGCCAGCGAACTCGAGGACACCTAACGGATCGGGCAGATCGGAGCGCGTGGTCATGCTGGTCCTGTGGAGGACCAAAACAAAGGCCGTCCCTGGTCGAGTTGAATCATCGACCGGAGGTTAGAGGTCCAGAACGGGCCTTCCCAGCGGGGTAAGTGTGGCTCTCCGCAGGCCGACGCTTACCCCACCCCCTACAAGGTCATCTGACCTCGTTCGTACTCATCGAGCGTGAGAATGGGCTGGATATGGGGCCGTTCCCGCAGCAGTCGCCTGGCTGAGTCGATGCCTTGACGGACATCCTTGCGCCGGCTGTCGAGGACTCCGGCACGTGTGTCAGGGTCCGCCGCGGGCGATGCGAATTCGGCGAGGGCGAGTGCGCTCAAAGTCTCGTGTTGAACGAGATTGCGGAATAGCCAATCAACGTTGCGGATGATCGTCTGCCGGCGCTTGTTCGGCTTGGGTCCGAGCGGCACGAGTGGATCCTCGACGCTCTGCAGGTACAGCTCGGCCTCCTCGACGTACTCCGCCAGGCGGGTCCGAGCCAGAGCGACCGAGTCCCCGCGGTGCACGTAGAAGGGCGGGAATGCTTTGTATTCGGCGACCCTCGGCCTTTCGGTCTCGTTCCAGTACCAGTCCTGGATCAAGGGCGGGTCGGCCGGCGTGGGCGGCGGTGAGGTCCAGGTGTCTTCCGGGTTCCAGATGCTGCCCTCCGTCCATACGAGCTGCTCCACTACGTCAGTCAGGTACCAGGTGAAAGCTCCGATCGCGGCTCGGGCAAGCCAGGGCCAGGGCAGGCCAAGCCCCGCCATGAATGCCGCGATCTCCGCCTCGACCTCGGCGTTCGACATAGGAGCAGCCGGCTCGTCTCCGGCTGGCTCCGGGTGCCAAGGCTCCAGAGCCGCCAGGAAACGTCCGTAGCCTGGGTCTGGAATTCCCATTGCCCGGTAGGTCCGCCGCTCATAAGGGGACTGCTCTATCCGGATCGCGTTGCGTTCGACGACTCCAGATCGGCGACCGAGATCGGCGAAGAAGCGGCGGAGGGGTTCATGCTCGGAGAGCAGCGCAAAGAGTCGGACCCGAGCGATACCGGCGCCGGTCTGAGCGCCTTTCTCCCAGTCGGGTAAGTCCTCGTTGACGTTGAAATGCCGCGCCTGCTTGTGGCGCACCTCCCGAGTCACCTGGGCGCCAGCCTAGACTCGGCAGACCGGCGGGCGACCGAGTGGATCGAACTCGAAGGGAGCGGGGTCACCTGGCAACGATACGTTGCGCCAGCGGCGTTTGGCGAGCTGGGTTTAGATGCCTACGGCGACTCCCTAACGGCTCGCTCAGTCACCAAGGCAGCCCGACCGGGTATCTTGAGGGCATATGGAGGACCAGCCCAAAGGTCTCGCCGAGGAGCTGGTGGCGGTCGCTGCGTTCGCCACTGCGTGGATGCGCGGAGGGCACCCGCCGCCACTCGATCGCTGGCAGTTCCGGGCCATGCCGGGCATGTTCGCGGTGACCGTGCTCGATGATGCCGGGAAGGAGGTCCCCTGGGAGGGAGCCGAGCAGTTCGTGCACGGGCGGGGCGTCTTCTGGCGTCTGCCGCCCGACGCCTCGGGCGTACTTCCAGGCCTCTGGAACAAGTGGGCCGACGGCCCTCGGCGGCGCGCCCACCCTGGCGGGCGATACCCGTACAACACCGATCTGTTGGCCACCTGCAAGGCCGACCCGCGTATCAGTCTCCTGTTCGCCATCGGCCCGCCATCCGTTCGGGGAGCCCAGATCTGGACCCAGTCGAGCTGCGGTCTCGACCTGGGCGTCGAGTCGCCATTCGGGCCGGACGGGAAGATCGAGCCGGCTTTTCGACAGGTGCCCAGCAGCATCCCAGGCTTGCCACGGTACGAGACCGATCTGCCGGCGCCACCGTCGCTCGACCGCTTGGCTCGCCCTGGCCGCCACCGCGCTGCTTCCTGGCAGGGAGCCTGGGGCGGACGGGTCTGGGGCGCGATCGTGGTCAGCGCCCGTGGCTACCCTGATCTACGCGTCCTGCAGGTTGCCCTCCACGAGAACTGGACCACCGAAGGCGACGTTCGTCGCGCGATAGCGGAGTCCCTGGCGCGTACCCGCTTCTGGGGGTCGTCAGCCGACGGCCACGCCATGATTTGCAGAGACGACGCGGATGCACTGATCCTCTCGGCCGTGGACCAGCTGATCCGGCAGGTCAAACGTGGCCACCACACCCCCGCCTACCCCATCGGGCGGAGCTATCTGCGCCTGCTGATACGAAAAGACCTGGCCGCGCTCGCCGACCGATCGGCAGACGCGCAGTCAAGTCTTCCGTTGGACGAGCCAGGCAATGAGGAAGACGATCAAGAGGGCGACCGACACCTTGGCCATGGCGGCCCACTTCGCTCCGGCACCACCAGCCTGCTCGACGGTAGGCCCGCCAACCAGCCCGAGACGAGTCCGTGGAGCGATCGCAACCTCAGGAGAGTGACCGCCCGACTGGCTCAGAACGACGGGCACCCGAGCCTCACCCTTCTTACTCCCGAGGAGCGCCGCGGATACGAGAACCGAGCCATCGATGAGCTGCGCGAGCGTCATCGACTGGGCGAGATGCGCGAGGCAATCCGCGAACTCCTCGACAAGCGCGGAGTTACGCTGACGCCCGAAGCGATACAGCAGTTCGTCGCCCGCCACAGGGGAGAAGCCTCCGACGAACTGAACCGCTCCGTCTGGGCATACCTGGCTCGGGAGCGACGACCGCGCTCCGGGTGAACCCGTCAGGTGAGGTCCTGGCGCAGGGCCCGATCCGACATCCGACCTTAGCGGGCCCCGCCTGTCTGGCCCTCATCGCGGTCTAGAATGTGGGCGGGACGGCCGCCCCTCCCACGGCCCTCGGTCGTCTCCTCTAAGCCTCCGTCACCCTCCCCCCTCGGGCGACGGGGGCTCTTCTCTGTTGGCGCCGACTCGACCTAGACCCCGATCGCCTGCGCCACCTCGCGCCAGGCCCGATCCTCCTGGCCCTCCAGGCGGCGCAGGTACACGGTCGTCACGGCCAGGCTGGAGTGGTCCAGGAACGCGCTGACTTGCTCGATCGACTCTCCGGCCTCTCGCCGGAGCTTCGCAGCGGTGTGCCGGAGCACGTGGATCCCGGTCGGCGCCAGTCCAGCCGCGTGGAGGTACCGGCGAAACCGGGCGTAGAACGTCCCGCTCGTGACACCCCCCGGCCGGGCTCCCGCCTGCCAGAGCGACTCAGTCGGTGCCATGGTCGCCAGCTCCTTGCCGGCGTCCGCCAGGGACGTACAGATCGCCTCGTAGGCAGGGCGTGGCAGTTCACGCCTTCCCCTCTTGCCGCCCTTGCCCCGGTAGGAGTAGTAGGCGGTCTCGCCCTCTAGGCTGAGGTCGCCTGCCCGCAGGCCGATCACCTCGGCCCGACGGCGGCCGGTCAGCACGAGCGTCAGCAGGATGGCCCGGTCGCGTCGGCCAGCTATGGTGTCAGGGACAACGGCCAGTAGCCGCCGCACATCATCCGCGCTGTATCCACGGGCTGGAGCCTGAACGCTTCTGGGTCGCTCGACCGCGTCGGTCGGGTTGGAGACAACGAGACCCATGCGGATCAGGAAGCGGTAGAAGGACGAGAGGCAAGCTATCCGGGCGCCGACCGTCGTGGCAGAGGGAGTCCGCCCGGACTTGCCGATGCCGTGAACGAAGGCGAGAACATCGGCCGGCTTCACCCGGTCGGGTGTCTTGCCCAGGTCGGCGAAGAACGGCCAGAGCATCCGGCCGTAGGACTCCACGGTGCGTCGGGAGCCCGAGCGGTTGCCCTTCTCGACTAGGAACGCGTACAGGGCCTGGTCCCAGGCAGACGGGTCTCCGCTGGCAAGGGCGGGGAGTGGTTGAGCGGTCATCGTGGGCGCCTCGGGTGCGAGATGGTCGCCTACATCCATCACTCGGCCGGCCCCCGAAAGCAACACCATCGCGGCATCGTCACCAGGAGACGGCAAGAGTGGGGCCCAACCCGTCGCCGCATGCCGTCCCCAGAAGGACCCGGTTCCGAGCGGTCGAGACACGCACTACGACGATCCGTAGGCGGCTGTGACTTCTCCACCGCGCGGCGCTCGGCCCTGTCATTGCTGCATAACATGGTGGTGACCTACAGATGATGGTTAATGCGATTGTGACACTGGGCACTTCCAGGGCACCTTCTAATATGTGCGAATCCGTACTGGAGCGACTCGCAGAAGAAGGTGAGTGCTATGAACACGATCGTTGCCCGCCGCTGGTGGGCGCTCGGCCCGATGGCCCTCGCGGTGTTCGCGGTCACCCTCGACGTCACCGTCGTCAACGTAGCTCTACCCACCCTGGCAGGCACCCTGAAGGCCTCCGAATCCCAGCTGCAATGGTTCGTCACCGCTTACACCCTCGCCCTGGTCCCAGGCATGCTGCCGGCCGGACTGATTGGCGACCGGTACGGCCGCAAGACGCTCCTTTGCGGTGCCCTGCTGCTGTTCGTGGCGGGGTCGCTGGGATGCGCATACGCGTCCGGGCCCGAGATGTTCATCGTCGCGCGGGTCGCGCTTGGACTGGCCGGGGCAACGCTCATCGTCATGGTCCTCTCCCTGATCACCGCGCTGTTCAGCGAGGCGGAGCGCCCGCGGGCTATCGGGATCTGGGGGGCCGCGAACTTCATCGGCCTGCCGCTCGGGCCGATCCTGGGCGGGTGGCTCCTCAGCAACGTCTGGTGGGGCTGGGTCTTCCTGATGAACGTGCCCGTCGCGCTGCTTGGACTCGTAGCGGTCGTCGCCCTCGTGCCCGAGTCGAAGGCGTCAAAAGCGCCTGGCATCGACTTTCTCGGGGTGCTCCTTTCCAGCGCGGGTCTGGTCGCCATCATGTACGGCGTGGTGCAGGCAGGCGACAACGGTTGGGGCGGCGTGGGCGCCTTGGCCTGGGCGTCGGCCGGCCTGGCCGTCCTCGCCCTCTTCGTGCTCTGGGAGCACTGGCTCGCCGGGCGGCCGGGCCTGCAGCCGCTCGTCGACCTCTCGCTCTTCCGCTCGCGCAGCTTCAGCTGGGGGGCCATCTGCACTTCGTTCGGCGTGTTCGGCCTGTTTGGCGTGATGTTCACCCTGCCCCAGTACTTCCAAGCGATCATGGGCGTCGACGCGCAAGGCTCTGGGTTCCGTCTCCTGCCCGTCGTCGGCGGCATGCTTGTCGGACTCCTGCTGTTCTTCGTCGTGGCTGATCGCATCGGGGCGAAGCTCAGCGTCGCAATCGGGTTCGCTATTGTCGTGGTGGGCACGACGATCGGCACGACGATGACAAGGACCAGCGGCGATCCGTTCATCGCGGCATGGTCGTTCATCACGGGCGCGGGGGCCGGCCTCGGCTTTGGTACCGCGGCGTCGGCGGCCCTCGTCGAACTCTCGGCCGAGCGCAGCGGAGTGGGCTCTGCGCTTCTGCAGGCCATCGTGAAGCTCGGCCCGGCGTTCGGCGCATCGATCCTGGGGAGCGTGCTGAACTCGACGTACCAGGCCCAGGTGGCCGTGACCGGGCTGCCAGCGTCGGCGGCCGCTACAGTGAAGGCCAGCGTCTTCGGTGGAATTGCAGTGGCGAAGCAGCTCGGGTCCCCGGCGCTGCTCAACTCGGCGCAGACGTCCTTCGTCGCCGGGCTCGATGACGCGCTGCGCTTCACGGCCGGCGTGACCGTGGTTGCCATCCTGCTCGCGCTGCTCTTCCTGCCCTCACGGGCGCGGGCGGCCGGTGCGGCCAAGGCAGCCAAGTCCGAAACGGGCCCGGTCCTGGTGGGCTAGGACGATGACCGCACCGAAGGAAAACCATGCACCGCCTGCGTCGTGAAGCTCGTCGTTGGCTGGGCGTTCCAGGACTGCGCCCGACCCACCACTGGAGGTAACCAATGGATGCCATACACGCCGACGAACCACCCAAATTGGGCCTGCGCGAGCGCAAGAAGGCGAAGACCCGCGCGCTTATCCAGCAGATTGCGCTGCGCCTCTTCCGCGACCAGGGTTACGCCGCCACCTCGATCGAAGAGATTGCGGAGGCCGCGGAGGTCTCAACCACCACCGTCTTTCGCTATTTCCCCACGAAGGCGGATCTCGTCATCTACGACGACCTGGACGCGCGGTTGATCGAGGCGGTCCACGCGCAGCCGGCAGAGCTGAACGTGGTCCAGGTGGTGCGGAACGCGGTCCGGTCCGTGTTCGGCGGGTTGACGGACCACGATATGGATGCGCAGCGTCAGCGCGATCAACTGATGTGGCGCGAACCCGAGGTGCGCGCAGCGATGCTCGCGGAACTCGTCCGCACACTGCGCGAGGTTGTCCAGCTCGTGGCCGAGCGCACGGGCCTGCCGGCCGACGACGAGAGGGTGATCGCAACCGCGGGTGCCGGCATCGGCGTGTCCCTTGCGGCATGGTTCGCCTGCGAAGGCGACACATCGTTGGCGCGCTACCCCCGTCTGTTCGACTCCGCGATCGCTCACCTGGAGTCGGGCTTGCCGCTGTAGCCCGGCGGCCCCATCGAACACGTCTTCGCACAAGTCGACCGCCGGCGTCGACCGTCGGCGCTGCAGCGAGGGCAGCAGAGCGAGCCCTCAAGCCTGACCCGACGTCTCATCCGACGCTTGTCTGGCCGGGCATGCGGTCGTCTCAACGCCCTTCACACACGGCCCTGCGGGCACGACCTCCCGCAGTGGATACGGGCGGTCGAGTCGGGCCGAAACCCCATGCTGTCTGAGATACGCGTCGACACCGTCAGCCCCGATCGCGCGATCGGTCGCTGCGCATCGGAAGCCAGGACGCCATCGCAATCGAAGGTAGCCGATCCAACACGCCTGACCCCTGGCGCGACGGCGCGATGGTCGCCGGAGAGCACTATCGCCCGATCGTGTGTGAATGATCACCCCGAGAGGGTTTGAGGCCGAGATGACAAGCGAAGCGGCGTGACCCTGAACGTCGCCTCTCTCGGCGGTGGCCATTATGGATACTGTGCCGTACTGCCCAGCGCCGAACGACAATCTGCCTGCAGAGGATCGCCCATCATCGAGATCGGCCAAGATTCCCCGGGCGTTTGACCCATTCTCGCCTGTTCAACGGTCTTGATAGGTGAAGAGCCAAATCGCCAGGGAAGGGCCGAGAGTGCAAATGGCCATCGAGACCGTCCCGACGCGACTGCTGAGCGACGATTCTCTCGAGCAGTTGATGACGGAGCGCTATCTGGACCTGATCCGGCTGGCTTTCCTCATCCTCCATGATCAGGCTGATGCCGAGGACGCGACACAGCTCGCTCTGGAGCGGGCCTGGCGGTCCCGGGCTGAGCTGCGTTCTGCGGGCAGCACCCTGTTCTGGCTCCGTAGGATAGTCGTCCGCGAGGCCCTGCGAGCCCGATCGTCGCCATGGCGCTTGCTGCGGTTGCAATCGCATGTCCTAGACATCGAGCCTGCCGGAGAGTTACCGAGCGCACCCAACCAATCCGAACGGCTCGACGTCGTCCGCGCCTTCAGGCACCTGTCCGCCGACCAGAGCGCCGTCGTGGTGCTTCACCACTACCTCGCGTACCCGGTCTCGGAAGTGGCGGAGATGCTCGGCGTGCCACTTGAGACTGTCCGTTCGCGGCTGCGGCTGGCAATGCGGCAGCTTCGCGAGGAGCTTCGAGATGCCTGAGATGACGGATGAACAGCTTGGGGAAGAGCTTCGCAAGGCCCTCGCCGCTGAAGCTATGTCAATAGAAGTCACCGACGCGGCGGGACGAGTGGCTCGAGTCCGGGCCCGACAGGCCCGTGATCGCTCCCGGCGTCCATGGGCACTCGCCGGGATCGCAGCGGCGCTGATCGTCGCGCTTGTGGCCGGCATCGGTTACGTGGCTTGGCGCTCACGGCCGGAGACGGGTCCGGGTGCGACGGCGCTGGCGACGCCATCCGCCACGGTGACGGCCGAGCCGTCAAGCACCCAGGCAGTCACTCCCGCGTCTGCGGGCACGTTCGTCCCGACGGGCTCGATGAACGTCGGTCGGTCAGGCGCCACTGCCACTCTCCTGGCCGATGGGCGCGTGCTCATCGCCGGAGGTTGGGGGAGCGACTCGACGCCTCTCGCCTCAGCCGAGTTGTACGACCCGGCGACCGGCACCTTCAGCCTGATCGGTTCGATGTCGACCGCGCGTGCGGCTCTGAACGGGACGGCTACGCTGCTCTCCGACGGGCGCGTCCTCTTCGCGGGGGGCGCCGACGACACCGGAACCATCGCCACGGCGGAGCTCTTCGACCCGGCGACGGGCACCTTCAGCCCAGCTGGATCGATGACGACCGCGCGCGACGGCCAGACCGCAACGCTACTTCCGAACGGTCTCGTTCTCATCGCCGGCGGCGAGGGCCGGGACGGCATGGCTCTCGCCTCAGCCGAGCTGTACGACCCGGCGACCGGCAAGTTCACTCTCACCGGCTCGATGGCGGTCGCTCGCATAACCCAGTCGGCAACACTTCTTCCGAACGACCGAGTCCTGATCGCGGGCGGCGTGACCACTACTGGGACTCCTGCGAAGGGCATAGAGCCTTCGGGCCCCCTCACCTCAGCCGAGCTGTACGACCCCGCGACCGGCAAGTTCAGCCCTACTGGATCGATGACGACCGCTCGCGGCCTCCCGACCACAACTCTCCTCGCCGACGGTCGCGTCCTGTTCGCCGGAGGGGCGGACCATAGCGGGACGTCTCTACTGTCGGCCGAGCTGTACGACCCGACCACGGGCCAGTTCAACCCAACCGGCTCTATGACATCGAGCGGGTACAGCGGGTACAAGCCCGCTGCGGCTCTCCTATCCGATGGGCGGGTGCTCATCGTCGGAGGCGGGATCCCGTTCACATTCCTGACCACCGCTCAGCTGTACGACCCGAAGACCGGCACCTTCGGCCTGACCGGCTCGATGTCGATAGGACGTTCCGCTGCAACGGCCACGTTGCTCCAGAACGGGCGCGTCCTCATTGCCGGAGGTGTCGGAGTCGGCAACGCGGCTCTCGCCTCAGCTGAGTTGTACCAGCCGTAGGTCGGTCGCAGGCTAGCCTCGGCCGCCGTGACGCCGGTGCCCCATCACGATGGCTTGTTAGTGCCTTGGCGGCAACCTCAGCGGCTTCGTTGGGGAGACGGCAGAGGGATCGCCTGCGCCTTCGCCGGTGGCTTGGGCAGGCGGCGGCTCGGCCTTGTAGTCGCGCTTGCGGCGTCCCGACGGCATCGCCACGGACGTGGCCGCCGCTTCGGTCTTGCAGTAGCGCGTACAACGGCTGGTGGCACGAACCCCGCTAGTCAACTGAGACAGTCAGGCCCCGACGCACACAGCTCGGCTGGTCGGCCGTGCGGCCGTCCGGCGAACCATCGCCAGGGCCGGCCGTCGATCTGCTCCCGCTGCCGGCGCGCGGGCGCCGGCGTCAATCCTGAGCCCCGGGCGGAATGACAGCCCCGGCCGGGGCTTCCCTCTCTCTCGGCGATCCGCCGTGCGCGAGCTGCGCCCACGAGCCGAGCTGCGCACCGCGGAGCGAGCTCGAGACACGTGGCGTGGTCTCGGGGCCGATTGTCGATCGAGGGGCCGGCGATCTGTCGTGTGCCGGCTACCGCGCTCACGCCTGGCCGCAGCGCCACGCTCCGCCGTTGAAGAGCTGGATGGGGGGCCGACGGCCTCCGTCGTGCCGCTGTCGGCAGCGCTGCCGGTGTAAGGGCGAGGAACGGTCGGCCGGGTAAGCCGCGAGTAGAATCCAGATCATGCCAGGCGAGCAGGGTGAGTTCATCGAGGCCGGCAGCGACCTCCAGCGATATCGCGGCCACAGTTCCGGGTCGTGGATCTGCGCCGTGTGTAACGTGGAGGCCATCACGGAGCACGACAGGGCCGAGTGCCACCGCTGCTCAGATTGGGGCGGGTGTGGCCGAGACTGCACGCTAAGCCGGATCGTCTGCCCGAAGTGCGGCCGCGATCGGGCTATGTGAGCCCGTGGGCGGTGCGGCGGATCGCGCCGGCCTCCGCTCCGCTAGTCGCCTGCTAGCTGTCAAGGTGAGTCCTGAGCTGGTGCCCGTGCGCCTCGACATACGGGGCCCAGCGCTTCTGCACCTCGGCCCAGCGATTCAGCAGGTCCAGCGTCCAGACCTCGATCGCCCGAGATGCTTGCTCCATGGAAGACCAGGACAGGCGCGTCGACTCCCGTGTGGTGGAGTGCTGGTCGGGGGGCGCGTAGAGCCACGCCTGCCCGTCTTCGAAGCCGAGGCCACTGCTTGTGGCCATCCGGATCTTGGGCCTCCGACCGTCGTAGGGGCCGGGTGACCACGGGATGGGGCCCCAGTCGATCTCGCGCTCGTCCTTGTCACTGAAGTGCATGAACATGTCTCGGAAGCGCTCAGCCTTGCGATGGAGTTCACCGAGCGCGTCCGGATCCATCGGCACCGAGTCCAGCCAGGGCGCGCGGCGCGTCACCTCTAGGGTGTGAGAAAGCGCAAGATAGAAGGCTAGGACGGTCGCCATCGCATCGCCGAACGCTTGGAACGTGTCCGGCTGCAGTCTCGGGGTGGCCAAGCGTGCTGCCTCAAGACGCTGCAGCATGGTCGCCGTCCAGGCGCCGGCCATCGACAGGTGCATCTGCACCGTTCCGGGCTGCAGGACGGTCAGTGCGCGCGGTGCCACCTGACCCACCCCTTCACGCTCGCGAACACCACCACGACTGGGGCGCCTTCGCTCGGTGAGTCTACGCTCCAGCCGGTCAAATAAGCCTCAGATAAGTCCCGCCCGCTACTGTTCGCCGCAGCCTCCGCTCCGCGGGTCACCGACGATCCCGGCCTGCTGCCGGCCAGTTCGAGCGGCTACGTCGGGGGCCTTCTGGGCGGGAGGCGGGGTGGCTTCGCTCGCTGCGTTCACGCTCCCGCCGCCTCCCGAAGCGGTATGTTGTCGCCCTGCGCCCCGGCAGATAGGCCCCACGGTTCGGAGGTACGCGCGTCCATGGATCAGACGGGCCGACCGGCGGGTCGGGCTGAATGTGCGGATTGCGGTCTCGACCTGCCCATGGTCGCGGGCACGCCCGAAGAGCCTGTTGTCCCATGCCCGCGATGTGGCTCGCAGCGGCGCAACGGCTTCGCCTTCGCGGGAGTCGCTACGGCGACCGGCAACGCTGGTAGCCCTAAGGCCGTCGCGAAGGAGCCGGATCCTGACTATCACGGCGGGAGGCTACGGAAGCCAGCGCGAGAGCGAAGCGTCGGCATGGACCTGTCCGCCGACGCCATCGAGCGGTCAGTGCGGCGAGACATCGACCGAATGGGCGACCTTTACGAGGAGACGATCCTGAACCCGGACGGCTCCACCTACCGGCACGGTATAGAACCGCTCCGCGAGCATCTCGGCCACGGTTCCGACAAGCCGAACAAGGCAACCTAGCTCGACGATCCCGGCTGGTGCCGGCCAGCTCGTGTGGCTGCGTCGGGGGTCCGCGGTCCGACAGTCACTGTGGCCGGATCTGGATTTCCTCCTCAACGACACGACGTATCTGGCCCTCGTCGTCGAGGTCGATCTCGCGGCGGTTGATCGTGACCTTCTCGGCCCGACCCCGGAACTTGTCACGTATCCAGTCGGCGATGATGGCTGCCGTGACACCGGTTGCCACCGACATGACGAACGCGTACACCGCCGGGATGTCGACGCCCCGGGACTCGATGGCGCCCTCGTAGCGGAGTGTCGTCCCTGGAGGGCCCGGGATCTCCATCCCCTGCGAGTTGCTGTTCCCGGCGAGCAGGCTCCGCATGTAGAGCATGTCGCGACTGGTGACCTCGATCTGCACGGGCTATACCTCTGGCAGTGGGCGGCTGGGCGGTTCGACACGAGACTACCCTGCGCGACGTGGACGCCAATCAGGCGGCCCGTCATAGCCGTAAGTAGGAGGCGCGATGCTGTCTCTGAAGAACTTCGCAGCACGGCTGCCGGGCGGCGCGGCTCGTGCTTGGGCACCGCTCTTGGGCGAGGCGACCGAGGCCAAGGGTGCCATCTATGCGCGCAACACTTGCCCGCACTGCTCGTCACGTCTGGTCAAGCTCCCGGTCAGGAGCATGGAGTGCCCTTCATGCCAGCAGCCCATCGTTCGGATTCGGGGTGACGACTACGTCGTGTACCTCCTTCGAGAGGAGGATGCCGGCCCGCTGCGCAAGGAGATGAACGACCACTGGGCCCTCACTCGCGGGTGGTCAGAGGCGGGCGGGCGGTGGGACCCCGAGGCCATCCGCCGGCTTCGGCGTGTCTGGATGGCCCGGTACGCTGCGCTTGGCCTTGGTGTGCGCGTGGTGGTTTGGGGGAGCGGCCCATGCGGCCCGTGCCGATCACTCAGCAAGACGGTCTTCGAGCCGGCGAAGGCTCCAGAGCTTCCCCTGAGGGAGTGCCGGAACTCCTACTGCAACTGTCGCTACGAACCGGTTATCAAGGGTATCCCCCCGCCCACGGGTTGACGCCTGATCTGACAGCCTATGGTGTTCGGACATGGGCGGACGGGGGCGGATGGCGGGACTTCACTCGTTGGCCGCCCTTCGCGTCAAGGACAAGCCGTAGCTGAGCGGCCCCCGCTAGCCTCGCCCTTGGCCCGCCCCGCTGGTTGCCGACGATCCCGGCCCGGTGCCGGCCAGTCGAGCGGCTGCGTCGGGGGCAGCTATCGCCGAATGCATGTCCGTTGGCGAGATCGACCCCGAGATCAGCGAGTGGTTGCGTGTGTTGGCAGCCGACTAGAGCCCGGCAGTTGGAAGCGGGCGCACCGGCCCTCGTTGCCGACGCTATGACCACGTCGCGTTAGGGAGCCAGAGCTTGGCGATAACGTTAGCCCCCGGTCGCTCGCAACCTAGCCGTCGCTCAGGACGCAGTCGGCACTCCCAGCCACAGATTCAGAGCGTCTCCGCTCAGGACCACGACTCCTGTCGGACCGAAGGCAGCGAAGGGCATCCAGCTGGCCCAGTTGGTCGAGGAGGCTACCGGACCATCGCCGGTTTGCGTAAGAGTGATAACGGTCAGGTCGTCGCTGACAGTGGCGATCGTGGGTGGGCCGTTGTCGGGGGGTGCGAGAACAAGGAGACCACGCTGCCCGTTGGTGAGAACCTCGGTGCTGAGCATGCTCGACGGCGACTTGACGAGATTCCACGTCCGGCCGTCGGTTGTGACCCAGACCAGCGGCACATACGTTTGAGAAGCCTGATCCCACCTCGAGGCGATGGCCATCAGGGCGTGGTCGCTAATCCGGCTCACGGTCACCCAGGCGTCGCTAGCGGGCGCAGCTCCGGTCAACTTGCTTCGAGTCCAGCTCGTGCCGTTGGCCGACCACCACAGTGACGGGGTGAACAGGTCAGCGCCGCTGCCGCAGCCCCCGTTGCTGACCACGGTGCCGGAGACGACATAGCCCGCCGCGAAGTCGGTGGCCCCGTCAACCACGAAGTTGCCGAACGTCGCCTTCGTCAGCGGAACCTGGCGCCAGGATCTGCCGTCCGCCGACAGCCACACCGCCTGGGTCACCCCGTCCTTCAGTGTGCCCGAGGCGATGTAGCCGGTGGAGCCCGCATCGACTGTGTAGACACTGGCCGATGTGAAGTAAGCCGGCGGCTGGACGCGAGTCCAGCTCAACCCGTCGGGCGACGTCCACAGGGCCTCCACCGTCGAGGGCCCACCGCAAGTCGCCGGAGGGTGATAGCCGACTGCCAGCAGTCCCGATGGGCCCTCGACGACCTGCGTGATATCGACCACGTCCGTGAGCCCGTCGATGTCCATCGGCCGACCCGCCGTCCAGTGCAGGCCATCGGCGGAGGACGTGGAGACCATGTCTACCGTCGGCGGCTGAGTAAGGGAGCTGTCATCGAATGCGGTTCGGAAGCCGACATACCCTTCACTCCACCCAAAGAGGCTGATCTGCCAGTCGCCCATGTCGGTGCTCGGTACTGGCGTCTGCGGGAACACCGGTCCAGCGGAGATCCATCGGATACCACTCCACCCGCCCGCAGGGGCGGTCCCGACGCTTGAGAGCGGCGTGGGAGTGGGATTCAGAGTCGGGCTCGCCGAGGCCTGCATGGATGCGCTCGGCGAAGGAGAGGGTATGGCCGTCGCCGTTGGCGACGGGGAGGCCGCTGCCACGCAGCCGCCGGCCGCAAGGGCGCCCGCCGCGAGCACGACCAAGAGGCCTCTGAGCTGTCCGAGCCGTAGGCTGTGGTGGTGAGACTCGACCGATCCCATGGCTCTATCTGCCCCCGTTCAACAGCTGCCTGACCGTGGCCTCATGTCGCTAGCCGAAGTGACGTGTCTAAACGAGTAGGCATGCCGCTCGGTGAATCTGGTCTACGCCCTTGGTTGGTGAATTGCAAGGGATTCAGGCGGCCCAAGGAAATGGCATCGAGTCACGATGCGTGCGTCAGATTGAGCCGGCCATCGTGAGCGTGCGATGGTTCAGATCGCGAGGCGGATGGCCCATCACTATGCAGCCCGGCTTGCGGATCGTGCCACTCGCGGGACGACCGGCTCCCGGATGGTCGGGCGCCGGCCTACAGCCAGAGCGCGAGCCAGGGTCGGAGCTTCTCGTATAGAGTCTCTGGCGTGTGCGCCTCCATACCGAGGGCCGCGATTGTTCTTCTGTGCCGGGCGCTGAGCCACTTGAGGTCGTTGGTCAGGACCACCTCGCAGCCAGATCGGTACGCCTCCGCAAGGACGAGCTGGTCTCTGGAAGGGAGCGTAGCGACGACTGTCATCGGTGCCAGGCCTCGTTCCTCGATCCCCCACGCCAGCCGCGCTTCCTGCCAATGAGCGGCGATATCGGCCACATAGCGGCCGCCGGTCTGCCGAGCGACCTCCGGAGATACCGCGAACGCGAGCCCAGCGCGGTCCGCCAAGGCCATAAGGACGCGCAGCGCCTCGATCTGTCGCCGTTGCTGCTCGGGCAGCGCGGGGTCGGGAGCTGTGTTGTCCCAGATCTCTTCACCGTACGTCTCGAGGTAGACCACGATCGAGGTGTCAAGGAAGATGCCGGCCGGGAGCGGGGAGCTCCAGTGACCGGGGGCGCGGCCGAAGTGACCATTGGACTCGCCTTCGAGAGGGAAAGGTGGGTCCGAGCGGCGCGGGCTCATGTCTCCTCGTCAACCTGCGGAGCCAGCAATCGGTGGAATCATGGCCGTTGGTGCTGGCTGCGCCTGGGCGTTCTCAGCCAGTATGCCCGCGAACACGGCCCGGGATGGGTCGCTGCTCCCCTTGACCACGATGTTCGCGTAGTGCGCCCGCTCGTGGTCCGCGTCGACCCGGTGCCGGCAAGAACCTGGCCCGGCCTCACCTAAGCGCCTCGGACGCCGCAGACGGCATGTGGAGCCACTGGGCGACTCGCTAAGCTGGCGCCATGAATGTCGCAAAGGGGACGGTCCGTGCCTATCTCGATGGGCTCAAGGGCATTGCCACGATCCCGGGCGCGACCGAGCACACGTACCGCGAGCCGCTCGTCAGGTTCCTTGTCGAGGCGGGCAAGGACCTAGGCCTCGGGACGGTCGGCGTTCATGGCGAGCTGCGTCTTGCTCTGGTCGGCCAACCAGATCTCCAGGTCGTGAACGTGGCGGGCTCGCCGATCGGATACGGCGAGACCAAGGTGCCCGGCTCGGCGAGCGACTTTGCGAAGGTCCTCGAGAGCGAGCAGGTGAGTCGGTATCGAGGCAGCCTGGAGAACCTGCTCGTCACGGATTTCATCCATTTCGCCCTGTTTCGATCGGACATCGGCCGGCTCGATGCGACCATCGTCGAGACGCCCGGACGGATGGCCGCTGGCCCGCACGCTGTGTCACAGCCGGTCCTTGATTCGTTCAGTCAGCTGCTCGCCTCCTTCTTCTCGGCGTCGGCACCGTCGGCAACGTCCGTGGAGCAGCTTGCCGAGGGACTTGCCCGACGCACTACGCTGCTCCGTGACGCAATTCGAGCGCTGCTCACGTCGACACACCCCGATGGCGAGGCATTGCGCCGGCTGTGGGACTTCTACCGGCGCAGCCTCATGTCCGACATGGAGGCGGACGACTTCGCCGATACGTATGCGCAGACGCTCATCTACGCACTGTTTCTCGTCCGCCTGGAGAGCGGTCCGCTGGTCGACCTCGATGCGGCGTGGCGGGCTATCCCCACTGACGTACCGATCCTCCGCTCGGCAATCGAGCCGCTCCGCGCTGCCGGGCGTCTGCCAGATGCCCTTGCAGTGTGGCTCCAGGACTCCCTGCACCTTCTAGCGGCGACGCCGGACAGCGTGGTTTCCACGATCGGGCATCCGAGCGCAGGCACGCCGGACCCGATTCTGTACTTCTACGAGAACTTCCTCGCTGCCTACGACCGAGTCGAGCGAATTAGAAAGGGCGTCTACTACACGCCACGGCCGCTCGTGGACTACCTCGTCCGCGCGGTCCACGAGACGCTGAAATCATCGTTCGGCAAGCCGTTGGGACTCGCCGACAAGGACGTACGGCTCCTCGATCCCGCCCTCGGCACAGGCACGTTTCTGCTAGCCGCGGCCCAGACCGCCGCAGACGAGGTCGAGGCAGAACTAGGGCCTGGTGCCGTCCAGACGGTGCTCGAAGACCATGTCCTGCGACACTTCTACGGGTTCGAGCTTCTCCCAGCCCCATATACGATCTCGCACATCAAGCTGGCGCTGTTCGCCCGGGACAAGGCAGCCCGGTTCCTCGACAACCGCGCCCAGGTATTCCTGACCAACACTCTGGGCGACCCGCTTCAGCGAGCCGACGACGGTGGACTCCTCGCCTTCTTCGTTCCAGGGCTGATCGAGGAGGCGGCGGCGGCCGAGCGGGTGAAAGCGGATCAACCAATCCTTGTGGTGATGGGCAATCCACCCTGGTCCGCTACGAGCCACAACAAACAGCCGGAGATCGAGCGCCTGTTTGCGGCGTGGAAGACAGTCGACGGGCGGCCAGGCAGTCCGCTGATCGAAGACGCACGGATCGCACTCAATGACGACTACCTCAAGTTCATGCGGTGGGCCGTCTGGAAGGTCGTAGAGCAGCTTGCGGGCTCGCGCCAAGGGATCGTCGCTTTCGTTACGAACCATGGGTTCGTCAACAACCGCATACACCGCGGCATCCGGAAGGCTCTGCTCGACGCGTTCGACGAGATCTTCGTGTTCAATCTCCAGGGTAATCAGCGCCTGTGGGTGAAGGGGGTTGTCGACGAGAAGGTCTTTCCAGACGTGCAACAGGGCGTGGCGATGACCGTCCTCGTCCGTCGCGGTGCCGAGCATGTCGGTCCAGCCACCGTTCGCTACCGCGAGATGCGCGGTACCCGCAAGCAGAAGTACGACGCTTCGAGCAGGCTCCGTCTACGCGATGACGGCTGGGAATGCGTCACACCGACCACGCCCTACTGGTCGTTCCGACCCGCCGACGAGAGCCTGGCCTACCAAACATGGCCGTCCATCCCCGAGATCTTCCCAGAGTCCAGCTCTGGCGTTCAATCCTCCCACGACGACCTTGTCTGCGACACGAGTGTGGCGTCGCTGGAGCGGAAGATACGCGAGGTCGGCGACAGGTCGATTAGCGACGACGCTCTCAAGGAGCGATATGCGATCACCGAGAACTCGCGATGGCAATGGGCGGCACAGCGGAAAGCCTTCAAGGGATTCGAGGGTGCTCTGGTAATTCCATGGCTGTATCGCCTCTTTGATCGGCGCTACATCTATTGGGACCCAGCCTTCGTCCAATGGCCGCGCACGAAGGTCATGCGCAACCTGCTTCCGCGGCCTCTTGGTGAGGGCGGCGCGAACCGTCTCGCCCTGGTGGTGCAGCGGGCCAGACCGATCGCCACGATCGCGACCGTCGCTAGGGGCATTGCGACCGCTCACGTGACCGGCAATTGGTGCCACGTATACCCGCTTCGACTGGCCGATGCAGTTGGTGAGGGGACGCTTCTCCCCGCGACTGAAGAATGGCGGGAGAACCTGAGTCCGAAGATCGCTGAGTGGCTGGCGAAGGCGTACGGCAGGCGACCCTCGGTCGACGAGATCGCCTGGTACGCCTTCGGCGTGCTATCCGCGCCGCAATACCGTCGGAGCTTCGAGGCCGCCCTGTCGATCGACCACCCACGGATTCCATTCCCCAGCGACGAGGCCACCTTCAAGCACACGTTGGAGCTGGGCTCGCAACTCGGGCGAGCGCACCTCCTGGAGGCTGAAGTTGGTGCAGACATCCGCTTCGTCGGGAACGGGGACGGCACCGTCTCCGAGGCCCGGTACGACTCAGAGGCTGAGCGTGTCTGGATCAACAAAACGCAAGCCTTCACCGGGCTGCCGGAGACCGCCTGGCTGTGGGGTCAGGGCTTCCGGCCTCTTGAACACTACCTCGACGAGCGGCGCGGGCAGCGGCTCGACGCTGAGCAGATTGCGGGCTTCCAGTCAGCGATCCACGCGGTCCGCGAGTCGCTTCGTCTCGAGCCGGTCCTCGACGTTGCCCTCGACGGGATCGTGAGCGCTCCTCTAGAGCGCGGCGGCACTGCCGCGGTGGAAGACGGAGTTCGCCAGGATTGATGGCGAGGTCGAGTCGGGTATGTCAGTCAGCCGCGGTTCGCCAGCCCCGCACACGATGAGCAGCTCGTGGGGAATGACCTCGATCCAGTGACCGCCCAGGTCGGCTGCCGAGCACTGTGCCTATTGCCTGCCTGATCGGGCCGGCGTATGGTCGCGCGGTTGAGCCCATTCGGTTCTCAAGGAGTCCGGCCC
>JBEKCH010000017.1:0-51318 GCA_050014975.1 Candidatus Limnocylindrales bacterium
CGGAGATCGGGGCGAGCTGGCGCCGGATCGTCCGGACGACGACGGCGTGCTCCTCGCGCTCCTTCTCGGAGGCGAGCAGCTCCGCCGCGAGCGCGGCGTCCTCGGCCGGGTCCGTCCCCCGCCGGATCGAACCGGCGATCGCCGCGGTCCTGTAGGTTCGCCCCTCGGTGCGGACGAGCCGCTCCGGGGTGGCACCCAGGAAGGTGCGGCCCCCTCGCCGGAAGGCGAAGACCGCGCTCTCCGGCGCGCTGGCTGCGAGCAGGCGCAGGGCGCCCGGCACGTCGAGCGCGGTGGGCGACGACAGGTCGACGCGGCGGGCGAAGACGACCTTGTCGAGACGGCCGCGGCCCACGGCGCCCGCCATGAGGCCCACGATGTGGCGCCAGTGCTGGGAGCTCGGCCATTCTCTTTCGATGGCCAGGCGCGCGCGGGGCGCGGCCGGTTCCTGGTCCGCCGGCCGGAGCTCGCCGGCGCGCGTCGAAAGCCGCAGCCAGGTGCGCTCGAGCCCAGTGGCCCGAGCGGCCGTGTCACCCTGTCCCGCGACCGAACCCGTGAGCCAGTTCCCGCTTGCGGACCCCAGGGCGACCAGGGAGGGCACCGCAAGCGAAGCGGCTCCGAAGGCCGCCCACAGATCGTCGCTTCCCGGGACGCGGCCGTTGAAGCCAAGGCCCCCGATCAGTACCGGCCCGAGGCCCCGGAGTTGCGTCGAACGGCCGAGCCGGGCTCCGGCGACCAGGGATCGCCAGGCCGACTCGGCGTCGAGAAAGCGTTGCGGGCCCGACGGCTCGACTGCCCATGCTCGGCCGATGCTCACGAGCGCGAACTCCTCGCTCGGTCGCAGCCAGAGGCCTGCCTCGAAACCGGCCTCGACGGCGGAGGTGTAGAGAGCGACGGCATCGAAGGGACCGACCGGAACGCTCGCGGCAACCAGCCCGGCCGCGGCCCGGGGCGCGCGGCCGTCCAGCGCGGCCGAGACGGCGGCGGCCAGTCCTTCGCCGTACCCGCCGCCGGCCGTCCTGCTCTGCGCTCGACCCAGGACGGTCACCGGCGAGCCTCCGGCAAGGTCTCGGGCCATGCCATTCGCGGGCCGGCCGCGATTCTCTCCTCCGCCACGCCGACGCTGCGCAACAGCAGCGCCCGCAGCACCGGGTACGTATCCTCCAGGCGGCCCGGCCGCTCGGCGAGCAACCAGCGCGCGACCACCTCGTCGAGCGCGCCGAACCAGACGACGCCGGTGAGGCGCGTGTCGATCGGGGGGATCGTGCCCTGGGCGATGGCTTCGTCCAGGTACGACTGGATGAGACGGGCGAATCGATCGTGCAGCTCGTTCAGCTCGGCCTGGAAGCCCCGCCCGGCGCCGCCGGCCTCGAAGAAGAGGCGGGCCATCGTCCGGTGACCGGCGAAGACCTCCAGCACCGTTCGGAGCGCAGCCTCGGCCCTGGCGATCGGATCGGACTCGGCCGCGACGGCCGCTTCGACCTTCCCGACCAGCTTGTCGGCGGTCGTGCGCATGAGCTCACGGAAGATCGACTCCTTGGTCGGGAAATGGAAGTAGATCCCGCCTTTCGATATCTCCGCCGCGGCCGCGATATCGTCCATCGCGGTGTCACGGTAGCCAGCTCGCGTGAAGGCCTGGAAGGCTCCGTCCAGGATCGTTTCGCGGCTGGCTCGACCATGTTCCGAGGGTTGCGCGCGCTGACGGCGCATCACGTGTCTCCTGCCCGGGTGGGGATCGCAAGACCGGCGAGCCCCCAAACCGACCGGTGGGTCGGTTCGGTCGTGCGCATCCTACCGCAGCGAGGAAGGCGCACCAGAGGCGAGAGGACGCGGCGGCCCGCTCTTGGCCCGCCCGGGGAGCCGCCGTAACCCTAACGAAAGGCAGCCACGGCGACTATCCGGCCGTCGCGGCGGGCTCCGGCTCTCCGGCCGGCCCGCGTCCACGCCCACCACGACGCCCACCGGGGGCAGAGCGCCGGTGTTCACGAAAGGATCGCTTCCGTCATGATCGACAGCGCCATTCCAACATACAGGTTTCGTTCACGCGTCGAGGGCAGGCGCGGGTGGCCAGCAGCTCTATCTCGTTGCTTGGTATGGTTTCAATCGTCTTGGCGGCCTGTGCGCCCGGCTCGGTCACGAGCACGGCCACGCCCGCATCCTCGGCGGCAGTCGCGATCGCCAGCTCCGCCCCTGCCGGACCAGGCGCGCCCGGCGCCCCGGGCGGCCCCAATGCGTCCGGCGCACCCGGCGCCCCGGGGAACGCGGCCGGCGGCGGGTCCACTGCGCAATACACCCCGACCGGCGTTTACACGATCAGCACCGGCTCGGTGAGCAAGTCCGGCGTCACGTACACAGGTACTGAGGAAGACCAGTCCGCCGTCCTGGTCACCGGGTCGGGGTCGCTGACCCTGGCCAACGCCACGATCGTGACCTCGGGCGCCAGCAAGTCGAGCGATGAGAGCAGCTTCTACGGTCTCGACGCGGGTGTGCTCGCGCAGTCCGGCGGCACGGTCACGCTGACGGGCGGTTCGGTGACGACCACGGGCAACGGCGCCAATGGCGTCTTCGCCTACGGATCCCGAGCATCGGTGACCGTCACCAACGCCGCCATCAAGGCCACCGGCCAGTACGCTCACGGCGCCATGGCCAGCGGCGGCGGCACGGTGACCGTCACCGACACGACCATCTCCACGGCCGGAGCCAACTCCGGCGCGATTGCCACGGACCGGGGCGGCGGGGCCATCACTGTCAGCGGTGGCTCGGTTACCACCTCCGGCCAGGATTCCCCGGCCATCTACTCGACCGGCGCGATCAGCGCAACCGGCGGTACCTACACTGCCACCGGCGCGGAGGCGGCCGTCATAGAGGGCGCCAACTCGCTAACCCTCACCGACGCGACGCTGACCTCCAGCAAGGCCGACAAGTGGGGTGTGCTGATCTACCAGAGCATGTCCGGCGACGCATCGGGCACGAAGGGAACCTTCACCATGACCGGCGGCTCGCTCAGCTACACCGCCTCGACCGGTCCGCTCTTCTACGTCACCAACTCCACCGGCGTGATCACGCTCAAGGGCGTGACGGTCACCGCCGCGGGCGGCGTGCTCGTCAAGGCGGCCGCCGGCAACTGGGGCACAAGCGGCTCGAACGGCGGGACGGTTGTCTTCACGGCCGACGGCGAAACCCTGACAGGAGACCTGGTCAGCGACAGCTCGAGCTCGATCGCTGCGACGCTGAAGAACGGCACGACGCTCACCGGCATGATCGACTCGGCGGCCCTGACCCTGGACGCGACGAGCGTCTGGAATGTGACCGGGGATTCGCAGCTGACCAGCCTCTCGGACGCAAGCGGCATCTCCGGCACGGTCATCACCAACATCAAGGGCAACGGCCACACGGTCTACTACGACGCCAGCCTGGCGGCCAACTCCGCCCTCGGGGGCAGGACCTACAGCCTGGCCGGCGGCGGGCAGCTCAAGCCGCAGTCGTAGCCTCCTTCTAGCGCAGCCCCCACTGGTCCGGGTTCGTAAGGACGTTCACGCCGGCAGCCTGCTGCAGAGTCCCGGCCGTATCGGCAGACAGCCCGTCTGTGAAGCCCAGACCATCCGGATTCTGGCGGAAGATAGCGGCGTAGAAGACGCACGCGGCCAGGTACGTTCCGGCGGTCGTCGGATGGCTGCCGTCGTCCTGCCACAGGCCGATGTCCGGGTCCTGGCGCCGCACGATGAACCACGTGTACCCAACCGGCGCGACCGCCACCCCCAGCTCCTGGGCGATCGACAGGTAGCCGCTGTCTATCGAGCGCTGCATGCTCTCATAGTCGGGCATGCCGTTCTCGGGCCAGCCGTCGCGATGGGCCCAGGTCATGAACAAGATCGGCGTCTCGTCCCGCTGTCGGATCATGCCCACCAGGGTCCTGACCGCCGGGTACATCGTGTACTCGCGGGACGATTCGACGGACGGGACCTCGCTCTGCTCCTGGAGGACGACGAAGTCCCACTTCTGCGAGTCGAGCCTGGGGACCGTGGCGGCATCGGCAAGGTGATCGGCCAGCGTCGCTCCGCCGCTGGCGAGCGAATCTGTTTCCACCGTGTGGCCGCCGGCCTCGGCCAGGCTGGCGAAAGTGCCGGGCAGATCGTTGACGTACGTGTAGCTGTTACCGATGAACAGGATCCGCAGGCAGGCGCTGTCGCTCGGGCCGCACGTGGGAGCGACACTGCCGCAACCCGTGAGGGCCGCCAGGGCCAGCGGCGCCAGGAGCGCGAGCATCCCGAGCCGCGACGGAAGGAAAAGGAGGCGGTGAGGAGGTGTCATCGTCATTCGCACTGGGAGCATTCTGGCGCCGCAGGCGCAGGCTTGAGCATGCCACACGAGAGGGATGGGCCGTCCCGGCCGGAGCACCGATGTTTCGGACGCCCAGTACCATGCCGCCCCGGAGGCCGGGATTGTCCCCTCTTCATGCTGCCGCGCAGCCATCAGCTGGTCAACCTGGAGCGGCTCCCGGACAGGCCACTCCCGGCGGATGCGACGACCGCTCCCTAGGAAGTGCCGCAGATGGCGTTGACGGGGAGCGAGCGGCCGAGTCCGCTACGGAAGCCATGCCTCCGAGCTCACCTGGGTCTTCATGCTGGAGGAGTAACACGCTGGAATGGGCGCGTCGCCGAGTGACTTGGACACGAATCGCCCCAGACCGAACGGCTGGACCATCGCCACCACGATCTTCTGAGCCGGGCTCGACTTGCACCAGTTACCCCAATCGACGATGGTGTTGATCGAGCCGCCGGGGCTGAGCGTGTAGATCGGGTCGCTCGAGGAGACCTTCGCCGCGGAGTGACCGGTGTCGCCGATCACGTTGCCGTGGCCGTCGACGATCTGGGCCTCGGAGGTGCCGCGCATGTTGCAGCTCGAGGACGACTTGTTCGTGGCGGTGACGTGGGCGTAGGAATCGCCGGAGCCGCCCTCCCAGACAGTGATCGCCAGCTTGAGCTGAGAGCCCCTGCACAGGCCCACGGCTAGCGACGGCAGCGGCGTCGGGACCGGCGTGGGCTTGGGGGTCGGGGTCGCGATGTGCGTCGGTGCCGGCGTGTCGGTAGATGCCGGAGTCGCGATCGCGGTCGGCGTGGCCGCCGGCGTGGCCGTGGCCGCCGCTACCGTGTCCACCGCGACTGGCGACGGCGCCGCAGTGCAACCGGCGATCAACACGGCGATGCAGACGGCCAGGAGCATGCGCGGGACGCCACGGCCGGTCGGGCGCGGCAATCCTGACAGCAGATACGACATCAGCGATTCTCCCCGCTGCCGATCACCGCTCTCTCCGGCGCGACGCGTCGCGACCGGCGGGCGCGATTCTCGTGCCAGCGACTTGCCGCCGGCTTCAGGTCGGAGGATCGGGCTACTCCGTGAGACGGCCAGCTGGCCAGGCGGCTGCGGCGTCCACCTGGCGGGACAGGCCGTCGTCGGCGAGTCCGACGTGGCTCGGGACCGGGGTCCGGCCGCTGGTGTTCCCTGGTCGACCTAGCGGGCCCACGGTCGGCGCGCTAGTACAGGGTCGAAGGATCCAGCTTGTCGCGCCAGAGGCCCTCGAGCATGTCGAGGTCGTCGCGGATCTGGTCGTCGGTCATCTCGGGTGTCACGTCCACCACGTCGAGGACCTCGAGCGAGAAAGCTTCGATGCCGAACGTCGCCACATCCCTGGTCAGGCGGCCATCCACCGCCCCCGGCAGATTCGTCTCCCGCGCGAACTCGAGCTTGTTGCGGAGGCTCCGCAGGTTGACGGTCGAACCGAGCAGCGCCTTGCCGTTGCCGGCGTTGCGGATTAGGTAGACGCCCGCCTGGGGTCGCACCTGGCGGTATCGAGCCAGCAGTTCCTTTCGCCGCGCCCGGTCGGGCACCGGTGTCTCCTCGTCTTGCCCCCGTTGACGGAGCCTCGGAAGAAGGGGCATCGGAATTGTGGCACGCGCCGCCGCACCCGCCCCGCGCCGCCACGCCTCTGGCTGCGCGCGGCCGGCGTCGCAGAAAGGGCTGCCCGAGCACAGTCGGATTTCGGTGCAGCACCAATTCTCCGACGCGACCACAATTGGGCCATGGCGCCTGAGGAGGTCCACCGCTACGACGACTTCAGGCTTCTCCAGAACGGCCGGCTCAAAGAGCGTCCCACGCACCGGAGCGAGCGATCCGCTTGTACCGCATCTTGTCCGGCGCGATGAATGCCATGAGCGGAGCCATGCTGGAGGCGGTCTGGTCCGCGCGCGAGATGGTCGATCGCGGCCTGGTGCTCATGTCGGACAGGCCCGCATCAGCTCGCGACGGACTCCTGGAACTCAGGAACGTCTATCGTTTCTTCGAATCGTCTGTGCCTGCCCTGCTCGAGAGCTGGGAGACGGCGCAACGGGAGGGCACCGCATGACCGCGATCATCCGTACCGAGAAGCTCACCAAGTTCTACGGCCCCCACCGCGGCATCGTCGAAGTCGACCTCGATGTCCAGCAGGGCGAGGTCTTCGGCTTCCTCGGGCCGAATGGGGCAGGCAAGACGACCACCATCAGGCTTCTGCTCGACCTGATCCGGCCGACCAGCGGCAAGGCCTACGTGTTCGAGATCGAATCTTCGGCCGACCCGACGGCCATCCATCGGCGCATCGGCTACCTTCCCGGCGAGTTCGCGCTGTACGACCGGCTGACCGGCGGCCAGACGCTCGAGTACTTCGGCAACCTGCGCGGCGGCGTGGACAAGGCCTACCGGGCCCAGCTGACCGAGCGCTTCGACCTGGACCCGAGCCGCCGCTTCCGCGAGTACTCCAAGGGCAACAAGCAGAAGGTCGGCCTGGTTGCCGCGCTCCAGCACAAGCCGGAGCTGCTCCTCCTCGACGAGCCCACGGCCGGCCTGGATCCGCTCGTCCAGCAGACCTTCTTCTCGTTGCTGCGCGATGCGGTCAAGGAGGGCAGCACGGTCTTCCTGTCCAGCCACATCCTGAGCGAGGTGGAGCGCAGCTGCGACCGCGTGGCCATCATCCGCGAGGGCCGCCTGGTCCGAGTCGACCGAGTCGACGCCCTGCGCGACCTCGCCCACCACCAGGTCGAGCTTCGCTTCGCCGGCGAGCCGCCGGCCGGGGAGTTCGAGAAGCTGGCCGGAGTGAGCGACATCCAGGTCGAGGATCACCTCCTTCGCCTGCGCGTCTTTGGGCCGATCACGCCCGTGGTCCAGGCCGCGGCCCGCCTGGGAGTGACCGACTTCCTGAGCCGCGAACCCAGCCTCGAAGAGACGTTCCTGGCCCAGTACGGGCGGGAAGCCGCCGAGGAGAAGTGATGGCCGTCCAGGCCGGTAGCTCGCCGCTACAGGGGGCCCCATCGGTACCTCTCTGGAGCCGCCTGTACGGCTTCGGCTCGGTCTACGCCAAGACGATCCGCGACTCGCGACTGGCCTTCATCATCGTCGCCGGCCTCCTGGGCGGAATCATGCTTGCCGGCTGCAAGGCTTTCGCGGCGGCCTACTCCACGCCGGCATCGAGGCTGGATCTGCAGAACGTCATCGACAACATCCCGCCGGTTCTCAAAGGCCTATACAACAACCCGGTCCACGTCGAGACGTTGGGCGGCTCGCTCTCGTGGAAGTACGGCCCGTTCTTCGGGCTGATCGCCGGGCTGTGGTCGATTACGGCACTATCCGGGACGCTGGCCTCGGAGGCACAGCGCGGCAGCCTGGACATGGTCGCGGCCGCACCCTTCGGCAAGCGCCGGATCGCGATCGAGAAGCTGGCCGCGCACCTGACCGGCATGTTCGGCGCAATGGTGTTTCTGGCCATCGTCACCTGGGTTGGGAGCGCCGCGTTCGGCACGCTGCCGGGCGACGCGATCCCGATCCAGGGCGCCGTGGGTTTCGCGGTCTGGGTCGGGCTCATCGGCCTGGTCTCCGGGTCGGTGGCGTGGGCGCTGGCACCGTTCGTCGGGCGCGCCAGCGCCGCGGGCGTGGCCGGTGCGGTGATGCTCGGCGGATGGGTGGTCAGCGGCTACTCGACGTCGGTGCCGGCGCTACAGGCGCCGGCCGACCTGACCTGGTTCCACTGGACGGCCGGCCACCTGCCCCTTGCCGGCCAGTACGATTGGCTTTCCCTGGTTGCTCCTGCCGTCATCGCGGTCGTGCTGTTCGGGGTCGGCGTTGTCGCCTTCGACCGGCGTGATCTCGGCTCCACCAGCGCCATCCCGGTACCTGCCATGCCCGGCGCCCTGCTCGGCACGCGCGGCCCCAGCGGACGATCCTTCGGCGAGCGTTTGCCGATGGCCCTCGCCTGGGGCATCGGCCTGGCCTTGTATGCGGCCCTGGTAGCGGCCTCGAGCCGTTCCTTCGCCGACGAGCTGTCCAAGTCGCCCGACACCGCCAACCTCTTTCGGAGTCTCTTCAAGGGCTATGACGTCACCACCGGCGGCGGTTTCCTGCAGCTGCTCTTCGCCTACATGGGCTACCTCGTGGCCGGCCTGGGTGCCGCGACGCTCGTGGCCGGCTGGGCCTCCGATGAGAACAGCCGCCGGCTCGAGATGCTGCTGGCGAGCCCGCTCGGTCGAGCCCGGTGGGCGATTGCGGGCGGCATCGGTGTCTTCGCGGCAATCGCGGTCATGACCGGCGTGGCCATGCTGGGCATCGCGGTCGGCGTGGCGGCGGCGGGCACCGATGTGGCGACGCCGGTCGCCGGCGCCCTGATCCTCGGGCTGTACGCGCTCGCTGCCACCGGCGTGGGCTTCGCCGTCGGCGGGCTGTTCCGAAACACGCTGGCCGGCGAAATCACGGCCGTGTTCGTGATCGCGACCTTCCTGGTCGACTTCCTTGCGCCCGCGCTCAGTCTGCCCGACTGGGTCCATCAGCTGGCTCTCACCGCTCACTTCGGGCAGACGATGGTCGGCAACTGGGATCCCGCGGGCGTGGTCGCGTGCCTGGCGATCGGCATAGGCGGACTGCTGCTCGGGGCCTGGGGGATGACGCGCCGCGACGTCGGCTGAGGGCTGCGCTCCGCAACGTCAGCCGCGCTCCGGCAGCACAGGCCCACGGCGTGTCCCCCGGTTGCCGCCGTCGAGGCCCGGCCATGGCTACCGGCCGTCGGGCGGGCGAGCATCCGGCACGTGGGACCTGAAGCCCGAATTCACCAGGTATAGCCGAAACTTGTCGGCGTACCTGTTGAACACACGGTCGCCAGTGACCGAGTAGAGGAAACTCAGCTGCCGCACGTGCAGCTCCTCGTAAGCCACGGATGCCTTGGGCCCGCGTTTGGAGCCGACCAGGCTATTGAGGCCGTAGTACGTCCAGGAACCCGTGTCGTAGTACGGGAGGAGCGCTCGAAGCGCAGGCAGGCCGCGGTCGGCGGCAGTCAGATCTTGCAGGCAGATCGGGTCGCCCAGGTATATCGCGCACTCGTACAGGCCGGCGAGCGAGTAGATCCAGCCATTTAGCACGTTGTTGACGTAGCCCGGCAGGTACTCCTGGTAGACCGTCAGGTGGCGGCCTGAAACGGTGACGCTGCTGTCCACGCCCAGGTTGGCGATGGTGCGACCGAAGGTGGATCGAGCGCGTTCCAGCACGTCGAGGTAGGAACTATCGCCGGTCACCGAATACGCTCGCAGCATCGCGCTGATGCCCAATCCTTCGGCCATGGCGGACCACCACGGCAGGGGCTGAGTGCCCCACGCGAAGGTGTACAGCCAGCGTCCGTCGGGCTGCTGATTGGCGACCAGCCAGCCGATCTGGGCGAAAAACGCGGCCCGGTCCGCATCTGCCTGTGCCGGCGTGTCCTGGCCGGATTGCCAGCGATCGAAATACGAGATAGCACCCTGGGCGATGGTGACAGCGTTGTGCTGAACTCCGATTGGAGCACCGTAGTCGTGCATGAGCACACCGTCCGCGTCCCTGGGCGCGGTGTCGAACGGTCCGAACGTCTCGAAGAAGGCGGAAACCGGCGCCATGCTGCTTGCCTCGGGCGCGAAGTAGCCGCTGAGATCGAAGATGACGTCGACGGTATTGCCCGCTTGGCCGGTCGCGAAGATGGCCCAGAGCTTGCCGTCCGCACCCAGCGGAGCCGTAACGCCGGTGGCGCGCGGGCCAGTCGTGGCAGCGAAGTTCAGCGATGAGGTGGAGATGGCCGTTGGGGAGGTCGAAGCCGCCGTCAGGGCGACGTAGCCGGGGTGCGTGGGACTGGCGATCGTCAGCGTCCCCGAAACCGCCGTCGTGCCGGCCGGGATGCCGTACAGGCCGACGATCGTGAACGACCGGGGAGCCTCCGAGGAGAGCCGCCCCGAGTCGCCGACGCCCGAGCGGGAATCGATCAGCCGGAGCGGCCCGAGCGGGTGAAACGTCGAGCCCGTCATGTCGGGGGTGAAGTAGCCGGTCAGGTCGAAGATCACCTGGGCCGTATCGGGCCAGGCCGTGTCAGCCGCCCTGCCGCTTTCGTAGATGGCCCACAGCCTGCCGTCCGCGCCGAGGGTCGCGGTGACGCCCGTGGCCTGCGGATCGGTCGTGGCGAAGTCGAGCGTGGAGATGGTAAGACAGGAGCCAGGCGTAAAGCCGGGCGTCAGGGCAACACGTCCGGGGCGCAAAGGAGCCGCGATCGTCAGAGTCCCTGTGACGGCAGTTGCCCCGACCGGGATACCGAACGCACCCGCGAGCTGGAAAGACTCGGGCACGTTGGCCACGAGCGGCGTGGCACCGCCGATGGCCGTTCTCGAATCGAAAACGCGGATCGGCCCGACCGGGTGGTAGGTCGCTCCCGCGTCGTCGGGGGCGTAGTAGCCGTCGAGGTCGAAGGCTACCTGAGCTGTCTGGCCCGCGACACCCGCCACGTACAGGACCCAGAGTCGGCCGTCGTCACCGAGCGTCGCCGTGACGCCCGCCGAGCTGAGCTTTCCGGCGGTGAAGTTGATCGAGGACGTGTCGACCGAGGCCGGTGAGGCCTCTACAGGTGTCAGGGCGACGTAGCCCGAATGGGATGGGCTCGTGATGGAAAGTGTGCCCGCGACGGCCGTTGCCCCGGTGGGAATACCGAAGGCACCGGTCATCTGGAATGACTGAGGCGTCTCGGAAACGAGGCGCGTCGCCCCGCCCAGCCCTGTAGACGAGTCAAAGACCCGTACCGGTGCCAGCGCGTGGTATGTGGAACCCGGCGCCAGGGTGAGGGCGGTAGGGGCGTCCAAAGAGGCTGACCCGCCCGGGTTCGCGCCCGCTGTCGGGCCCGCCGACAGCGCTGCGAGCACGATCGCGAAGAGGCTCGCCAGGCCGACGCGACCGCTGCTCCACGATCGCCGCGGCCCCTGGTGCTCGCCACCGCCGCGAATGGGTCGCGATCGAGGCGTAGACATGTCGCGGCAACCTCATATTCCCGTGCGCCACCGCAGGCAATGGGAAGATCCCGACGCCATGCCTGCCAGCTCCCTCAGGCCGAAGGCTCTGTCACCCTATTCGGCGAAGGAACCATAGCATCGGCCAGGGCCGACCGCTGGCCTGACGGCTGCGCGCCGGTCTGCGCAACGCCGGCGCCGACCCCCACTCGGCTGAGCGTGGGCTCCGCATCCTGACTGGCGCTGGGTGTACGCCTTCGGGCATGATGTGGGCCACCTGTAGCCTCCTCCTCGAAACAAAGGCCCAGTAGATGCCCGGTCGTCTCCCGAATCCGCGATCGCGCCGTGGCGCGCGGTCGATGCCGGCGATGCTGACGGCCGCTCCGGCTCCCGGTTCCTACCCGAACCGGCGCCTGTACGCGAACGGCGCCAGCCTCTGGGATGTGACCAGCGGCAGCAACGGCTCGTGCGGCACCTACCTGTGCCAGGCGGAAGTCGGCTATGACGGCCCCACCGGCCTGGGAACGCCCGACGGCACCGCTGCCCTGGCGCCGGACGTGCTCGACCTGGGCGCCGGCACGCGAACGAGCTGCGCCCTCACCGACGGCGGCACGATCTCCCGCTGGGGCTGCGACGGCGACGGGGAGGCGGACGCACCCGCGGGAACGTACGTGGCACTCAGCACCGGCGACTCGCACAGCTGCGCGATCGATTCGGGAAGAGCGCTGCATTGCTGGGGCGACGACACCTTCGGGCAGAGCAGTCCGCCGGCCGGTTCATACCTGACGGTCAGCGCGGGCGGCGGCGACTCCTGCGCCATCGGCTCGAACAGGTCCCTCCACCGGTGGGGCGACGCCAGCCACGGCGTCACGACTCCACCGGCCGGGACCTACAGCGCCGTCTCCGTCGGCGCATATCACGCCTGCGCCTACCTCGCCGCCTCGACCGAGTGCTGGGGCGGCAACGCGGACGGTGAGAGCACCCCTCTGTTCGCCACGACCTCGCTGCCGGTCGCCGGGACGGGCTACGCCTATGCTACGGACGTGACCCTATCGACCGCCGTCGTGCCTGCGCCCACGTTCTCCGTGACGGCTGGGAGCCTGCCGGCGGGGTTCACCCTCTCCACCTCGGGCCAGCTCTCGGGCACCTCCTCGACTCCGGGAAGCTACCTGTTCACAGTGACCGCCAGCAACGGCATCGCCCCCGCCGCCAGCCAATCGCTGACGCTGGAGATCGACTACCACCCGGCGCCAGGCGCCCCGACCTCGGTCGTCGCCGTCGCCTCCAACACCACCGCCGTCGTCAGCTGGGCCGCGCCGGTCCCGAACAGCGATGCGCCCGTAACCGGCTACACCGTCACCTCCTCCCCGGCCACCACGAGCTGTGTCCTGACCCTCGCCATGACGTGCAGCTTCGATGGCCTGACGAACCACACGAATTACACGTTCAGCGTGACTGCCACGAGCGACTACGGCACTGGACCGGCCACCTCGGCAAGCGCGACGCCTGTGCTTGGTGCCACCTACATCCCAGTCACGCCCAACCGCCTGGTCGACTCGCGCGCCGGGACGCGGCTGGGGCTGAAATCGTCGCTCAAGGCCGGCACGCCGGCCGAGTTCGTCGTCATCAATCGTTCCACTGACCCGAACCTCAACATACCGGGCGACGCGACCGCGGTGACGGGCAACCTGACCGTGACCAACCAAACCTCGAACGGATACCTGGTCCTGACCCCCGACCACCCGTCCGGAACGCCGACCACCTCGACGCTCAACTTCCCCAGGGGCGACAACCGGGCGAATGCGGTCACGGTTCCGCTGAGCCCCACGGGAACGCTGTGGGTGACCTTCATCGGCACCGCCGGCGCCAGGACGGACGTGGTCTTCGACGTCACGGGATACTTCGCGCCATGACCGCGCTGGCCGACCGGCGGGCGGGCGTGGTGGCCACACGGCTGGCCGGAACCGACGGCGTCTCGCTCGAGACCGCCAAGTGGGCGACCGTCCTGGGGCGCCTGGGCGTCAGGTGCTTCTACTTTGCCGGCCAGCTCGACAGGCCGCCGGAGGTGAGCCGGCTGGTCCCGGAGGCCTTCTTCCGTCACCCCGACATCGACGCCATCAGCCGCGTCGTATTCATTGAGGCGGTCGAGATCGAGCCCGCGTCCGGCGCCACAACCCGGGCCGACGGCAGCCAGGCGGAGGAGCCGCCGGGCGCCCGCATCCGCCGCCGGGACTTCTTCTCGCCCTACGTCAGGCCGCCAGCCCTTTCGCGCCGCATCGAGGAGCTGAAGGTCCACCTCAAGGAGGAGCTGTACGAGTTCGTCCGCGAGTTCGACCTGGACCTGCTGATCGTCGAGAACGCGCTGGCCATCCCGCTCAACATCCCGCTCGCCCTGGCCCTGACCGACCTGATCGCCGAGACGGGAATCCCCGTGATCGCGCATCACCACGACCTGCCCTGGGAACGCCAGCGTTTCGCGGTCAACAGCGTGGGCGACTACATCGCTGCGGCATTCCCGCCAGCGCTGCCGTCGGTCCGCCACGCCGTCATCAACTCCGTCCAGGCACAGCAGCTGGCCTGGCGGCGCGGCCTCACGTCGCGGGTGATCCCCAACGTCATGGACTTCGACACCCCGCCCGCGCCGCCCGACGACTACGCCCGCAACGCCAGGCGCGACCTGGGCGTGGACGACGGCAAGGCCTTCATCCTGCAGCCGACCCGGATCATCCAGCGCAAGGGGATCGAGCACGCCATCGAGCTCGTCCGCAGGCTCTGCGTCCCGGCCACGCTGGTCGTATCGCACGCTGGCGGCGAGGAAGACGACGACTACCAGCAGCGCGTCCGCGAGTTCGCCCATCTGCTCGACGTCCCAGTCCGGTTCGAGTCGGACATCGTCGGGCACGAGCGCGGCACGACCCCGGACGGCCGCCGGATCTACGCCCTGTCGGACGTCTATCCCCAGGCGGACCTGGTGACGTACCCGTCCAGCATCGAGGGTTTCGGCAACGCCTTCCTGGAGGCCGTCTACTACCGCCGCCCGATCGTCCTCAACCGCTACTCGGTCTTCGAGGTGGACATCGAACCGAAGGGCTTCCGGGTGGTCGGGTTCGACAACTACATCAGCGCGGCGACGATCCGCGACGCCTGCCGGCTGCTCCAGGATCGCGCTCTGGCCGCCGAATGGGCCGAGCTCAACTACGGCCTGGCCGCGCGGCACTTCTCGTACGAGGTCCTGGAGCGGCGCCTCATGGCCCTGCTCTCGGAGTGCCTCGGCGAGGAGCGCTGAATCGATGCCCGGCGGCACGCAGGGCCGGCGGGCCGACATCGCCCTGGTTCACTACACGGCCCCGCCGGTCGTCGGCGGGGTCGAGAAGGTCGTCGGGCGGCACGCCTCGCTCATGGCGGACGCCGGCTGGGCCGTCCGGATCGTGGCCGGCCGTGGCGCCCCGACGGACCCGCGGGTGCTCTTTCGGCCCGTGCCGCTCGCGGACTCCCAGCATCCGGAGATCGTGCGCACCGGCACCGAGCTGGCCGCCGGCCGCGTCCCGCCCTGGTTCGGCGGGCTCGTGGGAAGGGTCCTGACCGAGCTCGAGGCTGCCCTCGCCGGGGCGGACATAGTGGTCGCGCACAACGTCGCCTCGCTCAACCAGAACATGGCCCTGACCGCGGCGCTGCGGATCGCCGCCGGGCGACCCGCCGGACCGCGCTTCGTACTGTGGCATCACGATCTGGCCTGGACCCTGCCCCGCTACCGGCCGGCGCTCCACGAGGGCGAACCCTGGTCGCTGCTGCGGACCAGCTGGCCGGGCGCGCGCCAGGTCACCATCTCGGAGAGCCGTCGGGCCGACCTGGCCGCGTTACTGGGCATCGGGCCGGATTCGATCGAGGTCATCCCTGGAGGCGTCGATCTGCCGGACGAAGGCGGACCTGCGCTCGTGGACGACCCGGAGCTTGCCGCCCGCCTGGCCGGGCTTCGACCGTTGCTTCTCTCTCCGGTCAGAGTGACGCCGCGCAAGAACCTCGAGCTGGCGCTGCGGACCGTGGGCGCGCTGCGGCAGCTGGGCCGGCCGGCGGGCCTCGTTGTGACCGGCCCGGTCGACCCTCACGATGCCACCGGGCGCCACTACCTGGAGTCCCTCCTTCGGCTGCGGCACGAGCTGCAGCTCGACGAGATGGTCTTCATCTGCGCGGAGACAGAGGCGGGGGCAGCGTCGACGGAGACACTCGGGGACCTGTACCGGGAGGCGGACGCTCTCATCCTGCCAAGCTGGGACGAGGGGTTCGGCCTGCCGATCCTGGAGGCCGCCGTCAGCCGGCTGCCGATCGTGTGCTCGAATCTCGCCTCGTTGCGCGAGCTGGCGGGCGAGGCCGCGGTCTACGTGGACCCAGGTGGCGACGCGTCAGGCGTCGCGCAGGCGGTCCTGGAAGCCCTCGCGCGAAACCCGGAAGCGGGCGCCGCGCTCGACCGCCGCGTCCGAACCACGTATTCGTGGGCGAGCGTCTATGAGCGCCACATCGCCCCGCTCATGGAGCGGACGCTGGCCGAACCGAGGGGCTGACCCGGCCGCGGCGTTGGCGCGCGTGTGCAGCCAGCGGGCGCCGCTGGCAATCGGGCTCGGCCGGGAGCCGCAAACCGCAGGCGTCAGCCAGCGGCGTCGAACCCCAGATCCGCGGTGACGTAGCGCTGGATCGTCGGCGCGATCGCCGCGACCACCGCATCGACCGAGGCGCCGGCCATCGGCTCGACGCAGAGGATGTACCGCGCCAGGGCGAGGCCCATCAGCTGGCCGCCGACGAGAGTGGCCCTGAACGCGGAGTCAGTTACGCCAGTCTCCGCGACGAGCGGCAGGATCGCGCCTTCGACGACGATCCGCCGGACCATGGCCGCGGCCTCGGGATCCGTCATCGCCGAGCGGACCATGCCGACGAGAATCTGGCGGCGAGCCGGCTCCTCCCACATGGCCAGGAAGAACCGCACCAGTCTCTCGCCCAGGCCCTCTCGCGGTCCGGCTATGACGGTTCGCCTCACCAGGTCCGGGTCGAACGGCAATTCCATGGCCGCGACGAACAACCGCTGCTTGCCGCCGAAGTAGTGGTGGATCAGGGCCGCGTCGACGCCCGCCGCGGCGGCGATCGCCCGAGTGGATGCGCCGTCGTAGCCACGCGCGGCGAACCCGGCTCGGGCGGCAGCGAGGATGGCGGTCCGGGTGCCCGATCTGCCATCGGGCCCATCTTCGGGAGAAAGCCTGGGCCGGCGGCCGGTGCGGACCATCAGCCGGCCGCCTTCCCCTTGCGGGCCAGCAGCACGAAGGCTTCCTCGAAGGTCGCGGCGGAGGATCTGAGCTCGGCCTTCACACCGGCCGCGTCCAGGGCCGCCTCGACGGCCTCCGGGTCGGCGCCCGGGATCCGGATCCGCCGGCCGGCCAGCGCCACCGGCAGGCCGGCGGCCTTGAGGGCGTGGAAAGGCCGATCCCACGGTTCGGCGAGCACCTCCTGCGTGACGAGGTCGTCGGCGATCTCCGCCGCCGTGCCCCGCGCCGCAACGCGCCCCGCCAGCAGCACGACGAGCCGGTCGCACTGGCTCGCCTCGCTCATGTAATGCGTGGTCACGAGGACACCGGCGCCGGACTCGGCGGCGGACCGGATCAGCTCCCAGAGCCGGGCCCGACCCAACGCCCCGACGCCGGAGGTGGGCTCGTCCAGCACCAGCAGATCGGGCCGGTGTGACAGGGTCGCGGCGAAAGCGACGCGGCGGCGCAGTCCCAGAGGCAGCTCACCGATGAGGCGGTCACGTGACGCGGCCAGTTCCGGGTCCAGGGGTGGAGCGTCGACGACGCCGAAGGACCGGGCCACGAACGCCAGGCTCTCGCCCACCGTGAGGTCCTCGTACAGCCCCAGGCCCTGCGGCATGTAGCCCACGCGGCGCCGCATCTCGCGGCACGGCGCCTCGCCAAAGAGTGACACCTCGCCGGAGGTTGGGGCCAGCAGCCCCAGGGCGATGCGGATCAGCGTCGTCTTCCCCGCGCCGTTGGCCCCGATGAGGCCCACGACTTCGCCCGGCTTGACGTCCAGGTCCACGTCCTCGAGGGCCTGCAGCTGGCCGAAGCGCCGGCCCAGGGCGCTGACACCGAGCAGCGGTCCGGGCGGGATCGCAGGTCGCGCGCCCGCGCTCCCCGCGCCACTCTCCGCCGCAGTACTCCCCGCGCCACTCTCCGCCGCCAGCTCCGCCACGACCAGCGCATCCTCCAGGTCCGGAGCCACGCGCGTGGCGCCCGCGGGGGCCGTCGCCCCCGGCCCCAGCCAGGTCTGCCAGCGCGCGCCGCGCCGCCACGATCGGTCGCCGAGCGGACGGTCGGAAGTCCAAACGGTCCCCGCCATCGCCGCCACTATCGCCTCGGGCGCACCCTCGGCCAGCGGGCGGCCGTCCGCCAGGACCAGCACTCGAGCCGCTCGCTCGGCTTCGTCCAGGTAGCTCGTGGCCAGGGCCACGGCCGTTCCGGCGGCGGCCGCCTCGGCGACCATCTCCCACAGCTCCACTCGGCTCAGCGGATCGATCCCGGTCGTGGGCTCGTCGAGGATGAGCAGCTCCGGCTCGTGGAGCAACGCCATCGCCACCGCGAGCTTCTGGCGCATGCCGCCGGAAAGGCGCTCGGCCAGACGCCGCTCCGCGCCAGCCAGCCCGATGCGCGGCAGTATCGCCTCGATCCGGCGGTCCAGCGCCGCGCCAGACAGCCCATACGCTCGGCCGGCAAAGGCGAGATTCTCGGCCGCGGTCAGGTCGCGATACACGCCCCGATCCGCGGACACGTAGCCCAGGTGGAGCCGATCCGGCCGCCTGACAACGCCGGCGGCCGGCGCGACGGCGCCGGCCAGGGCCCGCAGCAGTGACGACTTGCCGGCTCCGTCGGCCCCCACGACCGCCGTCACCTCGCCAGGGGGAACCGTCAGGTCCACGCCGTCGAGAGCCACGCGATGGCCGTATCGGACCACGAGTCCCGACACGCCCCACCTGGCGTCCTGGCCGGACACCCAGCGGGCACCGTCCGAGGGGCCCGCGACGGGAGTGGAACCGGGGCCGGACCCATTCGCCGTCCGATCGGGCGCGGCAGGAGCGCTCATCCGGCACCTTCGGTCGTTTCGACCGCCGTCTTCCGCCGGGGCGGCCCGGCTGGCGCAAGGTCACGCCGGAAGCGCAGTATCGACAGCCCGAAGACCAGCGTTCCCAGGATCGCCAGCGCGACCAGGGGCGCGACCAGGGAGTCGATCGGAGCACCGCGAACCAGGACGCCGCGAGCGATCTGGACGAAGTAAGTGAGCGGCAGAAAATAGGCGATCCAGCGCACGCCCCACACGATCGAGTCGAGCGGGAAGATCAGGCCCGAGAGGAGGATCTGCGGCAGCATCGTCATCATCGCGAGCTGGATTGCCTGGCCCTGGGTTTCCGAGACCGTCGAGACGAGCACGCCCATGCCGAGGGTCACGAAGAGGAAGAGCGCCGCGCCCAGAGCGAAGACAAGAGGGTTGCCGTTGAAGGGGACTCCGAAGATCAGCATTCCGGCCCCGATTACCAGGGTCATGTCCAGGACAGCCAGGATGAGGTAAGGCAGGATCTTGCCGACGAAGACGTCGGCGGGGCGGAAGGGCATGACGGCGAGCTGCTCCAGCGTGCCGCTCTGGCGCTCCCGGACGACGCCCAGGCTGGTGGCGATCGTACCGATGAAGACCAGGATCATCCCGGCCAGCGCCGGAACCATGATCGTGCTGGTCTTGAGGTCCGGGTTGAAGAGGATGCGCGGCGTGGGCAGGGTCATCGGAATGGCGAGAGCCGACCCGCTGCCGGCCCGGGCCGAGATGTTGGCGAAGGCTATGACCGCCGCCTTGGCGCCGAAGAGGTCGGAACCGTCGATCAGGATGGCGGGGTTCTTGGGGTCCGCCACGACGACGACCGTGGCCTCGCCGCGGCGCAAAGCATCTTCGGCTTGAGCCTCTCCGTCGGCGGGCCGGATGTCCACGATGTCGAAAGGCGAGTCGGTTATCTTCTCGGCTGCCGCGGCGAACTGCTGGGCCTGTGGCCCAACGACGATCGTCTTGATCGAGCTCACGTCGAAGCTGGCCGCGAAACCGAAGACGACGAGCAGCAGGATCGGCAGCGCGATCAGCATCGCCACTGTGCGCCTGTCCCGGCTCAGCTCGCGGAACTCCTTGGCCGCCATTGCCCACATTGTTGGGGGTCCTTTCAGGTAATTCATCGAACGCTGAACTCGCCAGGCGCTGAATTTACCCCGGCGGCGGGGCGGTGTCAAGGCGGTGCACGCTCACCACTCCTCCGGGCGGCGTTCACGAGTCCTTCACACCACGACGTCAATTTGGGCATCGAGGTTGGCCAGGCGCTCCCGGCCGATCGGCAGCCACTGACTCGGGGGCGCGTCTCGAGGAGAGAAGATGAGATACGGAGGCGGCTTCCGCCTTCTCGCGGCCCTGCTGGCGATCGGCGTCGTTGCGGCGCTGACCGCCGGTGCCTACGGCGCGGGATACGTGGCCGGCGCCGGGTCGAACGCGGCGAACGTGTCGCCATGGGTGTACGGCGGGTTCTTCGGCGTCTCGCAGGTGGTGGGCCTGATCGTCACGATCTTCATCCTGGTGGTGATGTTTCGGCTGATGCGGTTCGCCTTCTGGCGCCACGCCCAGGGCGCTTGGAATCGAGGCGGTCCGCGCGGATCCGAAGGCCCAACCGACACGGATGGGCCCGCCGGACCCGGCGACTGGGGCTGGCGCGGAGAGCGCTGGCACGGAGAGCGCTGGCAGTCGGCCCGCCAGGCGGCGTTCGACGAATGGCATCGCCGGGCCCATGACCGGCTATCCGGCGAGGCGCCGGCGAACACGCCGACGAGCGGAACGGCCGGCTGAGCAGACGAGATCAGTCGTGAGGGCGGAGGTGGCGAGCCTTCGCCTTTCCGCCATTCGCGGCACTGCCGCCGTTCGTGACGGTTTGGCGCGCCGTAGCATGAGACAGCCATGAGAACCGTCCTCGTCGTCGACGACGAACCTCGCATCGTGGAGCTTGCGCGCGACTACCTCGAGCACGCCGGCTTCGCCGTGCTCACCGCCGCGGACGGCCCCTCGGCTCTCAAGGCGGCTCGCCTGCGCAAGCCGGACGTCGTCGTCCTGGACCTGGGACTGCCGGGCATGGATGGCCTGGACGTGGCCCGCGCGCTCCGCCGCGAGTCGTCGGTGCCGATCGTGATGCTCACTGCCCGCGACGACGAGCTGGATCGAGTGCTGGGCCTGGAGATCGGCGCGGACGACTACATCACGAAGCCGTTCAGCCCGCGCGAGCTCGTGGCCCGCATCCGCGCGATCCTGAGACGCGTCGACCGCCAGACCGAGCCGGGCGATCGAATCGAGGCCTCCGGCGTCACCATCGACATCGCCCGAATGCGCGTTGAGCTCGAAGGCCGTTCGGTCGAGCTCACTCCGACCGAGTTCCAGCTCCTGGTCGCGCTGGCGCGTCAGCCCGGTCGAATCTTCAGCCGATCGCAGCTGCTCGATGCCATCCACGGGGTCGCGTTCGAGTCTTACGAGCGGGCCATCGACGCCCACGTCAAGAACCTTCGCCGCAAGCTCGAGGCAGACCCGAGCCGTCCGCGCTACGTCCAGACCGTGTACGGCGTCGGCTACCGCTTCGCCGAGGAGCAGGAGTGAGCCGTCCCTCCGACGATCGTCCAGACGATCCGCCTCGGGACGGCCCGCCTTCGGACGGCCCACCGGAGAATCTCTGGCGGCCCGGGCCCCGGCTCGGCCCCCGCCACGGTGGTCCAGGCCACATGAGAACGGAATCGGCGCGCTCGGGCTATCACCACGAGCGGCACCAACCATGGCGAGGGCGCCGGCACGATCGACCCGCCTGGTGGCCGGCCGACGAGCCGTGGCCGCCCGAGGGGGAGTTCCCGTGGCGCCGCGTGCGGCGGCTGTTCTTCATCCGCTTCGCGATCGGCGTCTTCCTCGTGTTCGCGCTGGTCGTCGTCGGCCCGCTGATCGTCATCGGCCAGGTCCTTGCCGCGATGGGCCTGTCCGGCCCCAGCACCGGGCTACTGGCCGCCGCGGTCATGCTCGTCCTGATCCTCGCGGTCCTCGGGATCGCCAGCAGCGCCAGGCGTTTCGCACTTCCGTTCGGCGACCTGATCGAGGCGGCCGGAAGGCTGGAGGCGGGCGACTACACGGCCCGCGTCGTAGAGTACCCGCACGGCCCACGCGAGCTGAAGTCGCTGGTCCAGGTCTTCAACGCGATGGCCTCCCAGCTCGAGGCGGACGAACGGCAGCGCCGCACCCTGCTCGGCGACGTCAGCCACGAACTGCGCACTCCCCTGGCCGTGCTGCAGGGCGAGCTCGAGGCGATGATCGACGGCGTCCATCCGACGGACGAGGCCCACCTCTCCGCCGCGGTCGAGGAGATTCGCATGCTGACGGCGCTCGTCGAGGATCTACGGACGCTGACCTTGGCCGAGGCCGGCACGCTGGTTCTCCACTCCGAGTCGACCGACCTGTCGGTCCTGATCCAGGAGGTTGCGACCTCGTTCGATTCGCTGGCGACGCAGGCCGGCGTGAGATTGCGAGTCGAGACTCCCGACGACCTGCCGCTCGTCGAGCTCGACCCGCTGCGCATCCGCCAGGTACTCGGCAACCTAGTCGCCAACGCGCTGCGGTATGCGCGTTCAGGCAGTGACGTCCTGATCGCTGCGGAGAGCGGCACCGACAGAGTCACGCTCTCGGTCGTGGATCACGGGCCGGGTGTCGATCCCGAAGTGCTGCCGCACCTGTTCGACCGCTTCGCCAAGTCTGCCGAGTCGCGCGGCTCGGGCCTCGGCCTGGCGATCGCGCGCCGCCTCGTGGAGGCGCACGGCGGCACGATCCACGCCGACGAGCCAGCGGGCGGCGGCACGGCCATCCGTTTCGATCTGCCGCTTCGGCCGCCCGTCCGGGCGTCGGAGGCCCGAGCGCAGGACGCGTCCTGAATCAGGCGGGTGCGCCCAAGGGCGCGCCCGCCGGCTATCGATTCCCCGGGCCGGTTCAACCAGGCAGCTGGCCGAGGGTCACGCTGTAAGTCGTCTTGGTCCCATCCGGATGCTGAACCTCGACCTTGGCCACGGCGCCCGGCTGGAGGTCGATCAGGATCCCGGAAAGGTCGGCGATGGTCATCGTGGGCTGGCCGTTGAGGGCGATTATCAGATCGCCGGCTTTGATCCCGGCCTGCGCGGCGGGCCCGCCCGCCACGACCGAGTAGACGCCGACGCCGTTGCCGGTGTCGACGATCTGGACGCCCAGGTAGGCGCGGCCCGAGTTGGTGACATGGCCGGTCGCGATCAGCTGGTCGGCGATGGCGAGGGCGCGATTGCTCGAGATCGCGAAGCCGATGCCGGGAGCGCTACCGCCGAGCTGCGGATCGGTAGCAGCCAGGGTCGGGATGCCGACGACCTGGCCGGCGAGGTCGACGAGCGCGCCGCCGCTGTTGCCGGGGTTGATCGCAGCGCTGGTCTGGATCACGTCGGGCAGTGTGTTGCCGGTGGGCTCCGAAACCTGCCGACCGAGAGCGCTGACGATCCCTTCGGTCACGCTCGACTGAAGCCCGAGCGGGTTGCCCATGGCCAGGACGATGTCGCCCACGGCGAGCTTGCTGGAATCGCCGAAGACCGCGGGCGTCAGGCCCGGGGCAGTGATCTTGACCACGGCTACGTCATCCGCGGCGAAGCTCCCGACCAGGGACCCGGTGTACGACTTGCCGTTGGACAGAGTGACCTTGAAGGTCGTCGCCGTCCCGACGACGTGGGCGTTGGTGACGATGTCCCCGGCCGTGTTGTATATGACGCCGGAGCCGAGTCCGGAGTCGGTCTCGATGACGACTACGGAGGGCGTGACCTGCTTGATCACCGAGACCATCTCGGATTGCAGTGCATCGGCGCCGGCGGCGTCGGAAAGAGCCGGGCTCGGGGCCGCGGGCGTGCTCGTGGCGGCGGGCAGGACGACAGGCACGGTGCTGGCCTTGGCGCCACCAAGCAGCGCCCCGCCCACTACCGGGCCGGATGATGTAGTCGACGACGCGCACGCCGCGACAGCAAGAACTACTGCCATCAGCAGTGCTGACAGGGCACTCACGCCACGCGTGAAGCGCCGACTCGAAGCGAACACGATCTGGACCTCCAGTAGATGCCGCGCGTCATTCTGGGCATCTCGAACGCGATCATCTTTTGTTTGACCCCTGAATCGAGCCTGAATGCCTCGCCGCCTGCAGTCGGTTCGTCAGCAGTCCGCGGCGTCGAAACAAACGGATTCGAAGACGTAGAGTCTGGTCGCCCGGTCCCGCCACGCGTCGGGTCGCAGGCCGGCTTTGCGGCAGACGGCCTCCAGCATCTCGCTCTCGCCCCAACCCATCTCCGTCGCGACCTGAGGCAGCAGCAGGGCCCGGCAGGCACCCCGTTCCACCACGATGCCGTGCCGGCCGGCCTCGAACAGGGACGGATCGGGCAACGCGACGGGAGGTTCCAGCACGGAAACCTCGATCTCTATCTCGGGCAACTCGGACGCGTCGACAGGCGGGAAGCGAGGGTCATCGCGAGCGGCTGCAACGGCGGAGTCTCGGACGTTGATCCAGAGCGGCACGTCGTGGCGCAGCATGCCGATACAGCCTCGGAGCTGGCCGCCCTCGCGGAGGGTCACAAAGGCCGCGCCCGGCGCGAGCAACTCGGGGTCCGCCACACTCTCGTCGAGGCCGGGCTTCGCGCTCCGCCCGGCGGTCGCCTCAACCGCGGCACGGGCCAGATCGAGCAGCTGCCTGCGGTTCGATCGTGCGAGCGTCTGCATCAGCGGTGCCCTCCTCCCCTCACGAGACTAGGCCGCCGGGCCCGGGGCGCCAGAGTCGAATGGAGCGTTAATGCGGGCCGCCTCGGGCACGCGCTAGGCTTGTTCCAACGTTCTCGCCCGACCGCCGTCGGACCAGGGAGACAACGATGTGGAACTAGTCGCGGGCGTCGACTGCTCGACCCAATCGACCAAGGTCGTCGTCGTCGACTCGGACTCCGGTGCCACCGTGGGGACGGGTCGCGCCCAGCACACCGTCACGGGCACGGGCGGAGCACGGGAGACTCCGCCCGACGTGTGGTGGGAAGCGCTCCGCCGGGCGCTCGGGCAGACCGGCCTCGCCGGCCGGATCGCCGCTCTCTCGGTCGCGGGCCAGCAGCACGGCCTCATCTGCCTGGACGCCGCCGGGCGACCTCTTCGCCCGGCGATGCTCTGGAACGACACCCGCGCCGCGCCGGACGCCGTCCACCTCCTGGAGGCGCTGGGCGGTGCGACGGCATGGGCGGCCCGCATAGGCGTGGTCCCCGTCGCCTCCTTCACGGCGCCGAAGTGGGCCTGGATCCGGCGATGCGAGCCCGAGATCGCCTCTCGGACGGCCGCCATCCGGCTGCCCCACGATTACCTGACCGAGCGCTTGACCGGGGAAGGCGTGACCGATCGCGGCGACGCATCGGGCACGGCCTGGTGGTCCACGGAGACGGAGGCCTATGCGACGAAAGTGCTCGGCCTGGACAGCCTGGACCTGCGGCCCGAACTCCTGCCGCGGGTCCTGCGGCCGACTGAAGCGGCCGGAGCCGTGACTCCGTCCGCGGCCGAAGCCGCCGGTCTGCCGGCGGGTGCGCTGGTCGGCCCCGGCACCGGCGACAACATGGGGGCGGCTCTTGGGCTGGGCCTGCGGCCCGGGACGCCGGTGGTGAGCCTGGGGACATCGGGCACCGCCTACCTTGTGTCGACCATCCGGAGCGCCGATCCGAGCGGCGACGTCGCGGGTTTCGCCGACGCCTCGGGCCGCTACCTGCCGCTCGCCTGCACCCTCAACTGCACCCTGGCCGTCGAGCAGATGGCCGAGTGGCTGAGGCTGGACCGCGACGACGTGGCGCCGAGCGACGGAGTCGTCGCGCTGCCCTATTTCGACGGCGAGCGCACGCCCAACGTGCCGGACGCCTCCGCCGCGGTGCTGGGCCTTCGCCACGACACCGACCCGCGGTCGATCCTGATGGCGACCTACGAGGGCGCAGTCATCGGGCTCCTGGATGCTCTGGAGATGATCGACGCCTGCTCCTCCGGGATCGATCCGGCCGCGCCGCTGGTCCTGATCGGCGGCGGCGCCCGGAGCAAGACCTGGCGGCAAGTGGTCCAGAGGCTTTCCGGCCGAGCCGTCTTGATCCCCACCGCAACCGACCTCGTGGCCATCGGGGCAGCCGTGCAGGCAGCGGCGACGTTGCACTCCCAGGATCCGTGGGCGGTCGCTGCGCACTGGGACACGAGCGCCGGAACGCTGCTCGAACCGATGCCACGCGACATGGAAACCATCTCGCGCCATCGGGCCGTTCGGCAGCTGACGCTCGACGCAGTGCAGGCGCCACGAGCCCAGGGGCCGGCGGCCTCGTCGAGGTAAGCGATGCCGCCGCAGATGTCCTTCGGCTCTTTCGCCCGCCCGGCACCGGGACCAGCATGGCGCCAAGGAGTCGCCGTGCCACCGACAGCCTACCGACCTACAGCCTCCCGGCCGGCATTCTCACGGCCGAGTGCCTCCGGAACGTCCCGCGCCCGGCCGGCCGCCGCCAGCCCCGCGATCCTGGGCCTGGTCGAAGGGGACGCGGTGCGCTGCGTGGCCTGCGCCCATCGTTGCCTGATCCGGCCGGGGCGGGCGGGGATCTGCCACGTGCGGGAGAACCGCGACGGCCACCTCGTCAGCCTCGTGTACGGGCAGGCCGTGGCCGCCAACGCCGACCCGATCGAGAAGAAGCCTCTTTTCCACGTGTATCCGGGGACTATCGCCTTCTCGATCGCCACGCGCGGCTGCAACTTCCACTGCCTGAACTGCCAGAACTGGGCCATCTCACAGGCCGCCCGGGACGGGCTGGCGACGCGCACCTTTGCGCTGTCCCCCGCCGCGGTTGTCGCCGCGGCCGTGGCCGCCGGCTCGCGCAGCGTCGCCTACACGTATACCGAACCGACGGTCTTTATCGAGTACGTCATCGAGACCGCCAGGCTGGCCGCGCAGGCGGGTCTGGCCAACGTCCTGGTCACGAACGGCTACCAGACACCCGAGGCGCTCGACCTCCTGGCCCCGCACATCCAGGCCGCCAACGTCGACCTCAAGTCGTTCGACGACCGCTTCTACCGGCGGATCGTGGGCGCGCGCCTGGCGCCCGTCCTGGCCACACTTGCGGGTATGCGCCAGCGGGGTATCTGGGTCGAGGTGACGACCCTGCTGATCCCCGGGCTCAACGACGACCCCGAGGAGCTGGGGATGCTGGCCGGCTGGATAGCCGCGGAGCTCGGGCCGGAGACGCCCTGGCACGTGAGCCGCTTCTTCCCCACGTACCGTCTGACCGACCTCGATCCCACGCCGGCCGCCTCCATCGAGCGGGCGGTGGCAGTGGGCCGGGCCGCGGGGCTGCACCACGTCTACTCGGGCAACCTCGACGAGGGCGACGAGGACACGCGCTGCGCCGGCTGCAGCGAAACGCTGATCCGGCGGCGCGGGTTCGTGGCGGTGCGAGCGGCGCTGGTCGATGGCCGGTGCGTGCGCTGCGGCCGCTCCCTGGCGGGGGTCGGGCTGGCGGAGTGGGGCGGGTCGGAGGGGCGCGCGTGAGCGGGTCGCGAGAATCCTTTCCGCGGCCGGCCGGGGGATCGCCGGCCGAGGGACAGCCCCGTCCCCGCCCGTGCGCGGTGGCCGGCACTTTCTACCCCGCCGACCCGGGCCGCCTGGCCGGACTGGTGGACCAGCTCCTGGAGGAGGCGGCGGGCAGGGCGCGACCGGCGAGCCTGTCTCCAGACTCGGTCGTGGGCGCACTCGTGCCGCACGCCGGGCTGGTCTACTCGGGCGCGATAGCGGCCCTCACCTGGCTGCTCGTCGGCGAAATCGTCCCCTCCACGATCGTGCTGGCCGGCACGGATCATCAGGCCTGGGCCGACGGGATCGGAGTCTGGACGGGCGGCCCGTGGGAGACGCCGCTGGGCCAGGTTCCGGTGGACCGGGACCTCGCCATGCGCATCGCCGGCCTGGGCGGCCACTTCGCCGCCGATAACGATGCCCACCTGACGGAGCACTCGCTGGAGGTCCAGCTGCCGCTGCTGGCGCGGGTCTGCCCCGGTGCTCGGATCGTGCCGCTCGCTGTGAGCCCGCGTCTCACGGCCCACGTCGAGGCGGGCGCCCAGCTCGGCCGCCTCCTGGCGAATCTGCGCTCGGCGGGCGAGCGCGTCCTGCTGGTGGCGAGTTCCGACCTCGCCCATTACCCGCCCGCTCAGATATGCGAGGAAGTCGACGAGCTTCTGCTGGAGCCGCTCCTGGATATGGACGGAGAAGCGCTCGACGAGCTCGACGAGGACATCGTCCGGTCCGGCAGGCCGGGCCTGGTTTGCGGGCTGTGCGGCATCGATCCGGTGCGGTTCACCCTGGCCGCCCTCGCGGAGATGGGCGCGACCAGGGGCTATCTCCTCGGCAAGGCGACCTCCGCCGATGCCGGCGGCGATCCCCACAGAACGGTCGGTTACGCCGCCGCCGCCTTCACTCGATCGCCAGACTGAGCCACGGGAGCCGGACAGCGTGGAGAGTGGCCGAGTCGAGCGGGGCCGACGGCCCCGCCCTCAGGCGCCGGCGTTTGCAAGTCTTCCGGACATGGTCGATTCCGACTACTGGGCGCGCTACTACGAAGTGACCGTCGAGCGGCCGGCCTGGGAAACCGTCCGCATTGCGATCGAACGATTCAGGGCCGAGGACGCCGCTCTGGCAGCATCCGGTGCCACTCCGCCGCGACGCCTGGCCGTGGACCTGGGCTGCGGCGCCGGCCGCGACGCACGAGAGCTGCTGAGGGCGGGCTGGCGGGTCCTGGCAATCGATCGCGAGCTGGCAGCGGTGGGGAGGCTGGCGGCCGCGGCCGGGCCGGACCTGGGCGCCCGCCTGCAAACCCGTGTCGAGGACCTGGCAACGGTAGAGATCCCGCCCTGCGACCTCGTAAACGCCAGCCTGTGCCTGCCCTTCCTCGCGTCCGAGCCCTACGCCGTGACCTGGCAACGGATCGCCTCGGCGCTCGAGCCTGGCTCCCGCTTCGCGGCGATGCTCTTCGGCGATCGCGACGAGTCAGCGTCGGACGAGACGATGACCTGCCGGCCGCCCGAGCGGATCCGGGCGGATCTTGCAGGCTTCGAGATCGAACACTGGCACGAGAAGGAAGAGGAGTCGCAGACGGCGCTGGGCGAAGCGCACCACTTTCACCTGGTCGAGTTCGTGGCCCGCAAGGTCCGATAGCTCGCGGTTGCGCTTGACGGTCTGCCACGGCGAACAGGGACGAACCGATGGCCGACGGGCGCTATTCTGAGGCGGGCCCTTCTATCATCCGCGCGCCGCTCATCGCCAGCGGATCCCGCGGATCCCCCGGGCCCTGCCGCCCACATGGCTCCTCCGGCGGGCGTTCACGAGTTACAGATACGCCAGACCCAGCCTCGCAGTTGGGCGGCAATCGTCCGCTACGATGAATCCGGCGAGCCCGGAGTGGACAGGCAAGGAGTACCAATGACAGCGGAGAACGCGATGAGCGCCCCCGCCCACGCCGCGATCGAGGTCAACCCCCGCGCCCGATTCGAAATCCTGGGCGCCATCCTGCTCGCTATGTTCCTCGGCGCGCTCGACCAGACCATCGTCGGTCCGGTCCTGCCCAGGATCTCGACGGAGCTGAACGGCGCCGACCTCTACACATGGGTCGTCACTTCGTACCTCGTGACAAGCACGGCGGCCATCCCCGTTTACGGCAAGCTGTCGGACTACTTCGGGCGAAAGCCGATGCTGCTGGTCGGCATCGTCCTGTTCCTCGTCGGGTCGGCGCTCTCGGGCCTGAGCCAGACCATGTGGGAGCTGATCATGTTCCGGGGCCTTCAGGGCCTCGGCGCCGGTGCGCTCTTCCCGATCGCGCTGGCGGTCATCGGTGACCTGTTCACGCCGGCAGAGCGAGGCAAGTACCAGGGGCTCTTCGGTGGCGTCTTCGGCATCGCCTTCCTGGTTGGACCATTTCTCGGCGGCGTCCTGACGGACAGCCTGTCCTGGCACTGGATCTTCTTCGTCAACCTGCCGGTTGGACTCGTCTCCCTGTACTTCATCGGCCGGCTGTTGCCAACGGTCCACCCCAAGAATGCCCGCCTGTCGCTCGACATCCCGGGCGTCATCACGTTCGTCGGGGCTATCGTGCCGGTCCTGGTAGCTCTGACCCTGGCCGAAACCAGCAGCTGGCTGGATCCCTCAGTTCTCGGCTGGTTCGCCGTCGGCGTGGTTTTCCTGGTGGCCTTCATCGTGGCCGAGGCCAGAGCCCGTGACCCGATGATCCCCCTCGACCTATTCCGCAACCGGACCTTCGCCGTCTCGGCGGTCGCGACCTTTTTCGCCGTCTTCGGCTTCTCGATCCTGATCATCTTCCTGCCACTCTGGTTCCAGATCGTCAAGGGCGAGAGCACGACGGCATCCGGCTACCTGCTGTTCCCGTTCCTGTTCGGGCTCATCTTCAGCTCGGTCGCGGCCGGTCTGATCGTCAGCCGGACAGGTCGCTACAAGGTCCTCCTCGCGGTCGGTTTGATCTTCATGGGCGTCGGTGTGTACCTGTTCGAGAACCTGCGCGCAGACACGAGCTTCACGGCGCTGTCGCTCTGGATGCTGATCGCCGGCCTGGGCGTCGGCCCGACCATGGCCATATTCACGCTCATCGTCCAGAACGACGTCGCCTTCGAACGACTGGGGACCGCCACCAGCGACCTGACCCTGTTCCGCCAGATCGGCACTTCGGTTGGACTGACGATGGCCTTCACCCTCTTCCGCGAGAACCTGACCTGGGATTCGATCCGATCCGCGATAGTCACGGCCGGGGCGCCCTCATCGGAGGTGCCCGCCACGGCACCGGCGGCGTTCGACCCCAACCAGCTCATCTCAGTGGGCGGCTCTGTGGCCTCCTCGCTCTCGAAGCTGCCACCGCAACTCCAGGCGCCCTTCGCGACGGGCTTCTATCAGGCCTTCTCCGAGGCGATCGCCAACTCGGTCTGGCTCGGGGTACTGGCCTCGGCCGTCTCGTTCATCGCCGTCCTGGCGCTCAAGGAGAAGCCGCTCCGCGCTCATTTCCACGCCGACCAGGCCGCTCGCGCCGGGCTTCACAGGCAGGCCACGGGAACGGCGACCGGCACCACCGAATAGCCTCCGCTGTCGCGTCGTCGGGGTGGCCGCCGGCTCAGCCGCGCGGCCACTTCTCTCTGTAGACGACCTCGTTCCGGGGCAGCCTGGCCGCGCCCGGGGCGCTCTTCGGCTTGAGCGCCGCCTCCGTGGGATGGCCGATGGCGACGATGGTTCGCACGAACCGGTCTTCGGGCAGGCCCAGGATGCCACGGATGGCGTCGCGCCTGTCGGGCAGGATCCAGGTGATGCCCGCCCCGAGGCCCAACGTGGACGCGGCGATGAGGATCCGCTCCGCGGCCCGCCCCTCGTCGTAGGCATGAGAAACCGCCCGACCGGGATCGTCGGGCAGGACGATGGCGATGGCCGCCGTAGCGGTCTGGAGCGCCCCGGTCTGCGGCAGGGCGGCCTCCGCCAGCCGCCGAATCGTGTCGCGCTCTCGAACGACGATGAAGCGCCACGGCTGCGTGTTGCTGCTGCTTCCGGACCAGCGTGCCACGTCGGCGATGGCGTCCAGCTCCGCGGAGGAGACCGGCCGGTCTGCAAAGTCGCGGATCTGGCGAACCCGGGTCAGCGGCCGGACCCGGTCGGCAGCGAACGTGGAAAGATCGCTCATGGATGCGCCCCCGGCTGTTCGATTGAAGCGGCTGAGCCGCGTCCAGCGTACCTCGATGTCCTTTCCTGGGCTTCCGGCTCGACCGATGTACCCTGGTGCGGTGCGCCCGGCGCGCCGGCTGGGAGGTGACGGAAATGGCCCGGACAACGACATCGCGGCTGGTCGGCATCGCCATAGCGGCGCTCGTGGTCGCCGCCTGCGGGAGCGCGACGCCCACGCCGAGCCCCGGCCCGACGGCCACGCCCGCGCCGAGCGTCGCCCCAACCGCCAGCCCCAGCGCGAGCCAAACGGCCTCGCCGACGCCGGCTCCCACGCCGGTTCCCACACCTTCGCCCATCGAGGGTATCCCCAACTTCCGACACGTCTATGTGATCATCATGGAGAACAAGGAATACGGGTCCATCGTCGGGTCGAAGGCGGCGCCGTACGAGAACTCGCTGATCAAGACCTACGGCCTGGCGACCAACTTCCACGCCGAGACGCATCCGTCCGAGCCCAACTACATCGCCCTCACGTCCGGCGGCCTGAACGGTGTGGGCACCGACGGCTACTACAACCTGAAGGTGCCCAACCTCTTCGACCAGATCGAAGCGGCCGGGCGTACCTGGCACGTCTACGCCCAGGGATATCCGGGCAACTGCTTCACCGGCTCCGTAGCCCCTGGAGGGGTGGACGGGCCGGGCGCGGCCGGCGAGTACGCGAGGAAGCACAACCCCGCCATCAGCTACTCGAGCATCGAGTCGAACAAGACCCGCTGCGCGAACATCACCCATCTGGCGGGCTTCGACCCCTCGGCCGCCGACTTCGAGCTGATCATCCCGAACATGATCAACGACATGCACAGCAGCTCGGTCGCGGCCGGGGACGCGTTCCTCAAGGTGTTCGTGCCCAAGATCATCGATAGCAACTCCTTCGCGGATTCGGTGCTCTTCATCACCTGGGACGAGGGCAGCACCGACGTCGACGGCGGCGGCCACATCGCGACGATCGTCGTGAGCCCGGGAATGCAGCCGGGATCCCGATACACAGGCCCGGCCGATCACTACTCGCTGCTGCGGACGATCGAGGACGCCTGGAGCATGCCGTACCTGGGCAAAGCCGGTAGCGTCGCCCCGCTGTCCTTCCAGTACTGAGCGGCCCCCTGACGGGCGGCGTCGCGCAGGGTGCGCCCGCCCGCTGGCTCCGGGGCGGCCGGCACGTCATCATTGCGCCACCCAAACGAGCCAGGAGGTAGGCGTTTCGTGGCTGTGAGCGAGCACGCGGGCAAACCGGCTGAGCCGTCGATGCTGGTGGACGTCGATCGATTGATCGATGCGTACTACGACATCGAGCCGGACCCTGCGGTCCCGGGCCAGCAGGTCGCCTTCGGGACCTCGGGCCACCGCGGCTCCTCTCTCGACGGGTCGTTCAACGAGAACCATATCCTCGCCACCAGCGAGGCGATCTGCCGCTACCGGCACCGCCAGGGGATAAGCGGCCCGCTCTTCATCGGCAAGGACAGCCACGCCCTGTCCGAGCCGGCGACTCGCTCCGCCCTGGAGGTCCTGGTGGCAAACGGCGTATCGGTCCTGGTCGACAGTGCGGACGGCCTGACGCCGACGCCCTCGATCTCGCATGCCATCCTCTCGTACAACCGCGATCGGCGCGGAGGGCTGGCCGACGGCATCGTCGTCACGCCTTCGCACAACCCGCCGGAAGACGGCGGCTTCAAATACAACCCGCCCAACGGCGGTCCGGCCGACACCGAGGTAACCGGCGCGATCCAGCGCCAGGCCAACGAGCTCCTGCGCGCCGGTTTGGCGGGGGTCAAGCGCGTCCCGTACGAGCGGGCTATCCAACAGGCAGGCCGGTACGACTTCACCGCTGTCTACGTCACAGACCTGGTCCGAGTCCTGGACATGGAGGCGATCCGGGCCTCCGGCCTGAAGCTGGGAGTGGATCCCCTGGGCGGGGCGAGCGTCGCCTACTGGGCCGCGATCCGCGACCGGTATCACCTGAACCTCACCGTCACCAACGAAGTGGTCGATCCGCGGTTCGCGTTCATGACGGTTGACTGGGACGGCCGCATCCGCATGGACCCCTCGTCGCCCTATGCCATGGCGCGGCTGGTCTCTTTGAAGGACCGCTTCGACGTCGCCTTCGCCAATGACACGGACGCGGACCGTCACGGGATCGTGGCCGGCGGGGGGCTCATGAACCCCAACCACTTCCTCTCGGCCGCCATCGCATATCTCTACCGAAACCGCGACTGGAGGCCCGAGGTCGCCGTCGGCAAGACCCTCGTCTCAACGAGCATGATCGACCGGGTCGCGGGGGAGCTGGAGCGCAAGCTCGTCGAGGTCCCGGTCGGCTTCAAGTGGTTCGTCGACGGCCTGGTGGCAGGATCGCTCGGGTTTGGTGGCGAAGAGAGCGCCGGCGCGTCCTTCCTGCGCCGCGACGGCACGGTCTGGACAACGGACAAGGACGGGCTGATCGCCTGTCTGCTGGCCGCGGAGCTGACCGCCAGGAGCGGCCACAACCCGGCGGTGGCCTATGGCCGGCTGACCGAGAGGTACGGGGCTCCCGCCTATCGACGCATAGACGCCCCCGCCACCCCCGAACAGAAGGCCATCCTGGCAAGGCTCTCGCCGGAGCACATCACCGCCTCCCAGATCGCCGGCGAGCCGATCACCGCGGTGCTCACGCGCGCGCCGGGCAACAACGCGCCGATCGGCGGCGTCAAGGTCGCCACCGAGCACGGCTGGTTCGCAGCGCGCCCCTCGGGGACCGAGGCCGTCTACAAGGTCTACGCCGAGAGCTTTCTGGGAGAGGAGCACCTGGAGCGGATCATCAGCCAGGCGCAACTTGTCGTTGCCGACGCATTTGGGGCCGCCGGCAGGGCGGACGCGAGTTAGAATTCAACATCCTGGGTCGGTGCGACCTGGCACCGCAGCGAGGGAGAACCACTGCAGGGCAGCGCTTCGGCCGAGGGCAGGAGGTGCGACCTGGCACCACCGGCATCTGACCGTAGTCCCACCGACGCGAGCCCAAAAGTACCGTCGCGCTCGGCCGGAAGGCTGTACTTGACGGACCCGCAGGCTCGTCTAAGGTGAATCCGCACACTGCAATAATCTAGAGTGAACCCGTGGACCAAATAGATCGCCAGCGCCAGAACGGATCAGCCGCCAGGGATCCGACCCAGCAGGCGGTTGTTTCGCTAAACCGCGAGTTCATGGCCGTCCTCGTATCCGAGGAGGGAGCCAATATCGGTCGGGCGATCGCCCAGATCGTTCGCGGGGACGGATGGCACGAAGCGAAGGCCTCCGCGGTCCTCGTAGACGCGATCGTGAACTGGCTGGGGCGCGACGCCGTCCAGACCGGTGGCTTCTACGCCAACGGCACCGGCCCGGTCGAGGTCGTGGCCAAGATCGGCGATTACTACATCACAGGCCGCGGCATCGAGCGCGAAGACGACCTGACGCGCAACTGCTGCGAGCACCATCGCGCCCGCTTCAGCCAATCGCGAGTCGACGACTACGATCTCGCGTTGACGAACCCCCGCTTCACATGGGGAACGCCTCTCGCACAGCGAGCCACCGAGAGGCTGGCCGCAATGCTCACGGAGCAAATCGATCCGGAGGTCGCCCGGGTCGTCCTGGGCGCTCCCTAATCGGGCAAGCCTGGCACGTAGACCCAGGTTTGCTACTGCTGCGGCCCCGATTCCAGGTACAACTCGGATCGCATCGGGCGCTAGATCCCCAGGACGGTCTCCGGGGCAACGCACTCCAGGCCGTGCGCCTCGGCGACGGCTCTGTAAGTCACGTGCCCGCAGCAGACGTTGAGCCCGTCTCGCAGGTGGCCGTCGTCCGAGAGGGCCTTGCGCCAGCCCTTGTCGGCGAGGGCCAGCGTGAACGGCAGCGTGGCGTTGTTCAGGGCGAACGTCGACGTGCGCGCCACGGCTCCCGGCATATTGGTCACGCAGTAGTGGACCACGTCGTCGACTACGTACGTAGGATGGGAGTGGGTCGTGGGGCGCGATGTCTCGAAGCAGCCGCCCTGGTCGATCGAGACGTCGACGACGACAGAGCCGCGCTTCATGGCCCGGACCATCTCGCGCGTGACGAGCCGGGGCGCCGTGCCGCCGGGGAGCAGCACCGCGCCGATGACCAGGTCCGCGGCCAGAACGCTCTCCTCCACCGCGTCGGCGGTGGCGTAGCGCGTCTTCAGCGCCGGCGCGAAGGCCAGGTCAAGCTCCTTGAGTCGAGGCAGCGACCTGTCCAACACGGTCACGTCCGCTTCCAGGCCGAGGGCCATGCGCAGGGCGTTCATGCCCACGACGCCGCCGCCCAGCACCACGACCTTGGCGGGCGGCACCCCGGGGACGCCACCCAACAGCACCCCGCGCCCGCCCGCCTCCTTCTCGAGAGCGTGGGCGCCGGCCTGAATCGACATCCGGCCCGCGACCTCGCTCATCGGCGCCAGCAGCGGCAAGCCGCCTCGGTCGTCCGTGACCGTCTCGTAGGCGATCGCCACGCAACCCGCCTTGAGCAGCCCCTGCGTCTGGCTGGCATCGGGGGCAAGGTGCAGGTAGGTGAACAGCATCTGCCCCTCGCGCAGCATCGAGATTTCCGACGGCTGCGGCTCTTTGACCTTGACCACGAGCTCGGCGCGACCGAAGACGTCCTCCGCCGATGGGACGATCTCGCCCCCGGCGGCTCGGTAGCTACCGTCGTCGAGGTCGATCACCTCGCCGGCACCAGCCTGCACGATGACCTTGTGGCCATGGGAAACCAGCTCCCTAACGGCGCTTGGCGTCAGGCCTACTCGATACTCGTTGTCCTTGATCTCGCGGGGCACCCCGACAAGCATCTCGACCTCTCCGGGCGATCGGCCACCTATTGAAGGCCCCAGCAGGAGCGCTCCGCACGCGTCCCGTTTCGAGCGACGCTCAGGTGAAAATCGGCCCGCGGAGGGGAGATGCCCGCGGACGTCGAGATCATGCGAGCGCTTGGCTCAACTGGGAGCCGTTTTCAGCATTCTCTCACTTGCCGCAGGCCGTGACGCCGGCTGGCCGGCAGTTCGAGCCCGGACGCCACTCCACCGTGAGCGATCGTCACGCGGATCGCCGAGGCCGACGGCCCGCCGGAAGCTCCACGCGCGGCCGGAAGCGAACGGTCCGGTCGCTCCGCCGCGCTCTCGGCGACTGCCTCCGTCCTCTAGGACGGAGGCCGATAGGGCAGGTAGTCCGGGTACCACATGGCCGAGTCGACCGCTTCGAAGACTTCCTCGTCGCGATATAGCCGACCCACGCCGCAGTCGCGGCTCTGGCACACCACCTTGGCCGCGATCTGGCGGGAGACCTGGCGCAGGTCGGAGACCGCCGGATAGAGAGCTCCCAGAGCGAGCCGCTCAGGCGTGACCATCTCGGCCAGGGTTCGGGCTGCGAGGAGGAACATCTCATCGGTGATCTCGCGAGCCTCGGCGACAATCGCCCCGAGACCCAGCCCCGGGAAGATGAAGACGTTGTTGGCCTGCCCGACCACGTGCTCGGCGCCTTTGAGCGTGACCGACTCGAACGGGCTGCCGGTGGCGATCAGGGCCCGTCCGTCCGTCCAGGCCAGGATGTCGGCCGGGACCGCCTCCGTCTTGGCCGTCGGGTTCGAAAGCGGAAAGATGACCGGTCGCTCGGCATGGGCAGCCATCTCGCGGATCGACGCCTCGGTGAAGGCGCCGGCCACGCCGCTCGTGCCGACGAGAATCGTCGGCTTCACCTTCGCGACCACCGCCGCGAGATCGACCCGATCGGACGGCGACAGGCTCGCGAAACCGTAGGACGCCAGTTCCGCACCGGAGAGAGCGAACTCGCGCTTGTCGTCGTCGAGCTGGTCGCGATCGGCGAAGACCAGGCCCTTCGTGTCGACGGTGACAATGGCCCGCTTGGCGCTGGCTCCGTCCAGGCCTTCGGCGATCATCGCCGCGCGAACGAGTCGGGCGATGCCGATGCCGGCTGCCCCGGCGCCCAGGAAGACGCAACGTTGCTCGACCAGCGGCCGGCCCCCCGCCCGAACGGCGGCTAGAATCCCGGCCAGGACAACCGCGCCGGTGCCCTGGATATCGTCGTTGAAACTGGTGATACGGTGGCGGTAGCGATCCAGGATCCGGATGGCGTTGTGCTGCTTGAAGTCCTCCCACTGCAGCACTGCCCGCGGGCAGACATCGAGGATGGCGGCCACGAAGGCCTCCAGGAAATCGTCGTACTCGGCCCCGCGCAGGCGGCGCTGGCGAAAGCCCACGTACGCCGGATCGGCCAGCAAGTCCTCGTTGTCCGTGCCGACGTCGAGCGATACGGGCAGGGTGTGGGCGGGGTAGATGCCCGCCCCGGCGGTGTACAGGGCCAGCTTGCCGACGGGAATGCCCATGCCGCCGGCGCCCTGGTCGCCGAGGCCCAGGATCCGCTCGTTGTCCGTGGCCACGATCAGGCGGACGTCGTCCACGCCGACGCCGGTGGACGATGAATCCGGCCTGGCGTTGCGCAGCAGGTCCGGGATCCGGTCCCTGTCGGCCGGAGTGATCCACAGGCCGCGCGGGCGCCGCAGGATGTGGCTGAAGCTCTGGCACGCTCGACCGACCGTGGGCGTGTAGACGATCGGCAGGAACTCTTCGAGGTTCTCGAGCAGCACCCGATAGAAGAGGGTCTCGTTGCGATCCTGCAGCGACGACAGGCCGATGAAACGCTCGAGGTCGTCGCTCTTGCGGCGGATGTGCTCCAGTTCCAGGCAGACCTGCTCGTCGATCGTGGCGACCCTCGGTGGCAGCAAGCCACGCAGGCCGAAGAGGTCGCGCTCCTCTTCATCGAAGCCCGTGTCCTTGTTCAGGAGGGGCCTCTCCAGAAGTTCGGCGCCGGTGTAGTGGACGGGCACGGTCCCGCTGGGACGAAGGCTCTTGACTGACCGCGGAAGCTGTCTCATGCGGCCAGCATCGGCCGGCATGGATGACGGCGCAATACCCTTTTGGCCCTTCGGGGAGTGTCAGGCGGCGCTACTCACCGGCTAGGCGCATGGACCCGGCTCGCCGGGAACCATAACTCGGACGAGCAGCGAGTCTTTGACCTTCGCGTCGTCGACGAAGCGGGTCAACTGGTTGGCCTGCTTGACCACCGGTTCGAGCGCGGCCAGATCGGCGCCGGTGACGACCGCGCAGCGGTAGGAGTCGTTGCCCATGGCTGTCCCGAACCTGGAGAACGGGGTGGCCAGCGGCCAGGCCACCTCTTGGGGAGTGATGCCGCTGGTTGCCTCCGTCGCCGGCATCGCCAGAACGGCCAGGCTGGTGGGCTCGTAGGGCGAGGACTGGCCGAGCTCGTCCGGGAGCCACATCGCCAGCCCGGTGAGCTTCTGCCAGAACTCGGCGAAGGCTCCGCTCGTTCCCGGGTCGGGAATGCAGCGGCACCGCGTCAATGCGTCCGGATCGCCGACCAGCTCGTACGTCTTACCGTCGACGACCATCTGGATGTGGGCCGTGACCGCGCCCGCCATTGGAGTCGCGGTGAAGTCCGACGTGCTACCGAGCAGGCCATCCTTGCGCGCCTCGGCGACAATCGCGGCGATCCCATCGGCGTTGATCGGTTGGGCGTTCAGGCCGACCCACAGCGGGCCGGGGTAGATGGCCGGCACGGCGACCATGCCGTCGATGAACTCGCCGTCCGAGATTGTCGCGACCGGGAGCCAGGTGAACGTGTACTGGGGCGCAAGCGCCTGGGTCTGCCAGGCTCGCAGGTAGAAGCCGCCCGCGGACGACGGCCCGCTGGGAGCGGCCGACGCCGAGGGCGATGCCGGCGTAGACGGACTGGGTGAGGGGATCGGGCTTTCTCCGGCTCCCGCTGAGACACAACCCGCCATCAGCAGCGAGATGGCGCCCAGGGTGCCCACCCGGCGGGCGATCGAGAGCACCGATGGGTCATTGCGCGACATCATCGAAGTCCCCAGATGCGGCAGGTTGTCGATACACATACAGACGACGAAGCGGGTGGATCGGTTCCCCGCGACGCCGCGCCGACCTTCAACCCTCGATGACCGCCTTGACTGCGGCCACGACGTGGTCGATGTTCGAAGGGGTGAGGCCCGCCACGTTGATCCGGCCCCTGCCGACGACGTATACCGCGAAATCGTCGCGCAGCCTCATCACCTGGTCGGTCGAGAGCCCGAGCAGGGCGAACATGCCGCGCTGACGCCCGATTGGGTCCCAGTAGCCCGGAACGTCGGCGGCACCGAGGGCCTTCACGAGCGCCGCGCGATTGCCAAGGATGCGGTCGCGCATGCCGGCCAGATCCACTTCCCACCGGGCCCGCAGGCCCGAGTCTGTGAGGATCGTCTCGACGATGTCGCCGCCGTGAGCGGGTGGATTCGAGTAGTTGGACCGGATCGCGATCTTGAGGTGGCTCAGGGCCGAGCTGGCCCTCGCCGCGTCGGCCGCCACCACGGTCAGCGCGCCTACGCGCTCGTTGTACAGGGCGAAGTTCTTCGAGAAGCTCGAGCAGATCAGGAACTCCAGGCCGGGCCGCGCCAGGCTGGCCAGCCAGTCGGCGTCCTCGCGCAGGCCGAAGCCGAAGCCCTGGTAGGCGAAGTCGACTATGGGGACCAACTCCCGCTCGATGACGATCTCGGCGATGGCCGCCCAGGTTTCCGCGTCGGGGTCGACGCCGCTCGGGTTATGGCATGAGCCCTGGAGGAGGATGATCTCGCCGGGGATGGCCGATCGGAGCGCGCCCAGCATCTTGCCCACGTCCACGGAGCGCCCGGACTCGTCAAGGTACGGATACGTGCGCAACGCGTACCCGGCCAGCGAGAAGAGCTGGGGATGGTTCGGCCAGGTGGGCTCGCTCAGCCAGATCGTCTTCGACGCGCCGGTCTGGAGCAGGAAGTCGGCGGCCACGCGCAGGGCGCCGGTGCCGCCGGGGGTCTGAGCCGTGGCGGATCGGCCGCTCTCCACGATCTCGTGGTCCGGGCCGAAAACGAGGTCCCGGACCGCCTTCCGGTAGCCGGGCCGCCCGTCGATCGGCAGGTAGCCCTTCGAGCCGGCCTTGTCGAGCAGGCGGCGCTCGGCCTCGAGCACGGAGGGGATGACGGGCGTGACACCGGTGTCGTCCACGTACACGCCAACCGAGAGGTTGACCTTGTGCGGGCGCGGGTCGGCGCGGAACGTTTCGGTCAAGCCGAGGATGGGGTCCGGCGGGGCAGGCGTCAGGGAGCGAAGGGGCAGGGCCACAGGAACGTTCCTTGGTACTGAGGACGGCGGTAACGGCACTCAAACTCTACAGGCAAGCCGGGGGTTGCGGCAGGAGTGCCGACACAACAAGTCCAGCCCCGATGCCTCGGGCCTGATCGGCCGCTTCGAACCCCGCGACGGGCCTTTCAGGACTTCTTGAATGCCCCGGTGCAACAATCTCCCTCGTGGGACGCGGTGAGTCCCCGTTTGGCACCGCGTCTCAATCCCGTCGATGTACGGGCGATAACGAGAGGTGGCTGTGATGACGGTTTCTCACGCACGCTGGCGCCTGCTGGTGCCGATCGGCGCGCTTCTCCTCGCGGGCGTTGCCTCTGTCGCGTTTGCCTTGGGCGCTGCCTCTTCCGGCTCGCCCTCAGCACTGGCGGCACAAGGGACGACCATTCCGGGCCATCCCGAGCTCGGGCCCGGCTGGACGGCTCCCAGCGGGTTCCGCGGCACGGTGGGACAGGTCGCGATCACCATCGAGAAGATCGACGGCAGCAACCTCTCTCTGCAAACGACAGACGGCTGGACCCGGACGATCGACGCGACCGGAGCCACCATCACCCAGGGCGGGAAGACCATCGCCCTGACGGACCTCAAGGTCGGCGATCAGATCAGCTTCCGCGAGTCCCGCCAGTCGGACGGCACATACAAGATCACGACGATCGAGGTCCTGCTGCCGACGGCGTCGGGCACGGTCACGGCCCTCGGCGCCGATTCGGTGACGATCACCCAATCTGACGGCTCCTCCAAGACTCTCACACTGGCCGGCTCGACGACCTACTCCCAGGCCGGCACCACCGTCTCCAAGGCCGCACTGGTCGTGGGCGACAGGATCTCGGCTGAAGGAACGGTCGATTCGGCAGGCAACTTCACCGCCACGTCGGTCACGATCACGCCGGCATCCGTCCAGGGAACGGTCGCCAGCAAGACGGCCACGACGATCGTGGTCACGACCACGGCCGGCAAGACGGTCACGGTGGATGTCTCCTCGGCGACGAAGTACTCCGTCCGCGGCGTGTCGTCTGCGACGCTCGCTAACGTCGCCGTCGGTGACCGAATCGTGGCCACGGGCACGCTCAACGCCGATGGCTCGCTGACCGCGACGGCGGTGCAGGCGGCCCCGAACGACCAGCCCGGCTTCGGCGGCATGCCCGGCTTCGGCGGCATGCCCGGCTTCGGCGGACACGGCGGTGGAGGCTTCGGCGGACGCCACGGCCAGCCGGTCCCAGTGCCATCTGCTAGCCCTTCGGCTCCCAGCATCTAGAGGCTCAAAGCTTCGCCGGCAGACGCCGGCATCAAAATCGGGCATCTTCACATCTCGGTCCCAGACGCCCTCCCGATCTCCACCGGGAGGGCGTTCAGTTCTCCCGAGCGGCCCGTGCCGGGCAGGCGGCTTTGCCTGCCGGCCGGAGGACGCCGGCCTGCCGGCAGCCACTTTCAGAATTCCTGCAGGTTCGCGTGCGGAAATACGAGTCAGGGGACGCGGGTGATCATCTCCTCCGCGCCGCGTCCCAACCTCCGCTCTCTCCGCTCCATGACGCCCTCCCGATCTCCCTCCGGGAGGGCGTCAGCTGTTCATACGCTCGAACCTGGCGCATCGGAGGGCTCTGACGCGGTGGGCTCGACCGTTGCGGCAGGAAGGTCGGGCGTTGGGAGCCGAACCAGCTTTGCGAGAACCTCGGCCTGGAGGCTCATCCTGACGTGCGCTGGATCAAGAGCCGCCTGGAAAGCAAGGCCTACGCTTAGCGCCTCGATGACGATCGCCATATCGCGCGGCGCGAGGGGCGGCTGCTGGCCGGCCTTCTCGTAGACCGACGCGATCAACTCGGCAGAGATCGTCCTGGCGCGCTCGTATTGCTCGGCCATGAGGAGTCTTGCTCGCTCGTCGCGCATCGCGTGCAGCCAGAACTCGACGGCGAGCACGACCCACTGCTGATCGGAATCCGTCTCTTGATCGGCCTGGCCCTCCAGCTCGCGGGCCATTTCCTCCAGGTCCTGCCGTTCGAAACGCCGCGCATGCTCGGCCGACTGGACCTCGACCCGGCGTTCGATCAACGCGATAAACAGGTCTGTCTTGCTGGCGAAGTTCGAGTAGACGGCGCCCTTGGTGTAGCCGGCCGCGGCGGCAACTTCATCCAGCGATGCGGCCTCGAAGCCGCGCCGGGCGAAGACCTGGGCGGCGGCGTCGATGAGGCGCTCCCGGGTCTGAGACTTGCGCTCCTGGCGGTTGAGTCGCCCTTGCACGGGTGAAGGATACCACTCGGTACGCGCATACTCAAGGGTATTGACATACTGCACAGTATCTGCATACTGACTGGTATCGCCACCGAGGCCCGGCGGCTATCAACAAAAGGAGAGGGAAGTGCTGCTAGAGGTCGCGGGGGTCAGCAAGAGGTACGGCCGCCGCAGTGTCCCCGCCAACGACGGCATCAATCTGACCGTGGAGGCAGGCCAGGTCTACGGGCTGCTCGGCCACAATGGCGCGGGCAAGACGACGCTCGTGAACCAGATCGTGGGGCTGATCCGGCCCGACCAGGGCTCGATCCGAATCGACGGCCATGACGTGCTGGCGGACCCGGGCTTCGCTCGCCGGGCCTGCTCAATCCAACCCCAGTCGCAGCTCCCGATCGATGGCCTCACGCCGCGCCAGGCGATCGAAACTCTGGGCCGGCTCCGTGGCGGGAACGACCAGGTCGTCAGAGGTCGGGCGGCAAGATTGATCGAAGCCCTAACCCTCGGCGAATGGCGCGACACCGACGGCGCACGCCTCTCGGGTGGCGTCAAGCGACTGGTCTCGTTCTGCATGGCCGCCGTGGAACCGGGCCGGCTCGTCATCCTCGACGAGCCCACCAACGATGTCGACCCGGTCCGCCGCCGCCTGCTGTGGGCCCAGGTGCGGCTCCTCGCCGATGAGGGCGCGGCAGTCCTGCTCGTCACCCACAACGTCATCGAGGCCGAGCGGTCGGTCGACCGCCTGGCCATCCTCGACCACGGCCGCGTCCTGACCGAGGGCACGCCGGCCGATCTCAAAGGCAGGATCGCCGACGAGCTGCGGCTCGAGCTGGTCCTAGACCCCGACGGCGACGGGATCGAGACGCCGCGGTTCGCCGGACCTGGAATCGTCGTCGGCAATCGAATCGTCGCCACGGTTCCGGCCGGGATGGCGGCCGAGGCCGCCACCTGGGCTGGCGACCTCCGCCGCGCCGGCCGGATCGAGGAGTTCTCGCTCGCTCCCGCAACACTCGAAGACGCGTACGTGGCGCTCGTCGGCGCAAGTCAGTCCACCAACATCAAGGAGGAGATCGATGTCCGCGCTGCGTAGCTACCGATTGCTCGTCACCTGGCAGGCCCTGCGAATGAAAATGTTCTTGCCGCTCGGGATCGGGGTCCAGGCTCTCTTCGCTCTGGGAATCGTCGCCGGCTATCCCCTGCTCTTCCCGGCGCTGGACCGAACCACGATCCTCTACCTCGCGACCGGCGGGCCTGTCATCGCCCTGATAACGGTGGGCCTCGTGGCGGTGCCGCAACTGGTTTCGGCGGCCAAGACCGATGGCTCGCTTGCCTACATGCGATCGCTGCCCATACCGCGAGTGGTCTACCTGCTCGCGGACATGACGGTCTGGCTGGTCGTGGTCCTGCCCGGCATCGTCTTCGCTGTGATCATCGGCTCGATGCGTTTCGGCCTGGACCTGCAGATCAGCCCGCTCGTGGTTCCGGCAGTGATCCTGGTGGCCCTGACCGCAACGTCCACCGGCTACGCCCTGGCTTCGCTGCTGCCGCCGATGGTCGCCAACATGGCCAGCCAGGTCCTAGTGGTCTTCATCCTCATGTTCTCGCCGCTCAACTTCCCGGCCTCTCGCCTGCCGGGCTGGCTGGCCGCCGTCCACAGCGTCCTGCCGATCCAGGCCATGGGCGAAGTGATGCGCGGCACGCTCGCCTCGAATTCCTTCCCGATCACCCTCGGCGCCTTCGAGCTCCTGGGCGCGTGGTGCGTGGCCTCGTTCGCCGCGACCAGCGTCGTGCTGACCAGGCGGGCGTAACGCGCCCCGGCGCACAGGGCGGCACTATCGATCGGGCGGCTGCTCCGGCGGCTCGCCCGATCGGCGTCTGCGGCGTCCATCAGCCACGCTTCACGACCGTCCGGACGATGCTCCGGATGACGAGCAGCGCGACGACCCCGGTCAGGCAACCGAGCAGCACGGACCGATTCGCGTCCACTGCGGGAACCCAGCTCACCTCTGCGTTCTTGAGCACGTAGGTTCCCGCCGGTGTGGCGGACCAGGCTCCGCCGCCGCCCCACCCCGACAGCTGCGAGGCCTCGGCCGTCACCGGCGCTCCTTCGCCACCTCCGAACATCCCCCGGATGCTGGCCACGGGGATGACCAGCACCCCGTCCCGCTCGATTGGCTCACCGAAGACCCGCTTCACAGACGATTTGTCCGTGATCCCGGCAACCAGTTCTCGCAAAGCCATCGCTCGCCTCCTCGTGACCCGAAGGTGGGCGTCCGCCGCCAGATGGGACGGACGCGCCGGCTCGATCATGGCAGGATGGAGGCCAATCCAAAAGGGAGCGTTTCGATGGCCGACTTCGATGAGCTGGTAGACGAGTTCCTGCGCCACGAGTTCGAAGAATCCCCCGTAGCCGCGAGCGGGCTCGGTCTGACCGAATACGACGATCGCCTCGACGACCTCTCGGCCGCGGCGTTCGACCGCAGGCAGGCCCGGGCCGCCGAATGGGGCCGCCGGTTCGCCGCCCTGCCGGACGCCAAGCTTTCGTCGGATGAGCGCATCGATCGCGACCTGGCGGTGGCGATGATGGCCGGCCGTTCGATCATGGCGGAATGGCTGCCGTGGCGCCGCGACCCCGTCACCTACAGCGGGCCGATCGCGAACGGGTTGTTCGGGTTGTTCCTGCACCGGCTGCGGCCCGAACCCGAGCTGGTGGACGCCGCGGTGGCGCGTCTCGGCCAGGCCCGCCGGGCCCTGGAGCAAGGGCGCGCCAACCTCGACCCGCAGCTCGCCCATCCTTTGATCCTGGACCGTGGCCGGGACGCGGCCCGAGGAACGGCGCGCTACGTCCGCGAGCTGCTCCCCGCAGAAGCGGGCACGGACCCGGATCGAGCCAGGCTCGCCGACGCCGGCGCCGAGGCCGCTCGCGCCCTGGAGGCTTGGGCCGGGCATCTCGACGAGATGAGCCGCGCCGCCTCCGGATCGTGGCAGCTCGGCGAGGAGCGCTACACGCGGCTCCTGCGCGAGCGCGAGGCGCTCCCATACGACGCTCGCTCGTTGCGCGACCGCGGCCGGGCCGAGTACGACCGCCTCTGCGCCGAGATGCGCGAGCTGTCGCGTTCGGCCTGGGGCACTGGCGACTGGAACGCCGTGCTGGAACGCTCCAACGAGGACCACCCGGCCACTGAGGAGGCGATGCGCCAGGCTTACGCCGACTGGACCGTTCGAGCACGCACGTTCCTGGCGGACACCGGGCTGATCACGATTCCCGAGGGCGAGTCGTGCGCCGTCCTGCCGTCGCCGCCGTTCCAGCGCCCCCTCATCGGCGTGGCCTCGTACCAGCAGCCGCCCGCGTTCGCCCCGTCGCTGCGCGGCCACTTCTTCGTCCCGTTCGCCCCCGAGGGCGCCTCGCCGCAGGAGATCGGAAAGCGGCTCGCGGCCAACAGCTTCGGCCACATCCCCACGACCACGGTCCACGAAGCGTACCCGGGCCACCACTGGCACCTCGTGGTTCGCAAAGCCCGGGCCCGACGGCTGCGCCGAGTCCTGGGCACGCCCTACTTCACCGAGGGCTGGGGTCTCTACGCCGAGCGCATGATGCGCGAGCGCGGCTTCTTCACGGAGCCGATCCAGGAGCTGAACCACCTCAAGGCGACGCTCTTCCGGGCGGCCCGAATTGTCGTCGACACGAGCCTGCACCTGGGTGAGATGTCGCACGAAGAAGCGGTGCGCTTCATGGTCGAGAAGACCGCCACGCCCGAACCGACCGCCCGGGCCGAGGTGGGGCGCTATTGCTGGTGGCCCACGCAGGCCTCCGCTTACCTGACGGGCTGCCTGGAGATCCTGCGCATCCGCGACCGCTTCCTCGAATCGCGGGGCGTGACCGGGCCCGCGGCCACGGCAGCGGTTGAGGTGATGCGCGATTTCCACGACCGAATGGCGGAGAGCGGCAGCCTGCCGCTCGGGCTGGCCGAGAAGGCGCTGCTGGGAGCTGCAAGCGCGTCCGCAACATGACGAGAGCGCGCGCCTTCGAGATCTCCCGGCTGGCGCTCGCGGCTGCCGCCATAGCCCTGGCGGGATGGCTCTTCTGGGCCCTGGCCCTGCACCTCGGCCCCAACGACTTCCACGACTACTGGCTGGCGGGAAAGCTGCTGCTGGAGGGTCATTCGCCCTACGACACCCAGGCCATGGCCGAGCTGGCGAAGCGCGAGAATCTGACCTTCCTCGTCGGCGGCGGCTACTCCTACCCGCTGCCTTTCGCCCTCGCCATGGTGCCGTTTGCGATGCTGCCGTTCGGGGTGGCCGTGGCGACGTTCAACGTCGTCTCGCTCGTCGCGTTCGGGCTGACGGTCGCGGCCTGGCTCGTCTGGACTGACGGCTGGGCGGCCGAGGCGGCCCGGCGCCGGCTGGCGCTCGCTTTTGCAGCCGGGTTCTACCCACCCATCTACGGAACGGTGGCCATGGGCCAGGCGAACCTCGTCCTGTTCCCGTTGCTGGCCGTCGGCACCGTGCTGGTTCTCGACGGCGCCACTTCGACGCGGCGCCTGGCCGGTGGCGTGCTCGTCGGGCTGGCCGCGATCGTGAAGCTGGTGCCGGGGGTCCTCTTCTTTCCCCTCACCCTGGGGCGCCGGTTCGGGGCGGCGGCTGGAATAGCCGTAGGGGCATTCGGCGCGTTGGCCGTTGCAGCCGCCGCCCTGCCCTGGGCCGCGGCCGGAAGCGGCGACCTGGCCTCGCTCCTCGATCCGGATGCCTATTACACGAACCAGTCGATCAACGGCTTCGTCACCCGCCTGGTTGCCAGCACGGGGAAATCCGTTGCGCTCTGGACCGACGGCTTCGATCCGCAGCCGGTGATGCTGGCGGCGACGATCGCGTTCGGCCTGGCGACGCTGGCAGTCCTGTGGTGGGCGCGAGCTGAGCTGCGGACCCGGCGCGGGTCCGCTCTCGGTCTCGGGCTGGCGCTGGTGGCCGGAATCATCGGCGCCCCCAAGACCAGCTTCTGGAACGAGTCCATCGTGCTCATCGCGATCGGGGCGCTGCTGGCCGTGGACGCGTCGGATCTTCGATTGGAGCGACTCGGCCGGATCGATTGCGCGCTTCTGGGAACGTGGCTCGGGTCGGCGATCGTCTGGGCGGCAGTCTGGGCGGCCGAACCCCAGGCCACGGGCCCTCTGTCGGCCGCGGTCACGCTGCTCTGGTCTGCCTCGCTGTACGGCTTGCTGGCCCTGTGGCTGCTCTTCGTTCGGCGCCTGCTTGCAGCCCGGAGGATCGGGCTCCAGGAAGCCGCGGCTCAGGCGGCCGCAAGTTCCCCGACGCTTCCCTCAACGACCTCGTAGCCGAGCCGGGCGCGGAGCCTGCCGAGGGCCATCAGGACCGGCGTCCCCAACGCCACCACGGCGAGCGCGTCGCCGGCAGCGCGGAAGGCATCCCAGGTCAACGAAGTCAGCGCGTAGTAGCGGCCGAATCGGGCGAGCGCGTCGGCGGCCGAGAGGCCGGGGAGCCAGCCGATGTTCTCGACGCCGCGGTAGAAGGCCACCCAGCCCCAGATGTCGGTCAGGGCACCATAGGCGAAGCCGGTGGCGATGGCCACGCCGACGAGCACGGCCAGGTCGAGCCTGGCCGGCAGCCACGACCGACGGCTCGGCCGGAGCCGGCGAACGACCGAACCGGCGAGGCCCGCCGACGCGCCGACCCAACCCACGGCGAAGGTCTCGTACGGCAGCCACGGCCCGATGCCTCCGGTGACGAGCGCAGAGACGAGCAGGGAAAAGCCCCCGACAAGAAACCCATACGAGGCGCCGAACTCGTAGCCCGCGCACAGGACCAGGAAGAAGATCGGGCTGAAGCCGCCGATGCCGTTGACCAGCGCCAGCCGAAGTGCCGCATCGATGGCGGCCAGTGCCGCCAGCAGCGCCAGCCTCCCGGAGTCCAGGCGGCGGGCGCCGGCCTCCATGAGCGCGAGCGAGGCCACGGCGCCGACCGTGACCGCCACCGCGGGCACCTCCGGCGGCAGACCGAGGCCCAGAAACGGCCAGACGAAGAGGAGGACGCCGGCCAGCGAGACGGCGGCAATGCTCATCGGCGCTTCTCCGGCGCGTCGGTCCGCTCCGAGGCGCGGCCGTCGCGCAGCTCGACCGTTCGATCCGCCAGCGCGGCCGCAAGGTCGGTGTCGTGAGTGGCCAGGACCACCGCAGAGCCGCCCAGGGTAAGGATCTCGACGGCGGCGGCCAGCGACCGACGAGCAGCCGCATCCATGCCGCGGGTAGGCTCGTCGAGAAGGACGAGGGTCGGCGCGCCGGCCAGGGTCGCCGCCAGCGCGGCTCGCTGCCGCTCTCCGGAGCTCAAGTCGCGCGGGTAGCGATCGGCCAGACGGTCGAGCCCGAAGGCGGCGAGCATCGCCTGCGGTGTCTCGACGCTGCCCGTCCGGCGAATGGTCAGGGCCACTTCCTCTCGAACCGTGGGCAGGTGGAGCAGGGCGCCGGGGTTCTGCGGCAGGTACGCCGTGCGGCCCGGAGGGCGCCGCACCGTGCCCGCCTGTGGCGGCAGCAGCCCGGCCAGCGTACGCAGCAACGTCGTCTTCCCGGAGCCGTTCGGGCCGAGCAGAGCCACGACCTCGCCGCGGCCGCCCGCCAGAGAGACGTCGAACAGCACCGGCTCCCCCGCGGGGCCCGCAGCGACGCCGCGCAGCTCCCACGCCGCCTCACCGGAGCCGGCGCGCAGGCGGCGCACGGAGGGGGCCGGTGGACGGGGCCACGGCGCATCGACTCCGGCCCTGACCCGGCCGCGCTGCACGATCAGGGTGCGGTCCGCGGCCAGGGCCACCGTCTCGAGCCGATGCTCCGCCACGACGATGGCCCGCCCATCCGCCGTGAGGGCGCGACATGCCTCGAGAACCGCCGCGGCCCCCTCCGGGTCGAGCTGGGAGGTGGGCTCGTCCAGGGCGACGAGCCGCGGCCGAAGGACCAGCACGGCGGCCAGTTGCACGCGCTGCCGCTCCCCGCCGGAGAGCGTCGCCAGCCGCCGCCCGCGCAGCCCCTCGATCCCGAGCGCGACCATCGCCCGGTCCACTCGATCGTGCATCTGAGGCCGGGCTACGCCCAGGTTCTCCAGGCCGAAGGCGATCTCCCGCTCCACCGACCCGTAGACAGACTGCGTCTCGACGTCCTGGAAGACCAGGCCGGCGCGCTGGGCCATCCGGGGGATCGGCGTTCGGAACGGGTCGAGGCCGGCGACCTCTGCCCGGCCCGAGACGCGGCCGCCGTGGAACTGCGGCACGAGACCATCGAACAGGCGCAGCAGCGTGGACTTGCCGCCTCCCGAATCGCCGGTGACGAGTGTCAACCCGGGCTCGACGCGGAGGTCGACCTCACGCAGCGCAGGCTCGCCCTGGTTCGGATACCAGTACGAGACGCCATCCAGCCAGGCCACGGCGCTCCCGTTCGAGGCGGTCATTTCCCATCACCTCGCGCCGCGGACGGCCGCACCGCCGGCAGCGCCAGCGCCAGGCAGGCAAGGACCAGCAGCGGCTGGACTGGCGGCATCGAGAGCGTCGGGTACGGGTACCAGTCCATCGGCGCGCCCGCGACTCGCAGGCCCAGGAACATGGCCGCGGCCGCCACCGCCGCCCCGACGACGGCTGCCTCCCGCCGCCCGGAGCTCGAAACGGCGTAGCTGGTGCGCCGTCCGGCGCCGAATGCCCGAGCCTCCATGGCCTCCGCCAGGCGGACCGAATCTTCGATGGCGGTCAGGACCGCGGGCACGAGAACCTCGTTCCAGGACCGGACCCCGCCCGGCTTCCAGCCGCGCATCCGCTGCGCGTCGCGGACCTCGGTGAAGGTCCGCCCGAAGCCCGAGACCAGGTTGAGCGAGGTGGCCACGGCAATCCCGGTCCGCTCCAGCAAGGCAGGCATAGCGTCCACCACGTCGTGCGGCTCGAGGACGAGCGAGAGCGGGGCCACCGCCAGCAGCGCGGCAACCAGGCCCAGCCCGAGCGCGCCGCCGAAGGCCAGCGACTCGAGCGTCAGCGGCCCGCCGACGAGCGGCAGCCAGCCGGGCAGGCGAGCGAGCACATCGACGCCGGTGTGGCCGGCAAGGAGGTTGACGAGCGCGGCCAGCGCGGCAGACAGCGTGACGGCCGCCGCGAGCGGTCGCAGCCCGCGCCCCGGCGCCAGCCACGCCAGCAATACGTCGAGGGCCACCAGCGCGACCAGCCCGCGATAGATAGGGTTGTCGGTGACGAGGGCGACGGTGACGGCCGCCAGCGACCAGACGAGCCAGGCCCGCGGGGCCAGGCCGGGGCGGGTCGCGGGGGCGGACGCCGGGCCGGCAGCGAGGTCGGGCGCCGGGCCGGCAGCGAGGTCGGGCGCCGGGCCGCCAGCGAGTTCGGACGCCGGGCCGGCAGCGAGGTCGGGCGCCGGGCCAGCGGAGGCGGACGGCCCGGTCATCGACCCGGGCGCCGGCCGAAGGCGAGGCGCAGGATCGCCAGCCCGGCCAGTCCCCCACCCGCCAGGGCCGCCGCCAGCAGCCCCGGATCGACGCCGCCGGACGGTGCCGGAGCCGGAGCGCGGGGTGCGCGAGTGGCGGCAGAAGTGGCGGCGCCGCCCGGGGTCGATCCGGCAGTTTGCGGTGCCGGGGCGCCCCTCGCCGCGGATCGGCGAGGGGCCGGCGTCGCCGCGGCCGCGCAGGCTCCG
>JBEKCH010000018.1:0-51033 GCA_050014975.1 Candidatus Limnocylindrales bacterium
GTCGGGGCTGCGCGGGGCGGTCTCCACGGCCCTGGAACTGTCGCTTCCGGCGAACCTTCCGAACCGATCGATGCTGCAGGGCATCACCTTCGGAGTCGTCCTGTTCACGCTGCTGGTGCAGGCCACCACGGCCGAACTGGTGGTCGACCGCTGGGGCCGCAAACCTGCACGCCGGCCGAAGAAGGCTGCCAGGTTGCGATCGAAGGCGAAGTCGACGCCGAAGGCCGCAGCTGCGCCGGGGCCGGCGCTCGAACCGGCGGCTGAAGGATCCGCGGCCGACGCGTTCAGGTCTGAAGGGCCCGCGGCCGAAGCTGCCGGGTTGGATCCGTCGGCCGACGCGTGTGTCCTCACGGAGCCGGAGTCGAGCCGGTGAGCGAGTCGAAGCAACGCTGGCGGCTCATCTTCGCCCGGGACGACGAAGCCAGGTTCCTTTCGCATCTCGACGCCAGCCATCTCTGGGAGCGAGCGTTTCGACGTGGCGGGATCCCGGTTGCGACAAGCGAGGGATTCAGCCCGCGACCGCGTCTGGTCTTCGCCGCGCCGCTGCCGCTGGGGATGCTGGCCGAGCACGAGCTGGCCGATCTCTTCCTGGCTGAACGGCTGACCCGTGCGGACCTGAGGGCGCGCCTGGAGGCGGGGATGCCGCGTGGCTACCGCCTCATCGACCTCCACGACGCCTGGGTCGGCGCGCCGGCCCTGGCGACGCAGCTGGTGGCGGCCGACTACCGGTCGAGCCTGCTAGGTGTCGCCGCGGCGAGCCTGGATCGAGCTGCTGGTGCGCTCCTGGCCGCCTCGGAGCTGAAGCGCGAGAAGCGTCGCGAGAAGAAGGTCATCGCCTACGACCTGCGCCCGCTGCTGCTGGACCTGCGAGTTCACGGCGCCGATCCAGCCGCCATCGGGGAGAGTGGCACCGTCGGAGGCGCGCCCGCGGTGGGTCTGTGGATCCGGTTGCGCCACAGTCAGGAGCTGGGAGCGGGTCGCCCCGAGGAGGTCGTGGCGGCGATTGCCGACGAGCTGGGGCTCGCGCTCGTGAGTCCGCTGGGCCCGAACGAGGCGGAGTCCGAGGAGTCGGTCGAGCGGGGCCTGGTCCAGCCGATCGAGAGCGCGACAGGGCGTCCCGCTCTGGAGATGGTTCGACCCGTACGCGAACGACTCTGGCTTGCGGACGAGCTGGCGCTCTGAACGGTGGGGATCTGCGGGTCGGCCGGACCGGGCAACGGCCACGCCGCGGTGAAGGACGAAGCGTTGCTGCGGGACCGGACTTTGCGTCCACTGTGCCTGGCTTTGCGTTTGACGCCGCGGGACCCGGGCCGTAAACTCGCACTTCGCGCCCCGGCCAGGCCGGGGGCGTATTCGTGTCTTGCACCGTGGGGCCCGCTGCCCCGTCAACTTCCCGAGGACCCATGTACGCAGTCATCGAGACCGGCGGCAAGCAGTACACAGTCGAGCTCGGAACCGAGCTCGAGGTCGAGCTGCTCGACGTCGAGCCGGGCCAGGAGATCAACCTCGAGCGCGTCCTGCTGGTCGCGGATGGCGAGAAGACGGCGGTCGGTCAGCCCCTCGTGGCCGACGCGTCGGTCAGTGCTCGCGTCCTGCGCCAGGACCGCGGCGAGAAGACCGTTTCGTTCAAGTACAGGCCCAAGGCTCGCCGGCGCGTGAAGAAGGGGCACCGCCAGGAGCTGACCGTGCTGCGGATCACAGAGGTTCGACTGGGCTCCAAGAGTGCGGCGGCCGAGGCCAAGGTCGTCGAGGCCGAGGCCGACGCCGAGCGCGATAAGATCGCCAGGGCCGCCGCTCGCCAGGCCGCGGAAGACGCCGCCCTCGCCGAGAAGCTAAAGGCCCGCGCCTCGGCCGCCGTGGCGGCCGCCGCCCCCGGGAAGGCAACCCCGGCCAAGTCAGCCCCCAAGACCGCCCCCAAGGCTGGCGTCAAGGAGGCAACCCCGGCCAAGTCAGCCCCCAAGACCGCCCCGAAAGCCGGCGCCAAGGAGGCAACCCCGGCCAAGTCAGCCCCCAAGACCGCCCCGAAAGCCGGCGCCAAGGACGCCGCCCCGAAGGCTGGTGCCAAGGACGCCGCCCCGAAGGCTGGCGCCACCGAGAAGGCTCCCAAGGCTGGCGCCAAGGACGCCGCCCCGAAGGCCAAGGCCGAACAGGCCGACAAGGCGGACGCGGATGCTCCGGCCAGGCGCTCCGCTCGGACCAAGAAGGACGAATGAGAGATGGCCCACAAGAAGGCAGGCTCGAGCTCGAAGAACGGCCGCGATAGCGTCGGCCAGCGTCTCGGCTGCAAGGTCGGGGACGGCCAGTTCGTGACCGCCGGGTCGATCATCGTCCGGCAGCGCGGCATGACCTTCCGGGCCGGCGACGGCGCGGGTCTGGCGCACGACTACAGCGTCTTCGCGACGGTGGATGGGACCGTTCATTACGAGCACGAGACCCGCGCCAAGAAGCGGATCCGCGTCGAGGGCCTGGCAGGCGAGTAGCCCGCGGGACACGTCATGCGGCCGGCGCGAGCCGGTCGCGCAACGGACGACCACCGGCGGGAGACCGATCGGAAGGCGTTCGGGAGAACCGATGAAGCCGAAGATACATCCGAAGTACCAGCAGGCGACCGTCATCTGCGCCTCGTGCGGCACGACCTTCCAGGTCGGTTCCACTCGGCCCGAGATGCGCATCGACGTCTGCAACAACTGCCACCCGTTCTTCACGGGCAAGCAGACGATCCTGGACACGGCCGGCCAGGTAGAGCGCTTCCAGCGCCGCCTCGAGCGCGCCGAGCGGGCATAGCGACTCCTCCACGCTTCCCGCGTCGGGTCGGCCCGAGCACGTCCACCCCGTCAATTGGCCTGCCGAGGATTTGCTGCCCGGGCGCGTCGTATCCGCTCGGCTAGACTTCCTTCCATGGCACGCTATCAATACGGCGGCCAGGCGCTCATCGAGGGCGTCCTGATGCGCGGCCGCCAAGCGCTCGCGGTCGCCCTCCGGCACCCCGACGGCTCGATCGTCTGGGCCACCGAACGGCTGGACCTGGGGCTGCGCGCCCGCAGGGCCATGCGCCTGCCGTTTGTGCGCGGTCTCGTAGTCCTGTACGACACCCTCGTCACGGGGACGCGCTGGCTCGTCCGCTCGGCCACTCTCCAGGCGCTCGGCGAGGAAGAGAGTGGGGGCAGGGGCGGTGCAGCCGGGGCGGTCCTACATTCGATCGTGCGGCTGCCTCTCGTGCCGGTGGTCGGGGCCGCCTCCGACGAGACGCCCGGCCCTACGGGCTCGCGCCTCGACTCCGCCTACACCGACCCGGACGCCACCGCGCCAGGTCCCACACCGTCCGCCGAGGAGGGTTTGGGCAAGGGTTACGCGGTCGCGGTCGGCGGGATGCTGGTCGTGGCGCTGGTCTTCGGCATCGCGATCTTCTTTCTACTGCCGCTCCTGCTTGCCCAGGCGACCGTCGGCCGGGTCGACCATGGCCTCGGCCTGCAGCTCTCCGAGGGCCTGATCCGGGTCGCCATCTTCGTCGGCTATCTGCTGCTGGTCTCCCGAACGCCGGACGTGCGCCGGACCTTCCAGTACCACGGCGCCGAGCACATGACTATCCACGCCCTCGAGGCCGGCGAGCCCCTGACCACGGCCTCCGTCCGCAAGTACCCGACGGCTCATCCACGCTGCGGTACCGAGTTCCTGGTAGTCGTGCTCATCATCTCGATCCTGGCCTTCGCGGTCGTGGGCCAGCTGCCGCCGCTGTGGCTCGTGGTGTCGCGCGTGGTCCTCATCCCGGTCATCGCCGCCGTCAGCTACGAGCTGCTGCAGCTCGGCGCCCGCTACCGCCGCCACGCCCTGGTCCGCTGGCTCTGGTCGCCGGGGATCTGGGTCCAGATGATCACCACCAAAGAGCCGTCGGTCGATATGATGGAAGTGGCCATCGTCTCGCTCGAGCGGGCCCTGGTAGCGGACGGTGGCGAGCTTCCCGAGGGCAGCGCGGACCTGGCGTGCCGGCCGCTCTCCGGGCAGCCCGGCCCGGCCGGCTCGGAGGCGGCATCGTGATCGACTCCAAGCTCGTGGAGATCGCCGCCCAGTACGACGCCCTGAACGCCGAGCTGCTCGAGCCAGAGACGGCGTCAGATCCGGCCGCGCTCAAGCGCCTGGGCAAGGAGCTGTCGCAGATCGAGCCGGTCGTAACCGCCTGGCGCGAGATCCAGGCGGTCCGCCGAGAACATGCCGAGGCGCTGGAGATGCGCGACTCGGGCGACGACGAGATGCACGACCTGGCCCAGGACGAGGTCCGAAGGCTCGAGGCGCGGGAGACCGAGCTGCTCGAGCGGCTGCGCGTGCTGCTACTGCCGCGCGATCCGAACGACGATAAGAACGTCATCCTGGAGATCCGGGCCGGGACGGGCGGGGAGGAAGCCAAGCTCTTCGCGGCCGAGCTGCTGCGCATGTACCTGCGCTATGCCGAACGCCACCGCATGTCGGCCGAGGTGCTGAGCCTGGGCGAGACGGGGATCGGCGGGATCAACGAGGCGATCGTCGAGATCGACGCTCACGGCGCGTACAGCCGGCTCAAGTTCGAGGCCGGCGTGCACCGTGTCCAGCGCATCCCCGTGACCGAGTCGAGCGGCCGCATCCACACCTCGACGGCGACCGTGGCGGTGATGCCCGAGGCCGAGGAAGTCGACATCGAGATCGACGAGAAGGACATCCGAGTCGACGTTTACCGCTCCACGGGCCACGGCGGGCAGTCGGTCAACACCACGGACTCCGCGGTGCGCATCACGCATCTACCGAGCGGCATCGTCGTCGCCATCCAGGATGAGAAGAGCCAGATCAAGAACAAGGCCAAGGCGATGGCCGTCCTGCGCAGCCGGCTGCTCGATCGCGAGCGGGCCAGGGCCGCGGAGGCCGAGTCGGCGCTGCGCCGCAGCATGGTCGGGTCCGGCGAACGCTCCGAGAAGGTCCGGACCTACAACTTCCCCCAGGATCGGGTGACCGATCATCGAATCGGGCTCGACCTGCACAACCTGCCGGGCGTGCTGGACGGGGACCTGGATCGCCTGATCGACGCTCTCAGCACCACCTACCAGGCCCAGCTGCTGGTGTCCCTGGGCGAAGGGTCGCAGGCGTGATGCGCCCGCTGGCTGCGTCCCGGCCGTACGGGCGATAGCGGCGCGAGGCGATGGCGACCGTCGGCGAGCTCCTGACGTCGGCCACGGCGCGGCTGCGCCTGGCCGGATCAGAGAGCGCGCGCCTGGACGCGGAGCTGCTCCTGGGCTGGGCCATCGGGGTCGAGCGAACGGCCGTGCTCGCTCATCCGGAGGCGCCGGTCGGAGCGGACGCGGTGGCCGCGTTCGAGGGCGCACTCGGACGTCGCGAAGCCGGCGAGCCGGTGGCATACATCCGCGGCATCAAGGAGTTCTACGGGCTCGCGTTCGGCGTGGATCGGCGGGCGCTGATCCCGCGGCCGGAGACGGAGCTGCTGGTCGCCGAGGCCGAGCGGGAAGTGGCCTGGCGGCTGACGTCGGAGCCGCGGCCGGCGGGGACACCCAGGCTGCTGATCGTGGACGTGGGCACGGGTTGCGGCGCGATCGCGATCGCGCTGGCGACGCTGCTGCGGCGGCGGCGGATGCTTCCCGAGGTCTCGATCCTGGCGGTCGATTGCTCGGCCGATGCCCTGTCCCTGGCGCGAGAGAACGCCGTCGGCCACGCCGTGGCGGACGAGGTGCTCTTTCGAGAGTCGGATCTGCTGCCGGCGGCCGAACCGGCGTTCGACCTGATCCTGGCCAACCTGCCCTACATCCCGGCGGCGGAGATCGATCGACTCCCGGTGGCGGCCTCGTTCGAGCCGCGCCTGGCGCTCGACGGCGGGCCCGACGGGCTGGCCTTCATTCGACGCCTGCTGGCCGCCCTGCCCTCTGCCCTGGCGCCCACTGGCACCGCGCTGCTGGAAATGGGTTTCGACCAGGGGCCTGCCGTAGGGCAGGTGGTCGCCGGGCTGCCCGGCGGATGGACCTGCCGCATCGCGGCCGACCTCTCGGGGCGCCCTCGCCTGGCAAGCGTCGAGAGAGCGGGCTCGAGCGCGGCCGGCTCCGGCAAGACCGACCGTCATTCGACCTTCGGCGCTGGCGGCGGAGCGTCTTGACTGAGCCGATATCGATCCCGGGTCCGCCGAAGCTCCGGCTGGCCGGGTCGTTGGAGGGCCTGGCATCCGGGCAGGCGCGACGCCCGCCTGTCGCGCCTGCGGGGCGGCCAAGGCAACGGGCCGACGGGCGATGGCAGTCATGACCGTTGATCGGCTGCAGGTCTGCTATACTATGTCCAGCAGCGCACAGACTTGCTGCAAGTACTTGCAGGGGGCCTTCCCCGCGCGGCTCGGGGGTTCCTTGCGAGAGACGGCGTCCGACGCCGAAGGAGCATCAAGATGTCAGTTGCGCCCTCTCAGCACGTACGGGACGCCGGCCGTGTGCCCGACAGGATGCGCGTGGGCACGATGGCGGCGGCCCGCCGGATCGAGTTCGTAACCGTCCCGACGCCCGAGCCGGCTTCGGGCGACGTGCTCGTGCGAATCCGTGCCGTCGCCATCTGCACCTGGGAACAGCGGACGTACAGCGGCCAGCAGGCCAATACCTTCCCCTTCATCGGCGGCCATGAGATTGCCGGCGAGATTGCCGCGATCGGTCCGAATTGCGCGGCCGGCCTCGAGATCGGGGACCTGGTGGCCGTCGGCTCCGCCTCGTGCGGCCGCTGCCACTGGTGCATGACGGGTCAGGATCGGGCCTGTGCGCGCCACTACGCCGGTGCGCCTCGCTACGGCGATGCGTGGGGCCCCGGCGGTTTCGCGGACTTCAAGACCCACCCGGCCGACGGCGTCTACAAGCTCGGCGATGCGCCGATTGAAGTCGCGTCGCTCACCGAGCCGCTGAGCTGCGCCGTCCACGCGGCCCGCATCCTCAACCCGTACGTCAGCGAGGACGTGGTGGTGCTGGGCGCCGGCGTGATGGGCCTGATGAACGTGGTCGCCCTCAAGAATCGCGGCGCCCGCGTGATCGTCAGCGAGCTCGACGCGGGTCGGCTGGCGAAGGCGCGGGAAATGGGCGCGGATGAGCTCATCGACGCATCGAAGGAAGACCCCGTAGCGCGCGTCAAGGAGCTCACCGAGGGCCGTGGCACGGAGGCCGTCATCTGCGCCTTTGGAGGCGAGAAGGCGAACGAGCAGGCCCTCGCGATGCTTTCGGAAAAGGGTCGCATGGTCCTGTTCGCGGGCGCCTACCCCGAGGCACCCCTTACGCTCGCACCGAACAATATGCACGACCACGAGCGCCAGGTGATCGGTGTGGTGTCGGGCGACAAGCAGGATTTCTACGTGGCCAGCCGCCTGGTCCGCTACCAGCAGGTCGACCTCTCGCCGCTGATCCAGGCTACCTACCCCCTCGATCAACTCGCGGAAGCGCTGGAGGCGTCCCTCAAGCCGGGGTCCTACCGCATCGTCGTCGAACCTTGAGGTTGTCGGAAGCAGAACATCTGCCCCTCGAGGGGCACGCACCGTCAGGAGGCAATGAATGAAGCGCAAACTGCACCGCCTGCTCAAGCCGGATGGCAGGATCCTGATCTGCGCGATGGACCACACGGCGTTCATGAGCGAACCCGCGCCCGGGCTCATCGAATACGGCAAGACCGTCCGCCTGGTCGTGGACGGCGGCGCCGACGCCTTCCTCTCGCCGATCGGGTCGGTCGTCAACTTCGCCGACGACTTCGGGCCGGCGGCGGTCGTGGCGAGCGTGATGACGGGCGACAAGTTCCTCGAGCGCGCGGTCGAGCACGCGCTGTCCATCGGCGCCGACGCGGTCAAATGCATGGTCTGGCCGTTCACCGAAAACGATCAGTCGATCGATCAGGCCCAGCGCATCGGCGCGGACGCGGCTCGGTACGGCCTGCCGTTCATCGCCGAGCCGATCCCGGGCGGCTTCGCGGCCGTCGACAAGCACACTCCCGACATGATCGCGGCCGGGGCTCGTCTTGCCGCCGAGGCCGGCGCGGACATCGTCAAGACCTTCTACACCGGCAGCCCCGACACGATGAAGCGCGTCCTCGACTACGCCTCGGTGCCCGTCGTCGTCCTTGGCGGAGCCGTCAAGGGCTCGACCCGCGATCTCTTCCAGGAGGTCTACGACGCCGTCATCGTCGCCGGTTGCACCGGCGTCGCGATCGGCAACAACATCTGGCGCGCCTCCGACCCGAAGGCCATCACCCGCGGGCTCGCGGCCATCATCCATGGCGGCGCGTCTGTTGACGAGGCTCTCAAGATCGCAGGTGTGCCGGCAACCAGCTAACTCCGTTTCAATCCCACGCGAGGCGTCGCCGAGCACAAGCTGCCCGGCGGCGCCTCGTCACTTGACGCGTCGAGATTTGGACGACGCAGGGAGTCGATGCGATGAACGCCCCCGCCGTGCCCGTGAAGGATCCCCGTTGGTCGATGATCGACGCCCAGCCTTACGGACTCCTCATCAACGGCAGGATTGCCCCGTCCGCAACCGGAGCGACCTTCCCCGCGGTCAGCCCTCATGACGATCGGGTCGTCGCGCAGATCGCGGAGGCAGGGGCCGCGGACATCGATGCCGCACTCCGTGCCGCCCGCGCGTCGGTCGACGAGGGGCCGTGGGGAAAGGCGAAGCCCAAGGAGCGAGCGGCCGCGCTGAACCGGATCGCCCGCCTCATCGAAGCTCACGCCGACGAGCTGGCGTTCCTCGAGGCCGTCGACGCCGGCAAGCCCGTGCCGTCGGTCCACTACAGCGACATCACCATGAGCCTCGACGCGCTCGAGTTCTTCGCGGGCCGGGCGATCGCGCTGCGGGGCACCGCCGCCGTCATGCCCGACAACGCCGTCGTCCATCACCAGCTCGTGGAGCCGCTCGGCGTCGTCGCCGAGATCCTGCCCTGGAACGGGCCGCTCTGGACCGGCGTCCAGCGCATGGCGGCCATCCTGGCGGCCGGCAACGCCGCCATCATGAAGCCGGCGCAGCTGGCGTGCCTCTCGTTCATGCGGCTCGCCCAGCTGCTCGTGGAGGCGGATCTCCCGCCCGGCGCGATCACCGTGCTGGCGGGCCCCGGTTCGACCGTCGGCGAGGCCCTTGTCGAGGATCCCCGCGTCGACATGATCTCGCTCACCGGCGGCATCGAGTCGGGCGCGCGAGTCCTGGCCCACGCCGCCAAGAGCGTCAAGCGCGTCTCGCTCGAGCTCGGCGGCAAGAACCCCAACATCATCTTCGCCGACGCCGACTTCGACATGGCCGCGATGTGGACGACGATCGGCGCCTTCTCCAACACCGGCCAGGTCTGCGTCTGCGGGTCGCGCGCCCTGGTGCAGCGTCCCATCTATGATCGGATGGTCGGGGAGCTGGCCCTGCGTGCCGCGGCCATGGTCGTCGGCGACCCGCTCGATCCGAAGACCGAACTTGGACCCGTCATCGGGCGCGGCCATGCGGCCAAGGTCTGGGAATATATCGAGATCGGCAAGAAGGAGAGCCGGCTGGTCACAGGCGGCGTGCCCTACACCGATCCGGTGCGGTCGAAGGGTTGCTATATCCCGCCGACGATCTTCGCGGACGCCGCTCCGAGCTGCCGGATTGCCCGGGAGGAGATCTTCGGGCCCGTGCTCACGATCATCCCGTTCGAGACGCTCGAGGAGGCGCTCCGGATCTCGAACGACACGAGCTACGGGCTCGCGTCGGGCGTGTTCACGCGCGATCTGGACAAGGCCTGGACCGTCAGCCGCGGCCTCAAGGCTGGCCAGGTCTACGTGAACACGTGGTTCGGGCCGGTCCTCGAAGAGGCGGCCCAGGGCTACAAGCAGTCCGGGTACGGCGGCGTCGGCATGGAGAAGTACATGCAGACCAAGAACGTGTTCTTCCGCGTGAACTCCTGATCCGACCCATGCTCCCGGCCCCGCGCTGGTCCCGGCGGGCCTAGTTCGCCGCCGGGCGCGCCCGGGCTGCCGACCTGACGGTCTGACCCACCAGGATCCCGCCGATCACGGCGACGACGCCCACGAGCATCAGCAGCGGCACCGCCTCCCCGAAGAGGAACACGGAGGCCAGGAAGCTGAACACGATCTGTGCCGAGCCGATGGTGTTGACCGTGGCCACCGAGCTGTATCGGACGGCTTGCGCAATGCCGGCCAGTGCCAGAACGTTGGCGCAGCCGGCCGCGAGCACGACGACAACGTCGTACGGATGCAGGCCTGTATAAAGCCCGGCCGGATCCACTAACGTGCGGACGATGGTCACGATCAGGAGCGGCACGAGACCGCCCGCGGCAGCACACGCCAGGACTGGGTAGAGAGCGGCCCGATGGCGCTGGACCAGTCGCACGAAGACGTTCGCGGTTGCGTAGCACACGCCGGCCGCGATCGCCAGCAGCAGGCCCTCGTACCAGAGCTGGCCGGGAGTGCTGAGCTGGCTGATGGCGATGAGGGTCAGCCCCGCGGCGATCACCAAGGCGCCCGCGATCTGCTCCTGCCTGGGCCGTTCGCGCAACATGAGGGCCCCGAGGATGACGCCGCCCCACACGCTGCCGCCCTGCACTGCGTTGACGCTGATGGCGAGTCCGCCATCGACGAGGGCGCGGAAGAAGAACACGTTGCCTATGACGTAGCTGACGGCCCCCCCGAAGACGAGGCCGCCTATGAGACGCGGGCCCAGGTACCGCGGATCGCCCGGACGCAGCTCATGGGAACCGCTGCGCACCAGCATGAACCACGCCAACGCGGCGACGGGTATCAGTCTGAGGAGCGAACCCAGCCACGCGTCGATCTGCGGCGCCGCAGCCCTGATCATCACGTTGACGACCGCGTAGGCAAGGGCACTGGTCCAGGCCCATCGCTCGCCCAGGCCGAAGTGCAGCCGCCGGCGCTCTACGGCTCCGTGCATCGGGCCAGCCGGAGCGATGTCATCATGACACCCTGGGGGATACGGTCGGCCGGCACGCCGGACGGATGGCGGCAGGGCGTAGGGAGGCCAGGACCCTGAACGAGCGGACGGCCACAGGCGGAATCTCACCATGTTCGTCAACGACCCGGGCTGGGCGCCCGGGTCGTTGACGAGTCAGTGTGGCCGTCACGCCGTCCCTACGGGGCGGGCGTGGTTGCCGGTGCGCACGGACCGTACGGCTGGAAGATCGCCGACCCACAAGAGCCGGTTACGTACTGCGGGGCCGGGCCGAAGAACGGGTAGGACCCGACGAGCGCAGCAATCAAGAAGACCACGAGAAGCAGGATCGGGCTTACGCGCCGCCGCAACAGGTACCAGCACGTGAGAACCACGGCGAGCGGCAGAAGTCCGGGCATGATCTTGTCGAGGATGCCCGTCTGAAGATTGATGGAAGTTCCAGTCACCGTGATGGTGGGCGCGAGGAACAGCGTGACGAACTCGGCCGCCAGCGCCCCGAGCACGATGTTGCCCAGGACGGTCGCACCCACGACGATCTTGTCCATCAGGCCACTGCGGAGCACGTCTGTCACGAACGTCCGGCCCCGGTAGTAGCCCTGGGTGAACAGGAAGTAAGAAACGGCGATGATGATCGCCGACTCCAGGATGATGTACAGGATCGCGCCGAGCGGGTTGCCGGTTGCTCCAATAACCGCCTGGCCGCCCGTAACCGTAACGCCGGCGATGCCGATGCCGAGGGCAAGCAGGATCGGCGTGATGGTGCCCTGATCGAGCGTGTCGCCAATTCCGGCAAGAGGGCCCATCAGGCCGGTCTTGACCGAGTTGATGGCGTCGTCGTCGATGTCGGCGCCGTTCGCCCGTTCCTCTTCCATCGCGAGGACGACACCCGGGATCACGGCGCCCCACTGGGGCTCCGTGTTAAAGAAGACGAGGTGGCGCTTGAGGGCTGCCTTGATGTCCTCCGGCGTGTGATACAGGCGCCTGATAGCCGGGGTCATCGCCTGGGCGAAGCCCGTCGCCTGAAGGCGCTCGTAGTTGTAGCCCGACTGGATGAAGAAGATCCAATACAGCCAGGACCTGATCACGTCGCCGCGGGTGAGCCGCTCGCGCTTCTCACCGACTGCTGCAACTGCACCTCCAGCCGGTGCGCCGGCGGGAGCAGCCTGAGGCGTCGCGACCCGCGCGAAGCCACCGGTGGTAAAGGTCACGTGCAGGAAGGCGAGCGCCAGCCCGACGACCGCGAGGATCACGATCGAGATGGTCTGCCCGGTCGCGACCATGATGAAGTAGCCGATGAAGAAGTACGGGATGACCGCGCCTCGGAAGATGAACCGCATGTTCATCGCAATTCCGATGGCAGCGAAGACACCGCCGGCCACGGCCAGCCCGTTCAGAACCCAGCTCGGCAGATCATTGAGGACATTCACCACCGCCTGGGTGCCGCTGTAGGCGGCGATCGCGACCGGGAAGAAGCAAATAACGAACAACAACGCCTGGCTGGGCCAGACGTTCATCCATCCTGTGCCGGAGATGTCGCCCTTCTCGGCGCGATCGTCGGCCCAGTGGGCGAACAGGGATGCAACCGTCATCCGGACGTTCCAGATGACTGTCCCCAGCAGGCCGATTGGGACCGCGAGTGCCAGCGCCTGGCCATAGCTGAGGTTCGCCGCCAGAGCAAGGGTAGTGCCCAACCAGCCGGCGAGAGCCGGGTCACCGGGCAGCGAGCCACCGGCGCTGATGAAACCGAGGTAGGCGATATTGATGGCCGCGCCGATGAGGGTGCCCTGTGCCGGATTGCCCAGGATGATGCCGACGAAGAATCCGGCGACGAGAGGTCGGTACAGGGTGAAATAGCCGACGCCCATCAGCCACGGGCTGTTGGCCAGGTAGTAGCCAAGGCCGATCAGAATCGACGCTACCAGGCCAACCTTGATTTCAGGCGTCGTGCTGGAGTCGGCGAACAACTGCGCGGGACCGAGCAACAGCACGAGCCCGATAATTCCCACCGCCCCTGCAGCCAGAGCGCCGTGTTTCAACCATGCTGGCATAGTGAACCTCCGTGCTCGCTTCCAACCAAACTCCCAGGTCTTTGCCCGTGGACTCCCATCTTCACCGCCTGTCGACTGACGCAAACGGCACGCCACGGTCGTCGGCGACGATCCGCAGTTCGACCTTCGTGCCCATCTCCTCCAGTTTGCGCAAGGCCTCCGATTCTTCATCGGTCGCTGAGATGTTCTTGTAGAGCGGGCGCCGGCCGGGGCCGGCTCCGAGACCGCCGACGTTCAACATATCAAACTGAACCCCCATCTCGCGCAGCCGGAGCGCGGTGATGGGGGTCCGCATCAGCACGAATGCCTGTGTCGGCGACGCGGCCAACTCGGAGACCCTCGCCGCGCCCTCGGTCAGCCCGTACACCTCGACCGGGGTCCCCTGCGGGGCCGCCATCACTAGGACCTCGCGCAGGAATTCGTTCTGGGCGGTCTTGTCGTCGACGATCACGATCAGATCCGCGCCCACTGCCCTCAACCAAACGGCCACTACCTGGCCGTGGATCAGGCGGTCGTCGACGCGCACCAGCTTGAGCGGCACTCCGTCTCCTTTGGCCTCGTCGGGTTACGCGGCGGTGCTCCGCACGCCGCTAGACACTTGACTCCCCCACTTGACGCATGGCGTCCACGATGCCATCTCGGCCGGTGGCCACCAGCTTAGCGATTGCGTCCGCGTCAAGTGACTGAACGCTCGTCGCCGCCTCCAGGAGCAGGCCCAGGTTCGTGCCGCTAACGCAGAGGGCCAGGAGCGTCGTGCCGCGGTTCTCCCGGCAGATCAGACTCGCGACGTTGTGCGGCGTACCGCCGACGAGGTCGGTGAGGATGAGCACCGGTCGCCCGTCGTCGCCCATCGCCGATCGCAGGGCTTCGGCGTAGGCTTCGGGCGACTGCTCGGGCTGGAGGTCGACGGCCACGGCGTCATCCAACGGTCCGCAGATCATCGCCGCGCTTTCGAGCATGGCGCGTCCGAGGTGACCATGGGACGCCACTACGATACGGAACGTGCGGCGCGTGGCCATCGCTCCGTCTTCTCCTGCCTGCTCATTAACCTGCCGCAATTATTTGCGGGCTGCTTTTGCAAGGGCTACGAGCGTTGTACCCTATGGGACAGGGCTTGTCAAGGATGATGGGAGGACCGTGTGGACACGGATGCCGGGGTCGGGAAGGACCGGCCGGCCCAGAGCGGCGCTCGTTCGGCCGACCGCTCGCTCATGCGGCTGGCGGCCGAGCTGTACTACGTGCGGGGGTGGAGCCAGGCAGAGATCTCGCGCCTTCTCCGCGTCTCGATATCCACGGTCTCTCGACTGCTCGCTCAGGCCCGTGCAGAAGGCATCGTCCAGATCACTGTCGAACGCGACCCGAGTGAGCTGATCCCGCTGGCGACGGAGCTGGCCGACGCGCTCTCCGTGAGGGTCACGCTGACACCCGGACGGACCTCCAATCCGGCGGTCGCCGCCAGAGTGTGTGCCGTTGCCGCCGCCCCAGCCGTCGCCGACGAGGTGCCCACGTCCGGGGTGCTCGGAACCGCTGGGGGTTACACGATCGCGGCCCTGGCCGAAGCCCTGCCGAGGATGGACCGGCCAGAGCTTACCGTCGTGCCGATCGCGGGTGGCCTGCATGCCTCCGTCCCTCCGCTGCTTGACATCAATGGGGTTACCGACCGGATCGCCGCGCAACTGGGCGCCTCGACGAGGCGACTTCTCGCACCGGGCCTCCTGGACTCACTGGCGATGAAGGAAGCCTTGCTCGAGGACAGTCTCGTCAAGGTGACGACGGAGTTGTGGAGCCGACTTGACTGCGTTCTCGTCGGTGTCAGCGGCATGCCCGAGAGCAATCCCGGCTATCCAACAGTCATGGATCAGCTGGACGGTGACATCCGGCGCCGGCTCATCGCGAAAGGTGTTGTCGGTGAGATCGCGGGGCACCCCTTCACGATCGACGGAAGCCTGATCGAGGACGATTGGGCATCCCGACTCCTGTGCATCAGCTTCGACGTTCTGCGCAGGAGCGGGCCGGTCATCGTCGTGGCAGCCGGGTCTCATAAGGCGCAGAGCATCATCGGGTGCGTCCGAACGGGAGTCGTCGGTCACCTCTACACGGACGAACTGACCGCGGCCGCGATCATGGAGTGGCTCGGCGCTCACGGGCAGCACCGCGGGGCGACCAGCGCGTCCGCCCCGACCAAGGTCGGCTGATGATCCCCGTCGAAGGCAGGTACCGGCGGGAGCAGGTCGTGCTCTGACGGCGCGGTACACGATCTCATAGCGTCGCGCGATCGGACTCAGCGCGCTCTCCCGGCCCTCCGGGGCGTTGCCGCGCTGCCCTGACCCGACCCCTGCCCGCCGCGGCCGCGACGGCCCCGGGCGGCCAGCTCAGTCGCAAGGGCCCGCACCCTCTCAGACAGCGGCGTCGCCAGGGCTATCCGGGCCAGCTCGTCGAGGTCGGCCCGCGTCACCCCGGCGAGCGCGGCGCGGACCCCATCGAGCGAGGCCGCGTCGGCCGACAGCTCGTCGACGCCGAGCGCGACCAGGACGAGCGCGCCGGCCGGATCGCCGGCCAGCTCGCCGCACACCGCAACCGGGATGCCGGCCGCGTCCGCGCCCGCGACGACACTGGCTATCAGACGCAGGACCGCGGGGTGGAGCGCGTCCTGGAGCGGCGCCAGGATCGCGTTGCCGCGGTCGGCGGCCAGCGTGTACTGAGTCAGGTCGTTCGTTCCGATGCTGAAGAAGTCGATCCGCTGGGCCAGGTCAGCCGCCAGGATCGCCGCCGACGGAATCTCCACCATGATGCCGGAGACCACCCGTTCGGCGCAGGGCAGGCCCTCGGCCAGCAACGCGTCCCGGGCCTCGTCGCGGAGGGAGAGAAAGAGTTCCACGTCGCCGACCGTGGCGATCATGGGAGCCATCACGTGGGGCACGACCCCGGCCAGGGCGCCCGCCCGCCAGATCGCCCGGAGCTGCGTGAGGAGCAAATCCCGCGACGTGTATGCAAGGCGGATCGCCCGCACCCCGAGGAACGGGTTGGCCTCGTGAGGCAAACCGAGGTACGGGATCGCCTTGTCACCGCCGATGTCCGCCAGCCGAATGACCACTGGTCGATGCGGCCCGAACGCCGTCAGGACGCGCCGGTAGGCCTCGACCTGCTCGGCTTCGGTCGGCGCGGTCTGGCGGCTCATGAAGAGGAACTCGGTCCGGAACAGGCCTACACCCTCGGCCCGGGCTTCCAGCGCCCGCGGTGCATCGTCCGGCGAGCCGATGTTGGCGACGAGCAGGACCCGCTCCCCGTCGGCGGTGGCGCAGGGGCGGTCACGCAGTGCCATGGCCTCCGCGTGCTGCGCCGTCAGGGCGGCCTGGCGGCGGTGGAACTGGACCTCTTGCGAGGGTCCCGGGTCCAGGATCAGCTCGCCGGTCTCGCCGTTGAGCGCCGCGCGCAGCGGTCGCCCGCCGAGCCGCTCGACCCCGGCGTCGACCGACTCGAGGAGGCCGGCCACACCCACGATGGCGGGAATGGCAAGGCTGCGGGCGAGGATAACGGCGTGAGCCGTGCGCGACCCGGCCGCCAGGGCGATGCCGGTCAGCAGGCCGGGCGGGATCTCGACGGTGACAGACGGTGGCAGGTCATCGGCCACGGCGATCGAGGGGACGTCCGGCAGTTCCAGCACGTCGCCGGTCAGGATGCGCGCGATCCGAGCACCGACGTCGCGTACGTCCGCCGCCCTGGCTGCCAGGAGCTCGTCGTCGAGGGCGGCCAGCACGGCGGCCGTGGTCTCTGCGGCGGCCTGCACGGCCGCGGCCGGTTCCCCGCCAGCTTCGATGCGCCGGATTGCCTCGTCCAGGAGGACGGCATCGGTGGCCATCAGCGCCTGGGCCTCGAAGATCTCGGCCTCCTCTGCGCGGCCGAGTTCGCGGACGCGGGCCGCCAGCCCCTCCAGCTGACGGGCGGCCTCTTCGCTGGCGGACCGGAGTCGTGGCACCGCACCGTCCGGTCCGGTGGCGGGACGTCCGGGAGGCGCAGTCCGGCCCGCCGCTGCCGCGGCCGCTTCGGCAAGCGGCGGGCGGTAGCGCCAGATCGGGCCGACGGCGATGCCCGGAGCGGCGGCAATGCCGGCCAGATGCAGGCTGGTGTGGGACATCACTCGATGGCCTCGCCGAGGCCGCCGGCAACGAGCTCGCTCAGGGTTCGGGCAGCTGCCTCTTCGTCCTCGCCCTCGATCGACAGGCGGATGACGTGGCCCCTGGCGACGCCGCTGGACAGCACGGTCATGATGCTCTTCGCGTTGCCCGGGGCGGTGCCGCGCGTCACGTTCTCCAGCGCGATCCGCGACCCGAATCCGGCGGCCGTCTTGACGAAGAGCGCGGCCGGCCGCGCGTGCAACCCGGTTGGGTTGCGGATCTCGAGATCGATCGTCCGCATCGCCGGTGTTCTTTGCCTCCCGTTCTTGCGTGCCCGGGTCTGCTCGGGCCGTACGTTCGGCGGGCGAGCCGAGGTGTGGGACCTCGCCACTGAGTTCGGAGTACTCGAATCTAGCATTCACCGGGGCCTCGAGCTGTTACTCGAGAAGGGCACGCTCGAGCGGATGCGCAGGAGCGCGATGCGAAGGGCTGCCCTCGGTGGGCAGCCTGGGCGATGGCTGCGATGACGCGGTGGCCGCGAGCCTCCTGGCCAGCTCGGGACCGAACTCATCGACCAGGAGCACGGGCGGACGCACGACGACGGCTGCGGCCATGTTCGACTACGCCGACATCTTCCACGACCGCACCCGGCGGCATTCGTATCTCGGGCATCTCTCCGGTCGAATACGAAAGGAGGTACCGTTCCAGGCGGAGCCGCGACAGGACGAGCGCTGCCCAAGGCAGGTGGGACTGGCAAGGGCCCTGGCGGGTTCCAACGACGTCCCCCGGAGCACTGTGTTGTTGATGACCAAGGTGGAGAAACGGCCGATCGAGACCGCCTCGGAGCGGGTTCGGAACAAGGGAATTCGGCCTCGCCAGGACGCCAGGGAGACCCACCCGGGCGCCACGGGACGCTGCTGATGGCCGAGCCTGCGCTGCCGATCCGCCTGATCGCAATCGATATCGACGGAACCCTCATCGATGAGGATCTCGTCATCGGCGAGCGAACCCTCGCGGCGACAGCGGAAGCCATGCGGCGTGGGATCGCCATCTCGCTGTTCACGGGTCGCACGGCCACGAGCGCCATGCCCTTCGCCGAGGCGCTCGGCCTCACGGGCCCGCTGGTGGCGCAGCAAGGCGCCCTGATCCGGGCCATGCCCGGGCCGACCTCGAAGGGCCTGGGCCGGCTGCTGTACCACCGGCCGCTCCACCCCGAAGTCACGGTCGAAATCGTCCGCTGGTGCCGGGAGCGGGACCTCGTCCCGCACTTCAACCATCTGGAGCGGATGATCGTCGGCTCGGACGAGCAGAGGCTGGAGGAGTACCGGTACTTCGTCGGTGATCGGCTGCGCATCGTGAGCGACGTGGCCGTCCGGGCTCGAAAGCCCGTCACGAAGGTAGTCGCGATCGGCGAGGGTTACCACTCCCTGGAGGTGCTGGAGGAAGGTCGAGCCCACTTCGCCGGCCGGGCGGAGGTCACGCTCAGCCATCCGCGCTTCCTGGAGTTCCTGGCACCCGGCGTCTCCAAGGGAAGAGCGGTCCGGTGGCTGGCGCGGCGGCTTGGGATCCCGCTTGAGCAATCGATGGCGGTGGGCGACCAGTACAACGACCTGGAGATGATCTCCGTGGTCGGCCACGGGGTCGCGATGCCCAGCGCTCCGGAGGCCGTTCGGGCCGCGGCGCGGTTCGTGGCGCCTCCGGTGGGAGAGGAGGGGACGGCCCAGATGATCGAGCGGATCGCTCTGGACGGCTGGCGGGCCCCTGGGGGTGGACCTCCCGGCGCGGAGGGCGCAGAGGGTGGGGCGATACGCGGCGTGCAGGTCGAGCGGCGATGACGGCCCGGCTGCTCCGCGACGATGGCCTCGGGCGCGCGGAGGCGGTGGAGGTGCTGCGGGCGGGAGGCCTGGTTGCCATGCCGACCGACACGGTCTACGGCCTCGGGGTCGCGCTGGATGCGGAGGATGGCCTGCCGCGTCTTTTCGCGGCCAAGAACCGGCCGCTCGATCGCGCCATCGTCCTGCTCGTGGCCGACCTCGAGCAGGTCGCCTCGGTGGGCGTCCTTTCGGAGTCAGCTCGCCTGCTGGCCGAACGATTCTGGCCGGGCGGCCTGACTCTGGTCCTGACCCAGGCGCCCGGCGCTCGCCTGCCTTCGGTCCTCACCGCCGGCGCTTCGACGATCGGCGTTCGGCTGCCAGACCATGAATCGCCTCGAGCTCTCTGTCGCGCGCTCGGTCCGCTGCCCGTTACCTCGGCCAACCTCTCGGACCAGCCGGACGCCCGCGACGCCGCCGGCGTCCTGGCCCAGCTCGGCGCCCGGATCGACCTCGTCCTCGACGGCGGCTTCGCCCGCGGCGGCATCCCCTCTACCGTCGTCGACTGTTCAGCGGAGCGGCCCAGCGTCCTCCGTGCTGGCGCCATCGCGCCTGGCGAAATCGCCGTCGTACTCGAGGTAGCCGGGCTCGCGCACGCCATCGGTCGTTAGGCGCGCGCCCCCATCCCGGCCGTAGGCCCAGCCATCGGGCGCCGCGCCGCGGCGCGGCTCGAGACTCTCCGTGAGATGGGCCGACGAGCGAGCCTCGCCGGTTCGACCGCCGGGGCACGTCGCAACCGCCGATCGGCGACAATAGGCGCCGACCCGGGGCCCTAGGCGCGGGCGGACGACCGCGCCGAGTCGCCCGACGGAATCGAGCCGCCGCCCCGAGAGGAGAAGGAGCCACCGATGACGATCGCACGTCGGGAGGGGATCGCCTGGGCCCGGCTGGCCGATGTCGACCCCGAGCTGTGGGCGGCCATTCGCGGCGAGGCAGATCGCCAGCGCTGGAAGATCGAGCTGATCGCCAGCGAGAACTACACCTTCGCGGCCGTCATGGAGGCGCAGGGTTCGCCGCTCACCAACAAGTACGCCGAGGGCCTGCCAGGCAAGCGCTACTACGGCGGCTGCGAGTACGTGGACGTCGCCGAGCGCCTGGCCCAGGATCGAGCCCTGGCGCTGTTCCCCGGCGCGGAGCACGTCAACGTCCAGCCCCACTCCGGCGCGCAGGCCAATATGGCCGCTTACCTCAGCGTCCTCCAGATCGGCGACAAGATCCTGGGCATGAACCTGGCCCACGGCGGCCACCTGACCCACGGCTCGCCGGTCAACTTCAGCGGTAAGTGGTTCGAGGTCCACGCCTACGGCGTCGATCCGCTGACGGAGCAGATCGACTACGACGCGCTCGAGAAGCAGGCGGCCGAGGTTCGGCCCAAGCTCATCGTCGCCGGCGCCAGTGCCTACCCCCGCACGATCGACTTCGAGCGCTTCGGCAAGATCGCCCACGGCGTCGGCGCGCTGCTGATGGTCGACATGGCCCACATCGCCGGGCTCATCGCGGCCGGGCTGCACCCGACGCCCTTCGGCCACGCCGACATCGTGACGACCACCACGCACAAGACCCTGCGCGGCCCGCGCGGAGGCATGATCTTCTGCCGCGAGGACCTGGCCAAGGCCGTCGACAAGAGCGTCTTCCCCGGCGTCCAGGGCGGCCCGTTGATGCATGTCATCGCGGCCAAGGCGGTTGCCCTCAAGCTCGCCGCCACCGACGAGTACCGCGCCGACCAGCGCCGGACGATCGCCAATGCCGCGCTCCTGGCGGCCACCCTCGCCGAGAAGGGCGCCCGCGTCGTCTCCGGCGGCACTGACAACCACCTGATGCTGGTCGATGTGACGCCTCTGGGCGTGACAGGCCGCGAGGCGGAGCACCTGCTCGACGAGATCGGCATCACGGTCAACAAGAACGCCATCCCGTTCGACAAGAACCCACCGAACATCGCTTCGGGGATCCGCGTCGGCACGCCGGCCACCACCAGCCGCGGCTTCGGCGAGCCGGAGATGCGCCAGATCGGCGAGATGATCGTGTCGGCCATCGTCGCGCGCGCCGATCCGTCCGAGCAGGCGAAGCTTTCCGCCCTGGCCCACGACATGTGTGCCCGTTTCCCGGTGCCGGGCCTGGCCGACGACTGAGCCACGCGGTTCGACGCCCGATCGACGGTCGGGGAGGAGGACGCCGGCCGGCCTGTCGGCCACGAGGGGGTGGACTGTGGGGCGAAACACGCACCGGCCCGTCTCGGCGGCGCTTTCGGGGGGTTGAGCGTTGCCGGAGGTCGGCTGGTACACTCACGCCTGCCCTGCCAGGGAGACGGATGAACGATCTCGGTAAGGCGTCCGCCTACATAGCCCTCTTCTCCGAAGTGGGGTTCGTGTTCCTGGCCGCCGTTCTGGCAGGCGTGCTCGGCGGCTACTGGCTCGACCAGCGCCTGGGCACGGTTCCTGTATTCGTTCTGGTCGGGTTCGCGATCGGCTCCGTCGGCGGAGGCGTCGCCTGCTGGCGACTCATGGCCCGGTTCCTGGCCCGGCTCGACGCGGAGGACAAGAAGTGAACGCGGCTCTTTGGGGGCCGCCGGATACGCGGAGCGACAGTGACGAGCGATCCGGGCGACGCGCCCGTGACGAACGAATCTGACACAGGGACGACGGCGCAGCCAACGGCTGCGCCGAAGACGCGCGCCCGCGGGATCCCGTTCAAGTTCCTGATCCCCGCCGTCATCGCCCTGGACGTCCTGGCGGTCATGCTGGTGCCGCCGTTTCCAGAAGGCGGCCAGCCCGGCCAGGCATGCGGTTTCCCCAGCTGCTACATCCAGAGCGCCATCGAGTTCCCGCCGCCGGCGATCGTCTTCGACCTGTCGCCGTCCACGGCACCCGCCTCGGCCCCGATGGTCTACTTCCATCCCAGCATCAGCTCCACGATCCTGACGATGTGGATCGTGATGGCGCTCATCCTGGTCCTGGCGATCGCCGCCACTCGCGGGCTGAAGCTGATCCCGGGGCGCCTCCAGAACGCCGTCGAATGGGCCTACGAGTTCGGCTCGGACTTCGCGGTGGGGATCGGGGGTGAGAAAGCGAGGGGCTACTACCCGATCTTCGCGGCCTTCTTCATCTTCATCCTCTTCTCGAACTGGAGCGGCCTGGTGCCGCCGATCGGCAAGATCGAGCAGCTGCGGGCCCCGACCAGCGACGTCAACGTCACTATCGGACTGGCCCTGACATCGTTCGTCCTGTTCCAGGGCGAAGGCTTCCGGCGCCTGGGCATGCGCGGCTACCTGGGCAAGTTCTTCCCGCTGGGCGAGTTCCGCCACGGCATCGGAGCGGGGCTGCTGGCCATGTACGTGGGCATCATCGAGTTGTTCCTGGAGTTCGTGAAGCCGGTCACGCTCTCGATGCGACTCTTCGGCAACATCTACGGCGGTGAGGTCGCCCTGGCCGTCATCACCGCCCTCACGATCGCCATCATCCCGGTGACGCTGGTCGGGCTCGAGGCACTGCTCAACCTGATCCAGGCCCTCATCTTCTCAGTCCTGACCCTGATGTTCATCCTTATCGCCATCGAGGGTCACGGAACCGAGGAGCACCATCCGGCGCAAGCCGGCGGCACTGGAGGACACCAACCGGCGTCCGAAGGCGCCGACCAAACTCAGCCCGTGGCGGCCTGACCGCCAAACCACGACTACTCGGCCTAGGGGTCGAGGTAGAGGAGGATTTCGAAACATGACCGCTGAGCACATCGGAGCCGGACTCGCAGCCCTGGGCGTCATCGGCCCCGGCATCGGCATCGGCATCCTGGCCGGCATGTCCAGCAACGCCATCGGCCGCAACCCGGACGCAGCCGGTCAGATCCGCGGCCTGGCGATCATCCTCGCCGGCTTCGCCGAGGGCCTCGGCGTCCTGGCGATCGTCGTCGGCCTGCTCGCTCTTTTCCTCGGTTAGTCCGGACGGGACGGAGCGAGTCCTGTGAATCCTCTGGCGGCCGCGGCCGCGTCGACGCCTACGCCGTCGGGCCTGTCGATCAACATCTTCTGGGTCATCGTCGCCGCCCTGAACTTCGTGGTCTTTCTGGCCCTGCTGTGGCGTTTCGGCTTCGACCCAATCGCGAACATCCTGGCCCAGCGCAAGGCGCGGATCGAACAGGGGCTGGCCGACGCCGAACAGTCACGCAAGGATCGCGACGCGGCACAGGCCGAGCGTGCTCAGGTCATTGCTCAGGCCCGCCACGACGCCGGCGAGCTGATAACCCGCGCCCAGCAGGCGGCCGAGGAGCTCCGCGAGGCCGACATCGCGGCGGCCAAGGCGGAGCTTGATCGAATGCGTCAGCAGGCGGCGGCGGATATCGCCGCGGAGCGCGACCGCGCTCTGGCGGATCTCCGTGCCCAGGTCGCCGACCTGGCACTCGCCGCGGCCGGCAAGGTCGTGGGCGAGACGATGACCGAGGCCCGCCAGCGACGCCTGGTGGAAGAGTTCCTGCGCGATCGCCCGGCCAGCCCGGACGGCCGGAGCAACTGATGCCGCACCTGGTCGCAGCCCGCCGCTACGCTGAGGCCCTGTTCGAGCTGGCCACGCGCGACGCCAGGGTCGATGCCTGGCGTACCGACATCGGCTACGCCTGCGCGCTGGCGCAGGACGAGCGCGCCGTCCGCGCCATCGACAGTCCGGCGGTGCCGTTTCGCGAACGTCGCAAGGTCGTGGAACAGCTCCTCGGGAGCCACGTTTCACGCCAGGTGCTGAATCTGGCCTTGCTCCTGGCGGAGCGGGGCCGCTTCTCGACCACGCCGGCGGTGAGCGACGAGTACGATGACCTGGTCCGCCACTCACGAGGCATCGTCGGGGTGATCGTGACCTCGCCGGCGCCCCTTTCCGAGGGAGAGCTCGAGACGCTCAAGAGGCGCATCGAGAGGCTGGCCGGGGCACGCGTCGAAATCTCCACCGAAACCGATCCGGGGCTCGTCGGTGGGCTCTGCGTCATGATTGGTGACCTCCAGATCGACGACAGCGTTGCCGGCCGGCTGCGCCGGCTGCGCCGGCAGCTGGTCCAGGGAACGAGCTAGAGTCGGACGCCGCCTCGGCGGCTGACCGGCGGGCCGAACGGAGAAGGCATGGCCATCAGATCGGACGAGATAGTCAGCATCATCAGGAACACCATCGAGAACTTCGATCAGGGCGCCGAGTCGCGCAGCGTCGGCACCGTGGTCGAGGTCGGCGATGGCATCGCCCAGATCTACGGCCTTTCGGGCGCGCTCTCGTCCGAGCTGCTCGAGTTCCCGGGCTCCGTCATGGGCTTGGCCCTGAACCTGGAAGAGGAGATCGTCGGCGCCGTCATCCTGGGCGACCCCGAGAAGATCAAGGAAGGCGACACTGTCAAGACGACCGGCCGCGTGGTCGAGGTCCCCGTCGGGCCCGAGCTGATTGGCCGCGTCGTGGATCCGCTCGGCCGGCCGCTGGACGACAAGGGCCCCGTCGCCGCCGCCAGGACGCGCCCGGTGGAGCGCATCGCCCCCGGCGTCATGACCCGTCAGGGGGTCGACACGCCGGTCCAGACCGGCATCAAGGCGATCGACGCCCTCATCCCGATCGGGCGGGGCCAGCGCGAGCTGATCATCGGCGACCGCCAGACCGGCAAGACCGCGCTCGCCATCGACACGATCATTAACCAGAAGGGCAAGGGCCTGGTCTGCATCTACGTGGCGATCGGCCAGAAGCTCTCGACCGTCGCCAAGACCGTGGCCGTCCTCGAGCAGCACGGCGCGATGGAGCACACCGTCGTCGTCTGCGCCGGCGCCGAGTTCTCCGCCCCTCTCCAGTACCTCGCCCCCTACGCCGGCTGTGCCATGGGCGAGGAGGTCATGGAGGTCGGCGTCGAGATCGGCGGTGAGCTCGTCAAGGATGCCCTGTGCGTGTACGACGATCTCTCCAAGCACGCCTGGGCCTACCGCGAGATGTCGCTCCTCCTGCGCCGCCCGCCCGGCCGCGAGGCCTACCCCGGCGACGTCTTCTACCTCCACAGCCGCCTGCTGGAGCGCGCCGCCCGGATGAGCGCGGAGAACGGCGGCGGCTCGCTGACCGCCCTGCCGCTGATCGAGACCCAGGCCGGCGACGTCTCCGCCTACATCCCCACGAACGTCATCTCCATCACCGACGGCCAGATCTTCCTGGAGACGGACCTCTTCAACGCCAGCCAGCGGCCGGCGCTCAACATCGGCATCTCCGTCTCGCGGGTCGGCACGGCGGCCCAGACCAAGGCCATGAAGAAGGTCGCGGCGCCGCTCAAGCTGGACCTGGCCCAGTACCGCAGCCTGGCCGCCTTCGCCCAGTTCGCCTCGGATCTGGACAAGGCCACCCGCGATCAGCTGACCCGCGGCGAGAAGCTTTCGGAGGTCATCAAGCAGCCGCAGTACCAGCCGGTCCCCCTGGAGAAGCAGGTGGCGATCCTCTACGTGGCCACGCGAGGCCTGCTCGATGACGTGCCCACTCCGCGCGTCAAGGAATTCGAGCAGCAGTTCTACCGCTTCCTGGAGGGCCAGCACGGCGACGTCATGCGCAGGCTCGCCGAAACCAAGGCCCTCGACGATGAGACCGCCGCCGCGCTCGAAGCCGCGGCCAAGGATTTCCGCACGACCTTCCTCGCCTAGCGCGAGGCCGACCACCACCGATTCAACCTGATCCAGCGGGGCAAGCGTGCCGAGCCAGCGAGACATCCGCAGACGCATCACGGCGTCGAGGAACATCAGGCAGATCACCCGGGCGATGCAGTTCGTGGCAGCGTCCAAGCTCCGGCGCGCCCAGGACTCCACCCTTTCGGCGCGACCTTACTCGGACCTGCTGGACGAGATCCTGTCGGATCTCGCCGCCGTGCTGGTAGGCGACGAGCATCCGCTGCTGAACCGCCGCGACGAGGGCAAGCGGCTCATCGTCCTGGTCACGAGCGATCGCGGCCTGGCCGGCGCGCTCAACACCAACGCCGTCCGCTTCGCCTCCAATGAGATCGTCGAGCATGCCGGCGAGCTCGAGCTCGTCAGTATCGGCCGCAAGGGTCGCGATGCCATGCGCCGGGCCCGCGTCCCGATCGTGGCCCACTTTCCCGGCTTCGGCGACCGCCCGCAGTTCGCCGACATCCTGCCGCTGGCGCGCCTCATCTCCGACGAGTACGAGGCCGGCACGTACAACCAGGTCGACATCGTCTTCACCCGCTTCGTTTCCACCCTGGTGCAGCGGCCGGACAAGATCCAGCTGCTGCCGATCAAGCCGACCGAAGACACCCACGGCATTCCCGGCTCGCAGTTCATCTTCGAGCCGGCTCCCGAGGTGGTCCTGAACGAGCTGCTGCCGCGCTACGTCGGCACGCGTCTGTACCAGGCCGCTCTTGAGAGCTGCGCCAGCTTCTTCTCCAGCCAGATGGTGGCGATGAAGAACGCCACCGACAACGCGGACGAACTCATCGAAGACCTGACACTGAGCTACAACAAGGCCCGTCAGGCCAACATCACCAACGAGCTCATCGAAATCGCTTCCGGCGCACAGGCGCGCTAGGCAGCGAGGCCACGACACCAGGAGGCAGCGACACGATCATGGCGACCGCCGCCAAGACCGCGACCGGCCGGGTGATCAAGATCACCGGACCCGTCGTCGACATCGAGTTTCCGGCCGGCCTACTGCCGGGGATCTACAACGCCGTCGAGGTCGTACGTGGCGACGGCGTCAAGATCGTTTGCGAGGTCCAGCAGCACCTGGGCAACAACTGGGTCCGCAGCGTGGCCATGACCACCACGGACGGGCTGGCCCGCGGCGTCGAGGCGATCGACACCGGCGGCCCGATCACCGTTCCGGTCGGCGAGGTGACCCTCGGCCGTGTCTTCAACGTCCTGGGCGACGCGATCGATGAGAAGGGCCCGGTGGCGGTCACCGAGCGCCTGCCCATCCATCGTCCGGCTCCGGCATTCGACCAGCAGATCACCGAGACCGTCATCTTCGAGACCGGCATCAAGGTCATCGACCTCGTCTGCCCCTTCGCCAAGGGCGGCAAGATCGGCGTCTTCGGCGGGGCAGGCGTCGGCAAGACGGTCATCATCCAGGAGCTGATCCGCAACGTAGCCCAGGAGCACGCCGGCTACTCGGTCTTCAGCGGCGTGGGCGAGCGGTCTCGCGAGGGCAACGATCTCATCCACGAGATGACCGAATCGGGCGTCATCGCCAAGACGGCCTTCGTCTTCGGCCAGATGAACGAGCCGCCGGGCGCGCGCCTGCGAGTCGGCCTGACCGGCCTGACGATGGCCGAGTACTTCCGCGACGTGGAAGGCCGCGACGTCCTGCTCTTCATCGACAACATCTTCCGCTTCACACAGGCCGGCGCCGAAGTCTCGGCCCTGCTCGGCCGCATGCCGTCGGCCGTCGGCTACCAGCCGAACCTGGCGACCGAGATGGCGGCCCTCCAGGAGCGGATCACCTCCACCAAGAAGGGTTCGATCACCTCGCTGCAGGCTGTCTTCGTCCCCGCGGACGACTACACTGACCCCGCCCCGGCCACGACCTTCGGCCATCTCGACTCGACGATCCGGCTGGAGCGCTCGATCGCGGAGCTGGGCATCTACCCGGCGGTCGATCAGCTGACCTCCACTTCGCGAGTCCTCGACCCCCTGGTCGTGGGTCAGGAGCACTACGACACCGCACGCGAGGTCCAGCGCGTCCTGCAGCGCTACCGCGACCTGCAGGACATCATCTCGATCCTGGGCATCGACGAGCTATCCGAAGAAGACAAGTCGACGGTGGCCCGGGCGCGCCGGCTGCAGATCTTCAGCAGCCAGCCGTTCCACGTCGCCGAGGTCTTCACCGGCCGGCCCGGGGCGTACGTGGCGATCCGCGACACGGTCGCCTCCTTCAAGGAGATACTCGAAGGCAAGGTGGACGACCTGCCCGAGCAGGCCTTCTTCCTGGCCGGTACCCTGGACGACGTTCGAGCCAACGCCGCCAAGCTGGCGAATTGACCGTAGCGGCGCCGGCCAACGCATCGCCTCGGCCCCGCCGGTCGTCGCCACGGCGCGCCGGCCAGGACGAAGTGAAGGAATGAAGTCGTGCCTCTTCACCTGGAGATCGTGACTCCCGAGAAGCGGGCCTTCGTTGGCGACGTGGACGAGGTCATCGTCCCGGGCAGCGAGGGCGAGCTCGGCATACTGCCGCACCACGCTCCGTTGATCTCGATGCTGGGCCACGGCGTGCTGCGCCTCAAGCGTGGCGGTCAGGAGGAAGAGTTCGCCATCTTCGGTGGCTTCCTGCAGGTCCGGCCGGATCGGGTCGTGGTCCTGGCAGAGATGGCCGACATGGCCTCCGAGATCGACCTCGAGCGAGCCGAGCGCGCCCGGCGCGAGGCGGAGCGCGTCATCGAAGGCGCCGCCGAGCCCGCCGATCTCGCGGTCGCGCGGGCCGCTCTCCAGCGAGCGCTCATCAGGATCCGCCTCGCCGAGCGCGGGGCACGCAGACCAAGAGGGCCACACGAGGCGGCGCGCCGGCATCCGGAGGCGCCTCGCGAGGAGCCCCCGGGCGGCGAGTAGTCATGGCCGACGCGCGCCCGTTCCACTGGGAGTTCAAGCCCGAGCAGGTGGACCGCGAGGTCTTCCGGATCGAAGGCGGCCACCGCCTGGAGGGCTCGGTCCGAATCAGCGGCGCCAAGAACGCCGCGCTGAAGATGATGGCCGCCGCGACTCTCACGGGCGAGCGCTGCCGATTCACCAACGTTCCAGAGATCGAGGATGTGCGGGTCCTGGCCGAGGTCCTCGAAGACATCGGCGTGACCGTCGACCACCCGGCGCCCAACGTCTACGAGGTGGCCGGGGGCGACGCGGAGTGGCTCTTCGTGCCGCTGGAGGCCGCGGCTAAGATGCGGGCCAGCTTCATCCTGCTGGGGCCTCTCCTGACCCGTTTCGGGCGGGTGATCATCAGCAACCCCGGGGGCGACCGGATCGGCCGGCGGCCGGTGAATCTGCATGTCGAGGCGATGCGGTCACTCGGCGCGGACATCGAGTATCGCAACGGCTACTACTTCGCCAAGGCCCCGGGCCGGCTGCGCGGCGGCCGGGTCACCTTTCCGCAGATCACCGTCATGGGGACTGAGAACGCGCTGCTCGCGGCCACCCTGGCGGTGGGCCACACCGTCATCGAGCCGGCCGCCCGGGAGCCCGAGATAGACGACCTGATCGCCTTTCTACAGGACATGGGCGCCGAGGTCGAGCGTACGGCTCCCAATCGAATCGAGGTCGAGGGCAAACGCAGGCTGCGCGGCGCTCAGCACGAGGTTGTCTCCGACCGTATCGAGGCCGGGACGTTCGTCGTTGCGGCCGCAGTGACCCGCGGCCGGGTCTCCCTCGAGTCTGCCCCGTGCGGCCACCTGGATGCCTTGCTGAGGATCGTTTCGGAGATGGGCGTATCGGTCCGGTGCGGCACGACCAGCATCGAGGTCGACGCCACCACCGCCGATCTGCAGCCGTTGCGGTGCTGCGATATCGAGACCCAGCCGTACCCGGGCCTGGCCACAGACCTTCAGCCGCCTGCCTGCGTGCTGCTCACCCAGGCCGCCGGCGTGAGCCACGTCAACGAGACGATCTTCGAGGACCGCCTGGAGTGGCTCACCGAGCTTCGCCGCATGGGCGCCGAGGTCGAGATCGTGGATCAGCACCACGCCACGATCCACGGCCCGACCCGGCTCCACGGAGCGAGCGTCGAGATCGGCGACCTTCGAGCCGGGGCGTCGCTTATCCTGGCGGCTCTGGCAGCCGAGGGCGTGACCACGATCAAGGGCGCGCACCATGTACATCGCGGCTATGAGAAGATCGACAGTAAATTCTTGGAGCTCGGCGCCAGGATCGAGCGGACTGCGGAAGGGACTTAGCGCAACGGCATGAAGATCGGCATCGACCTGGGCACCGCGAACGTGATGGTCTACGTCAAGGGCAGAGGCATCGTGATGCAGGAGCCCTCGGTCGTGGCCGTCGACGACGACAACGTGATCGTCGCCGTTGGCGAGGAAGCCCGCGAAATGATCGGACGTACCCCCGCCAACATCCAGGCCATCCGGCCGATGCGCGCCGGGGTCATTGCGGACTACGTCATCACAGAGGCTCTGCTCCGCCACTTCATTCAGAAGGTCCAGGCGGGCCGGCGCGTCGGCTGGGGCAAGCCCGAGGTCATGATCAGCGTTCCGGCCGGCGTCACCAGCGTCGAGAAGCGCGCCGTTCGAGACGCGGCCCTCAAAGCCGGAGCCGGCGAGGCCTACTTGATCGAGGAGCCTATGGCTGCCGCCATCGGCGCGGCGGTCCCGATCAGCGGGCCCTCGGGCGCCTTGATCATCGACATCGGCGGCGGCACGAGCGAGATCGCCGTCATATCGCTCGGCGCGATCGTCGTCTCGACCAGCCTTCGGGTCGGCGGCAACAGGATCGACGAGGCGATCTCGAGCTACGTCCGCAAGAAGTACAACCTGATGATCGGCGACAGGACCGCCGAGGAGATCAAGATCCAGATCGGCACCGCGCTCCCGCTCGAGCACGAGCTGACGATGGACGTCCGCGGTCGCGACCTGATCGCCGGTCTGCCGCGCACCATCCCGATTACCAGCTCCGAGGTCATGGAGGCGATGGAGCCGCCGCTCCAGCAGATCATCGGCGCCGTTCGCCTGGTCTTGGAGCAAACCCCGCCGGAGCTGTCGAGCGACATCATCGACAAGGGCATGGTGATGTCGGGCGGCGGCTCGCTGCTCCGCAACATCGACAAGCTCTTGACTCAAGTCACGGGCGTGCCCTGCCACGTTGCCGATGACGCCATGAACTGCGTAGCGCGCGGGACCGGCCTCGCCCTGGAGCACTTCGACTTCTACAAGAAATACCTCGGCCCGCAGATGTGATGGGCGTTCCCGAGGAATTGGCCGCCGGTGGCGCCCCGCGGACGTTCATCGAACTCCACTGTCACACCAGCGCCAGCTTCGACTCGCTGGCCGATCCCGCCGCCGTGGCTCGCGCCGCGGCGGCGCGCGGCCTGACGCACCTCGCCATCACGGACCACGACCGCATCGACGCCGCTCTCCGCCTTCGCGATGCCGCCCCGTCCGGACTTACGATCATCGTCGGCGAGGAGGTCAAGTCGGTCGACGGAGACCTAATCGCGATCTTCCTGCGGGAGGCGGTGCCGCCGGGCCTCTCCGCCGTCGAGACCATCGCGGCCGTCCGTGAGCAGGGCGGCCTGGTCGGCGTCCCGCATCCGTTTGACGGTCGGCGCGGCTTCGGTCGCAACAGCGGCACGAGCCTGGAGTCGATCGCGCACCTGGTCGACTGGGTCGAGGCCTACAACGCCCGAGTGCTCGGCGGCTCGGCCAACGACAAGGCGGCGCGGTTCGCCCGCGAGCACGGTCTGCCCGGGGTCGGCGCCTCCGATTCGCATACCGTCATCGAGGTGGGCGTCACCTACAACATCCTCACTGGCGACGCGGCGACGCCGGCGGGCCTACTGGCGGCCCTGGCCGGTGTCGACTTCGTTCCCGGGCGCGCCAGCCTCTACGTGCGGGCCTGGACCCCCATCGCCAAGATCGTTCAGTCCATGAGGGGGAACGGCCGGCGCCGGACCCAGCAGAGCATGGGAGAGACCCGGTGACCGACCCGGCGCAGCACCACCTCCACCCGATGGGCGAGCCGCTCGAGCGCGAGGCGGAGGCGCTGATTCATCCGGAAACCCCGGGCGAGATGCCGCCTGCCGAGCAGATGTCGCTGCTGCGGCGTTTCCGCCAGCCACGGACTCTGCTTTCGATCGCGGTCCCCCTGGCGATCATCGTGGTTGCCGTCGCCCTCAACTGGACGGACATGCAGTCCGTGCCCGGCGAGATCGCCGGCGCGAACTTGCTCCTCTTCCTGCTCGCCTTCCTGATCTACTACGCGGGCTTTCCGCTCCGCGGCTGGCGCTGGACGAAGCTGCTCAAGGGCGCGGGCTACAAGGTCAGCACCCGCGACGGCACGGAGATCCTCTTCCTTTCGTGGCTGGTCAACTGCGTTGTGCCGGCCAAGCTCGGGGACCTGTACCGGGCCTACCTGCTCAAGCTCAACAGCCCCGTTTCGGCCACCAGGACGCTGGGCACGGTCTTCATGGAGCGGATCCTGGACCTCATAGCCATTGCGGCCCTGGGCGTTGCGGCGGGGTACTGGCGCTTTCGGGACAACTTGAGTTCCCTGTCCATGACGGTACAGGTCATTTTCGCCATGGGCGTGGTCGTCGTGGTAGTCCTGATCGTCGCCATGGTGGCGATGCGGAGCTTCGGCCGCCGGATCATCGGCATGCTGCCCCTGCCTCACCGTGTGGTCGAGTTCTACGATCGCTTCGAGGAGGGGGTTTTCGGGTCCGTCGGGTTGCACGGCCTGCCCTTTCTCGGGCTGTTGACGGTGGTGATATGGGCGACGGAGGCCCTCCGGCTCTATCTCGTGGTTCGCGCGCTCGGCTTCAGCGACGTAGACCTGGGCTTCTCCGGAGCCATGTTCGTGGCCCTCATCGGTTCGCTGCTGACGGCCGTGCCCTTCACCCCCGCGGGGCTCGGGCTTGTCGAGGGTGGCATGCTGGCCGTGCTGACCCGGGTCTTCAGCGCGAGTTACACGCACGCCGCCGCGATCATCCTGCTGGACCGGACGATCAGCGTATTCACGGTCGTGCTCCTCGGCTCCGTCGCCTACGTCCTCTCCTCCAAGCCGCGCGGCGGGGGGATGAAGGTCGAGGAGGTTGCTCCTCAGATCGCGCCCGTCAGACCGGCGGCCTGATTTCGCGGCAACCGTTTGGGCACATCGAATGACGCGAATGCGCCGGCCGAACGCCGCCGCCGGCGTAATCCAAACGGGATCCGGCCTAACAGCCACCTTGCGTGGCTAGTCGACAGTCGCAACAGGTGCGGTACGAAATGGTCATTCACCCTTTGGCGGATGGCTCCGATAGTTGCCCTATCCGGGCAGACCGCCCGCCCTTTCGGAGCCGACTCCGCATGGCCGCACAGAACGGACGAGCCTTCAACGATTGGCTGCGAGGCCAGCTCAAGGCGAAGAAGATGTCGCAGCGGCAGCTGGCTCAGCAGTCCGGCGTTGACCATTCGACCATTTCGCGGCTGGTCCGCGGCGATCGGATGCCCTCGCTGGGGACCGCCACCAAGCTCGCCCGCGGACTGCGCGAGATCCGAGACGACGCCGACGCGCCGCAGTACCTGGGCGTCGTGACCGGCGGAACCGCCAACCCAACCGCCCGCGTCGAGTACTCGCTCCGCGCCGACGAGGTGCTCACCGAGCCGCAGGTGCGCCAGGTTATGGAATACTACCTGGCGGTGCGCATGCGCCGCTTCGGGCGCGGCTACGCGGGCATGCGGACTGACGATCGGCTGCTGGAGCCACGCCGGCTCCTCGACGATCGCCGTGACACGCCCCTGATCTCAGCCGCCGCGGTGGGCGGAGTCATCCGCCCGATGGCCAGGCCGCTCCAGCCGCGCGCCCGCGGTCGCGACGAAGTCTGAGCCCTCTCAGCCGAATGGCCGCAGCGGACGCCGCCGGTAGGCGGCGTCTCTCTCCGTGGACTCGCGGGGCTCGCCGCGTCAGTCAGGGCGACGACCTGTAGACTGACAGCAATCGTTCTGGCGCCGCCCAGAAGCGTTCCACGAGGGTCAGGTGGCGGCCGGCCGCCTGCCCGCTCAGCCAGTTCTCTTCCTGGGCGCCGCCGCAGCCCGTCAGCCAGTATGTGTCGCACAGCAGGACCGCGGTCGTGGCTTCATCCGGCGAGACGAAAGTGGTCCCGTCGCGCAGCAGCGGGTGCTCGCAGGCGTCGCCGCCCTTCGCCGCAAACAGCGGCAGAAGGCGATCGTTCGTCCGCCGGGCGTTCTCCCAGGCTGGTTGCGGGCCTCCGGTTGCGGGATCCTGGGCCGGCTCGCCCCGACCGGCCGGCTGGCGCCGACCGGCTAGCTCGCGCCAAATGACCACCGGCCCGGCAACGATGGCGGCTAGCGGGAAAGCCGACAGCTGACCACCGATCAGCGGCCAGCCAGTCAGCGGCCAGGCCAGGATTCGAACGCCGGCCAGCAGAACCCGCACCTGTGGCGGGAAGCGCGGGACCGCCCCGGGGTAGCTGAAGTACGCGATGGTCGCCCGCGTCTCGGCGAAGTTGTGGTCCAGCTTGTACGCGAGGAACGGCAGGTAGGTCAGGGCGATCAAGCCGGCCCCGACCAGACCCCATGCCAGCTGCCGCCTGCGCGTGCCGCTCGGGCTGCGCCAGAGCGCCGCCAGGAACGGCCCACCTATCGGGATCGCCAGCATCGCGCCCGCGATTTCGGCGTGCATGACGATCGCAAGCGCGATCGCTGCCAGCAGCCACCGCGGGTTCCGATTGCGCCGGGCCTGCCAGATCGAGAAGACCGCCAGGGCGGCGCCGGGCTCGAGCAGGGTCGGGTTCCAGACGTAGATCGGAGTAGGCGACCAAGCTGGCCGAGACGGCCGCCAGGAGCGCGGTGATCAGGCCGGCTGAGGTCCCGCCAATCGTCCAGGCGGCCGTCCACCACGCCAGCACCACCACGAGCAGGCCGCCCAGCGCGGTCTCGGCGACCGCGAAAGTGGGATCGCCGTTGCCCAGCCATACGGCCGGCAGCCAGATGTCGTGGGTCAGGGCGCCGTGGTGAAACGTCCCGATCGACGCTGCCGGACCGAGCTGCGGCAACTGCCCCGTCTTGAGCGCGGTCCAGACCCCGGCGTCAGATTGCCCTGGTCGGCGTCCCACGCTCCCCGCGCCGGCAGGTTGACGAATCGAATGACGGCGCCGCCGTGGCCAGGATGGCCAGCAGGCCTGCGAGCTCGGGGCGAGGGATGCGAGGCCGGCTCATCAGACGCCGGCGCTCTGGGTGAGCGGCCTGCCCCACACGAGATCGCCGAGGCGGGCCATGTTGACGGCATCGAAGCCGTTCTCCATGTCGGGTGTCTCCAGGTAGAAGGCCACGCGATCCAGGGCGGGATGGCACAGCAGATGGGCCATCCCAGCCGTCCCGATCTGGCCCTCCCCCAGGTGAGCGTGGCGGTCGTGGCTCGACCCAAACTCGCTGTCGGTGTCGTTGAAGTGGATGATCGCGAGTCGATCGAGCCCGATCAGGCGATCGAACCGGGTCAGGATACGATCGACTTCGGCCGGGTCGGCCACGTCGTAGCCGGCGCCCCAGAGGTGGGCGGTATCCAGGCAGAAGCGAAGGCGCCCGGCCACGCCGCGCCGGGCGGCGCCATCGAGCACCGCGGCCAGCTCTTCGACGGTGACCCCGATGCTGTCGCCGCCACCGGAGGAGTTCTCCACCACGACGAGGGGCGCGGCAGGGCCGTCCGGCGTCTCCGCCAGCGCACGTGCCAGACCGTCCACAAGCCTTGCCAGACCCGCCTCCACGCCAGCGCCGCGATGCGAGCCGGCGTGGACGTTGACGAAGCGGGCTCCGAAGGCCGGAGCGTGGACCAGCTCGTGGCGCAGCACCTCGACTGAACGATCGACCAGGGCTTCGTCGGAGCCGGCCAGATTGACAAGGTAGGCGGCATGGATCGCCAGGGGCTCGATATCCAGCTCGGCCAGGCGCCGCCTGAACGCCGCGGCCTCCGGCGGCGGCTCCGGCCGCCGCCGCCAGGCCGTTGGGTTGTCGCTGAAGATCTGAAGCGCCGAGGCGCCGATCTCCGCGGCTCGATCGGCCGCCTTCAGCAGGCCGAGGCTCACGGGCAGATGCGGTCCGGCCCGACGACCGCCGGGCAGTTGGATGCGACGGCCGCACGCCGGGGCCGCGCCGACGGTCGCCGTGGCCGTGACGAGGGACGCATCGACCGGCCGATCGGATGTGTCGACGCGATCGGCTGACACGAGTGAAGGCGTGGCGGGAATGGCCGTCAGCCCTGCCTCTGGCCGTTCTTGCCGGTCGTGTACTGGCCGGCTATCACCGGCTCGATCAGCCCGTAGTCGCCACTGTTGCGCTTGTAGAGGACGCAGAGCCGCTCCGTTTCGGCGTTGACGAAAAGAAGGAAACGGTGGCCCAGCTCCTCCATCTGCGCGACGGCGTCCTCTTCGAACATCGGCTCGATGGCGAAGCGCTTGGTCTTCACGATCTGCGACCGGCGTGCCTCAGCCTCGGGCTCGAGCGCCCCGCCGGCGACCTTCGCCGCGGGCTCGGGCGGCGTTTCGTCGACGATCCGCTTGACCTTCCCGGCGTCGGGCCGAGCCTTGCCCCGGGGCTTCTTGCGGAAGTCGATCGCCTGGCGTTCGACTCGGTCGATGACCGTGTCCAGGCTGGCCTGATAGGTCGGTCCGGCGGCGTGGCCTCGGAGCGTCTGGCCGTTGACGACGAGCGTTACCTCCACGATCTGCGAGTCGGTGTCGCTGCGGTGTTGCTCGCTCGAAAGCTCGACGATGGCCTCAGTTCGGTCGTCCAGGAAGCGCTCCAGACGGCGCATCTTGCGCTCGGCGTACAGCCTCACGGATTCCGGGACGTCGATGTTCTTGCCCTTGACGATCGTCCTCACGGCTGACCTCCCCAGACCGCATGGCGCGCCTCTGTGCGAGCGGCCACGAGGCCAGTATAGGAGCCGGCATCCGGTCCGAGCTCCCGTCGTTCCCGGCGGCTCAGCGTTCGCGAGCCACCGTCAGGGCCGAGACGGCGATCGCTCCGGCGTCGTAAAGCGCCTCCGCGCAGGCCACCAGTGTCGAGCCGGTGGTCAGCACGTCGTCGACCAGGATCGGCCACCTTCCTTGCACGACGGTCCGCGAGCCGGCCCGCAGGGCGAAGGCCCCGGAGACGTTCGAGCGGCGGGCGTTCCGCCCGAGCTCGAACTGGGGCGCGGTCCGGCGCGTCCGCTCGAGTGCTGGATGCCAGGGCACGTGGAGGCGGTCCGCCGCGCCGGCCGCGAGCAGGAACGCCTGGTCGTAGCCGCGCCGTCTGGCCCGCTCCGCATGCGCCGGAACGGGGACGAGCAACTCCCCGCCGGCCCCTGCCACCTTCCATCGAGCCGCCATCGCTTCCGCCAGTGGCGCGGCCAGTTGCCGCTCCGCCGAGTACTTGAGTCGATGCAAGGCCTGCCGGACGGCTCCCGAGAACGGCGCACACCACTCGATCTGGGCCAGCGGCAGGGGCATCACGGCGGGCAGGCCCAACGGCACTCCGGGCGCCAGGTCAAGCCGGGCTTCCAGCGCCCGCCGGCATCTCGGGCACAGCGCAGTTCCCTCGGCGCCGCAGCCGGCGCAGCTGGCGGGCAGGGCCAGATCGAGCAGCGCCTGGCCGAACCGCGCGACACCGGCGGCTCTGCCGGCAGGCCTGCATGCAGTCGTCGAACCCATGCCGGCACCCTAGCGCCGGCCGCTCACCTGCGGCGTACTTTGTGCTTATCCGGGCGACGGGCGCCCCGGCGGCAGCGCCGGCCCGGGCGCTACAACAGCCCGATCGCTATCTCGTCGCCCACGGCCGTGCCCGATTCGTCGATCGTGCCGGCTGGCAACTCCAGGACTCCCTTTGCGCCGGCCACGCGCCACACCACTCCCCGCCACGGCGGGATCGAACGGCGCAGCGAGAGGACGCGGCGCGGTCCGCCGCGACTGCCCGCAGGCGCCGAGACGAAGACGACATCGATCGCAAAGCGCATGAACAGCATGTGAATGCCGTTCTCGTCGGGTAGCCAAAGTCCATCTCCTCGAGGCAGAGACGAGCGGCCCATGAGGCCCATGAACTTGGCCCAGAAAGACGAGCCGTTCTCCACCCGTTCCGCCAGGACGGTCCCCCGACTGGTGTTGCGGACCACCAGACGCGGCTTGCTCACGTGCCCGGGACCCCGCTCAATGGGTTGTAATGCCGCCGCCGCCGAAGGTCTTGACAATCAGGATGATGGCCGGCCCGAGGATGACGACGAACAGGGCCGGGAAGATGCATCCCACGAGCGGGAGGAGCATCTTGATCGGCGCCCTGGCGGCCATTTCCTCCGCACGCTGACGGCGCTCGATTCGGAGCTGCTCGGACTGCACCTGCAGCACCTTGGAGATCGAGACTCCCAGCTGTTCGGCCTGGATGATCGCCCCGACGAAGTTGGAGAGCGGCTGAACGTTCGTCCGCGGGACCATGTCGCGTAGCGCGTCGCGGCGCGCCTTTCCCACGCGAACCTCGGCCAGGGCTCGTCGGAACTCGTCGGTCAGCGGACCGGGCAGCTTCTCGACGACCTTGGCGAGCGCGGCATCGAACCCGAGACCCGCACGAACGGAGATGGTTAGTAGGTCCAGGGTGTCCGGGATCATCTTGAGGATGGCCTTCTGGCGAGCCTTGATCCTGCGCCCGAGCCAGAACTCGGGCGCAAGATAGCCGATGAAGAAACCGATCAGACCGAAGAGGAACGGCCGAGCCAGGTCGCTGGCACTGCCAATTCCTCCGCTGGCCAGCACGCCGAGCAGCAGGGCCATGACGATGGCGCTGGCGATGCCGACGAGCATCTTCACGCCCATCCAGTCCGCGAGGCGCATATCGCCCGGGTTGCCGGCGAGGGCGAGTCGTTTCTCGGCGGTTTCGGCTGAGGAGGCGCTGCTCAGACGCCCACCCGTCCGCGAGAGGCGGGCGACGAGCGGGCGCAGGGTGCGCTCGACGAACGGCTGCTGCAGTTCGAGCTCTTCGAGGTTGCGCGCCTGGAGGTTGCCGAGCTGAGTCAATCGCGCCTGCACGGGATCGACCGACCCGCCGCTGGCGAGAGCAAAGAAGATCAGGAGGATGCCGAGGCCGGCCACGCCTGCAAGGACGTAAACCATCTCTTCAGACCTCGATGTTGATGATGGTGCGGATGATCATGAACCCGGTGAACATCATGACCCCGGCTATACACAGGACGATCAGACCGACCGGCAGACCAAGGATCCCGGGTGGATTCTCGAACATCGGCTGCATGAACTTGGGAGCGATGACGAAGAGGACGCCGACCAGACCGATCGGCAGGAAGGCGACCACGTAGCCCGACATGCGCTGCTGGGCGGTCAGGGTTCTGATCTCGCCCTTGATCCGTACCCGCTCGCGGATCGTGAAGGCGATCGAGTCCAGGATCTCGGCCAGGTTGCCCCCGACCTGGTGCTGGATGGTGATCGCGGTGGCCATCAATTCCAGGTCGTCCGAGCGTACGCGCCGGACCATGTTGTCGAGAGCGACGTCGAAGGCGAGGCCGAGGTTAACCTCGCGGACAACGCGACCGAACTCCACGGTTATGGGCGGCTGGGCCTCGCGCACGACCATCTCGATGGCCTGCAGGAACGAGGAGCCGGCCCTCAGCGCGTTGGCTATCAGGGTGATCGTGTCGGGTAGCTGCTTGTTGAAAGCGTTAAGGCGTGACGTGCGTCGCTGGCCGAGCCAGAACCGCGGCAGCCAGGCTCCCACGAGAGCCCCTATGAGGAGCGCGAGCGGAGTTCGCAGTGGCGTCAAGATCAGGCCGAGGAACGCGCAGACGAACGGCACCCCGAGGATCGACCCGACCCAGATGGCGATGAACTCGCCTGGCTTCAACTTGAGGTCGGCGCGGGCTATGTCGCGGGCGAGGTTGGCGCCAAAATCGCGCTGCTCGACGATCTTATTCAGGCGGGTCAGGGCCACGCTCTGGGCCAGAACGTCGCCGATGCCGACGCCGGGCTGGACTGTCGTGCTGGCTGGCTCGGGCTTGGCAGCCGTGTAGCGCTCGAGTCGGGCGCTGATTCCGGACCCCCGCCCCGAGGTCGCCAGACCGATGAAGAAGAGCATGATCCCCATTCCGAGGACCAGCGCGACAACGATGACCATTGTGGGTCTCCCTGCCTCCGAACCTACGCGAAGCCGAACAGGCCGCGCGGCAGGTGGATGCCCATGACCTCGAACTTCTCGACGAACTTGGGCCGTATGCCGGTTGGCCGCAGGCGGCCCTGGATCTTGCCTTCGACAACGCCCGTCTGCTCGAACAGGAAGACATCCTGCATGACGATGACGTCGCCTTCCATGCCCTGGACTTCGGTGATGTTGACGATGCGGCGTGAGCCGTCCTTGAGGCGGGACTGGTGGACGATGAGGTCGACCGCGGACGAAACCTGCTCGCGGATAGCCCGCAGAGGCAGGTCGACGCCGGCCATCAGGGTCATCGTCTCCAGGCGGGACAGCATGTCGCGCGGGCTGTTGGCGTGGCCGGTGGACATCGAGCCGTCGTGGCCGGTGTTCATGGCCTGGAGCATGTCCAGCGCTTCGCCACCTCGGCACTCGCCGACGATGATCCGATCCGGCCGCATTCGGAGGCAGTTCCGGACGAGCTCCCGGATCGGGACGGCGCCACGGCCTTCGATGTTCGGCGGCCGCGCCTCGAGGGTGACCACGTGCTCCTGGCGGAGCTGGAGCTCGGCCGCGTCCTCGACGGTGATAATCCGCTCGTCGTTCGGGATGAAGGACGACAGAACGTTCAGAGTGGTCGTCTTGCCCGAGCCGGTACCGCCCGACACGAAGATGTTCAGGCGAGCTTCCACGCAGGCGCGCAGAAAGTCGAACATCTCGGGCGTGGCCGTGCCGAATCGGATCAGGTCGTCGACCGTGAACGGCGAAGCCGAGAACTTCCGGACCGTGATGACCGGGCCGATCAGGGACAGCGGCGGGATGATGGCGTTGACGCGGGAGCCATCGGTCAGGCGAGCGTCGACCATCGGGCTCGACTCGTCGATGCGGCGGCCGATCGGGGAGATGATCCGATCGATGATGCGCATCACGTGATCGTCGTTCTGGAAGACCACGTTGGTGAGCTCGAGCCGGCCGGCTCGCTCGATGTACACCTGGCGCGGTCCATTGACCATGATTTCAGTCACGGTTTCGTCGCGCAGGAGCGGCTCCATGGGGCCGAGACCGATGATCTCGTCGGTGATCTGCTCGAGCATGCGGACACGCTCGGCGCGAGTCAGGGCGAGACCCTCCTCGTCGATCACGCGGCCGAAGATCTCCTCGATCTGGCGCCGGACCTCGACCTGGTTGGCCAGGTCGAGTTTGGGGTCCAAATCCTGGATGACCCGCGACTGGATGCGGAACTTGACCTCCCGCAGGGATTCCCGAACCGGGGCCTGGCTCAGAAGCCGCTGGGTGGTGGGGGTCGGCGGAAGGCCGGCTCCCGGAGCTGGCGGCGCGCTCGGCGGCCCGCCTGGGGCTGCCGGCGCCACACCCGGTCGGGCGCTTTCGATTCGCTTCAGCAGGGACATTGCCTACTCCCCTTGCTCCCCGGAAGGGCTCATCTCCATGCGAAGAGGGACCTCCCCTTTTGGGTTGGCTTACGAGCCTCTTCGCCGGTCTCGCGGTTGCCTGTCATAGAGGTGGCCAATCGAAGAACGTCCTGAGAGACCTGCGACTCTCGGTTGCTGATGACGAACGGGACTCCCCGATTGAGCGCATAGACGACGGCGCGGCCGTCGCTGACTATGGTGTCGTCCACCTTCCGGCCGATCGAGTGCTCCACGTCGGCCACTCTGATGCCCAGTGTGGTGTCGGCCCGATTCAGGACGAGCCGGATCTTGTCCTCATAGCCGAGCTTCTCGGCCACCTCGAGGAAGAGCCTGATGTTCTTGATGCTGGTGATTTCCAGCGTCAGGAGGGTAAGAATCACATCTGCCTGGTCAAGGATACCGAGCGTCGTATCGTTGAACCACGCTGCGCAATCGATGACTATGAGCTCGTAGTGCTGGCGCAGGATCTCGACCACGCGCTTCACACCCGCGGGCGTGATGACGTCGGCCATCTCGGGCGAGGGAGGGGCCAGGATAACCCTGATGCCCGAGGAGTGACTGACCGTGTACGCGTCGACGGACTCCGCCTCGCTCCCGGCCTCCAGATCCGGGACGAGCTCGAACATCGACTTGTCTTTGGGGTTGAGGTTGAGCAGGACGGCCACGTCGCCGAACTGGAACGAGCCGTCGACGAGGACGACTCTCTTGTTCAGCTCCTTCGCGGCCGCGACGGCCAGGTTGACGGCGATCGTCGTGCGGCCGACGCCGCCCTTGGGGCTGAAAACGGCGACGACGGTGCCGAGATCCGCCTGCTGGCTGGCGCGTGGAGCGGCCTGAGCGACCACGCGGCCGGCTTTCTCCTTCTCCCGCGCGTAGACCTGGCGGATCGACGCCGTCAGCTCGTCGCTGCTGAAAGGCTTGACCAGGAATTCGCGCGCGCCGGCCAGCATGGAGCGGCGCAGGTAGTCCGCCTCTCCCTGGACGGACATCATGACGACGGCCGCGCTGGGGACCTGGGCCGAGAGATGTTCGGTGGCCGCGATCCCGTCCATGTCGGGCATGTTGATGTCCATCAGGATGACGTCGGGCAGAAGCTTCGTCGCCTGGGCAATCGCCTCGGCGCCGGACGAGGCCGTGCCCGCCACTTCGATGTCCGGCTCGAAGCCGAGGAGCTTCGCGAGGTGGTCCCGCGTCTCCGGGATGTCATCGACGATGAGGACCCTGATCCGGTCAGCCATTGATTGCCGTTACCCCAAGAGTTGCGGAGAGGCCGAGTCTCTCGGCCTCTCGTTGTCGCCGAGCCGTCGTTCGGCGCGGCACGTTACCAGGAAATCTGCTTGGCCAGGTCTGGCGGGATGATGGCTCGAGGGTCGGGCGGCAGGACGCCGTAGATCGTCACCAGCTGCTTGAAGGTTATGCCGGGCGTGGTGACGGCCGGGGCGTCGTTGTCCTGGTCAGAGCGCAGCGCCAGGCTGAGGGTGATGTAGTTCTGAGGGCTGGTCTGCTCTTCGCGCTGGGCCCAGCGGATGATCTCGGCCTCGTCGGGTAGAACCTCCACGATGACGATCATGTGGTTGCCGTTGTTGGTGATCTGCTCGGCCGTGGGCTGGGGCTGCGGAGTCGGAGTCGTGCCGGTGTTGACGCCCTGCTGGGCGGCTTCAGGAGCGGGCAGGAGAGTGGCCAGGACCTTGCGATTCTGGATGACCATCTTGGTGGTCACCTGCTGAGGCGCAGGCACATCGATGGTCACACCGGTGGCGACGCTGCCGCTGGTGGTGATCTTGAGCTGGTCCATCCAGACCGAGAGAATGATGTCGACGTGGTCGCCCGGAACTATTAGCGTGCCCACGCCGTTGACCTGGTCCACTTCCATGGCAACCGCCACCTTGCCCGGCGCGACGGCGCTGGCTAGGTCCTGGCCCGCGGCGACTGTCCCCGGGTTCAGGAAGTCGCTGCCGGCGAAGAGCACCTGGCCCTTGAGGATCGTGCCGCCGGCGACTTTGCCGATCACCTCGCTCACCGAGTCGAAGGTCTGCTCGCCGAGCGCGTCGCGCTGCGACACCGTCATCGTCTCGGTTGTGACCATGTCCGCGGTGATCTGGTCGCCCAGGGCCATGTCCGTCGCGGCGATGACCACGGTCACCGTGGGCTCTGGCGTGGGCGTAGGCGATCCCTTTGCGGTACTGGGGTTGTTGCCGTTTCCGGCAACGACTATCACCCCGACCATCGCGACAACGGCGAGGAACACCCCCACCAGGATCAGGAGCCGATTGGAGCGCTTCACGACGTCTCTCCTCGAGGGCATGTGACAGGAGTCACCACAGTAGCCTTGCAGTGAGCCTAAACGCGACTATACCAATGGGCTAGGTAGTCTAGGACGGATTCTCCGCAGACGAAGGCTCCGCTCGCGGGGCTGGAAGGGTCGAGCGCTCCGGGCGGGCACAAAAAGGCGGGCCGCGCCAGAGGCGCGGCCCGCCCAGCTTGTCGCAGCCTTGAGTTACAGGGCTTTCCCGATGGTGCTCAGGATCGTCTGGATCTGAGTGCTCAGGAACGTCAGAGCGACAATCGCGAGAATGGCGATGAGGGCGAGGATCAGGGCATACTCCGCAAGGCCCTGGCCCTTCTTCGATCGGAGAAGCATCGATGGCCTCCTGATGAGAACAGCCTCCAAAGAGAGGATGTCCAGTATCCTGTCATCAGGGTGGCGGCAGGGCCACTAGCAAGATGGTAATGGGACCGGCACGAAGCGAACCTATCTGCACAGGGCCTCGTGGTTTCGACGTCGCGGTGCTGGTGCTGCCGGGCACCACGCCATGGACAGCCGAGCGGCGCAGCATAGCTACACGGCCGACGCTATCAGGCTGAGCAGCGACGAGAGCTGGTCGCTGAAGAAGAGCAGCGAAACCACGCAGACCACGACCGCCAGAACGAGGATCAGGCCGTACTCCACCAGCCCCTGGCCCCGCCGGGCGGCACACCGCCGCTGGTCTCCGCGGCCCCGCTTGAGCCCCCGCGCCACGGACGGGCCGGGGGCAGGGGTCCCTGTCACTGAGCCGCCAGCACCAGCACGACCTCGCGCCCCTCGTCCACCAGCTCGGTGACGACTCCGATCGTGGCGGCGCGCTGCTGGACCTCGCGCCAGGTCGAGGCTGGGAGGGCCAGCGCCTGCCTCTTGGCGCTGCGAGCCGCCGCCGCACCGGCACGCTGCTCATCGATCATCGCCTTCAGGGCTTGTGGGATCTCGCGGTCGCCTTCCTTGCCGCGCTTGTCTGGGACCGCCGCTTCCTCTGCCGGTTCCTCCTCTTCGAGCTCGGTGGGACCCTCGCGCCTGGCCGCGATGCGGGCCTCGGTCCTCGCGTCGGCCCAGTCGATCTTGATGGAGATCAGGCTCGGGTGGCAGGAGAGGAAACCCGTGATCGTCTCGTCGATGATCCGGAAGATGGCGCTCTCCACGTCCATCGGCAGGCGTCGATCGGTGCCGTAGGTCTCGAATTCGATCGGAACCTGCGAGCGCCGACCGCGGTCCCGGGCCACGCGCCGCAGGGTCGGCACCAGGCCGAGGTCGTCGAGAACCATCGGCCGGACGTCGAAGATGAAGGTCTTTGTTGCATCCAGGGTGTGCTGAACCATGCCGACGAGCTGCTCGATCTCGGCCTTGGCCTGGGCCGGGTCGCGGTCGAGCAGCCGCTCCACGATCTGGGCCTGGAGGACGATGTTGGTCAGGCTCTGGGCCGGGCCGTCGTGCATAGCTCGGGCGATCTCGCGACGAAGGTCCTCCTGAGCCGCCAGGACCAGGCGCGAAACCGCCGGTGGGAGCGGCGTGCTCGTGTCCAGCTTGTCTGGCGTGTGCTGCGGCATGGCCCCGCCCATCGAGGCTCGATCCAGCTCTGAGCCGAACTGGCGCAGGCTCTCGCGGAAGCGAGTCAGGATCTTGAGCTTGCCCTCGAGGATGTCGACCTGCGCTTCCATGATGGCCGAGCGGCGCGTCATGGACATGAGCTGCTCGATCTGGATGGCCTCTTCGCTGTCGGGGCCGTAACCAGAAGCAGCCTTGACCTTGTCGGCCGACTGCGAGCTCTTCGTCTCGTGGCGCGTGGCTTCCGTCCGGGCCTGCTGGACGAGCAGCTCGATCTCGTCGATCTCCCTGGTCAGGAGATCGACCTCGCGCCGGGCCCGCTCGGCGATTTCGAGGAGCGGCAGCGGAAGAGGCTCGGGGGCAGTCACCGGGGGGTCAGTCCTCCGGCATCCGGATCCAGCCCTGGCGCATGGCGTAGACGACAGCCTGAGTGCGATCGTTCACGCTGAGCTTGCGCAGGATGCTGGACATGTGGTTCTTGACGGTCTGCTCGCTGATGGAGAGGGCGTAGGCCACCTGTTTGTTGGTCATGCCCTGGGCGATGTTGTCGAGGATCTCGACTTCGCGCGGAGAGAGCGGGGCGAAGATCGGGGCCGCCTCCTGGCCGTAGATCGCCAGCTCGCGGAATTCCTTCAGCACCCGGCTCGCCACGGCGGGCTTGGCAAAGACTTTGTCGTTGATCAGGTACTCGCCGATCGCTACGCGGTGAATGATCGCGACGAGGTCGTCCGGGGCCACGTCCTTGAGGATGAAGGCAGCGGCACCAGCCTTGATGGCGTCGAAAAGGGCGTCCTCGTCCTCGTTGACGGCCAGAACGATGATGCCGGCGGAAGGCAGCTCGCGCTTGATCCGCTGCGTCGTCTCGATGCCGCCGGGGGCGGGCAGAGACAGGTCCATCAGGATGATGTCGGGCGAAAGCTGGACGGAGAGGTCGAAAGCGCTGCGAGTGTCGTCGGCCTCACCGACGATGTCGAAGCCTGGCTCCTTCTCGAGGATGTTGCGCATCCCCACGCGGAAGAGGGCGTGGTCGTCGACCAGGAGAATGGTCGTCTTCTCCCCGCTTCGACTCGGCACCCCCGGCCGCCGCCTGTCCGGTCCGCTGTACTCCATCGAACTCATGCGCTCTCCTCTCCCACTGGAATCGACAGCCACACGACCGTCCCGCCACCGGGCCGCGACCGAACCTCGAAACGGGCGCCGATCAGTTCGGCTCGCTCCCGCATGAACTGAAGGCCGAAGTTGCGACGGCCTCGCGCGGCGACGGCAGTGACGTCGAACCCCCTGCCGTCGTCGCTGACCTCCAGTACCCAGTTAGTTCCGTCGACCGCGGTCGCCACGACGGTCCGACTCGAGCCGGCGTGTTTTCGCACGTTCTGCAGGGCTTCCTGGACGATGCGCAGGACAGCGGTCTGCTGGCTCGGGTTGAGTTGCTCGCCTGGCGCCCGCAAGTCGGTTTCGACTGAGGCGCCCGTAAGGGCGGCCATGCTTTCGACGGCGTCCATTATCGAGCCATCCAGGCCCAGCTCGTCCAGGAGCGGTGGCCGGAGCTGGCTGATGAAGGTACGGACCTCGCCCAGCTCGCGGCGCAGCTGCTCACGCAGGAAACGCAGCTCGTTGTGAGCCACGCGGGTATCTTCATCGAGCACCCGCTCGATGTACTCGACCTGGAAGATCGCGTTTGACAGCGCCTGGGCCGGCCCGTCGTGGACCTCCTGGGCCAGGCGCGACCGCTCGGCCTCCTGGGCCTGGACGATGCGCATCTGCAGGTCCGTCGGCAAACCGGCGTCTGCGACCTCGGCCAGCAGGCTGGCGTCGCCGCGCTCGAGGAAGAGCCAGGCATTCTCCATGCTGCGGACCGAGAGCTCGAGCTTGGACAGCTCCTGCTGGTGCTTGCCCAGGTCTCCGGTCAGGCGTTCGATGTCGCCGCGTATGGTCTTCTGGCGGGCATCCTCCGCGCCGACCTCCGCGGCCGACGCAGCGTCGCTCTCGTCCACGCTGGGAGTTGGGGCGCGTTCGGCGGCTTCCAGGAGGTCGCGCATGCGGTGCCAGCGGGCCAGCGAATCGCGATACGCCTCGCGATATCGCTCAGTCACGGACCGCAGGCTGTTGGCCCCGTAACCCAGCGTCGACTTCGCCTCGGCATACAACTCGTCGAAGCGCGCGTCACGCGATTCTGAAGTGCCGCGGGCACTGTCCATATGGGCTTGAGTATACGGGGCGTCTCTCATGGACAGACGATCCGGAATACGTGGATTTGTGACAAAGGAGAGCTTTCGTCCGGGAGGCTACCTGAGATATCGGTCAGAGCGACCTCGTGGAAGCACTGGCTGGCGGGCCCACCGTCATGGAGAACGCCCGGCCACTCCCTGTTCTCGTCGATTCCGACGATCACCAGTAGCCTCGCGCCGAACTGGCGGGCCAGTGCGAGCACGGCTTCCGGCGATTCTTCGGGCAGAGCGAGGGTCGTGACGTGCGCCGTCTCGGCGAGCCAGATCGGATTGTCGGTGATGATCGGGGCATTGTCGGCGAGAGGCACCCCGGCACGGTCCATGGCCGCGGGCATGGCGTCGAAACGGGCCTGGGTCTTGTTCGCCTGGCGGTCGAGCGAGCCGACGGAGACGAACAGCAGCGGGATCGCGACCGCGGTGGCCAGCGCCGGCCCCAACCAGGCCACCGGGCGCCACCAGTGGCGTATCCGCCCGACCCAGGCTATGAAGGCGTCCAGGGCCACTAGGCAGCTCGCGGTCAGCAGAACGTAGATCGCGCCCGCGGCGTGGAGGAAGGTGCCCCATGTGGTGCTGACCGGAAAGACCAGGCTGGTCACAAGGAAAGTGGTCGTGGCCACGAGCAGCAGCGGTCGAAGGGCGTGGAGGCGGGCACACCCTGGCAGCGCCAGCAGGCCCACCAGCCCGACCGGGAAGCCCGGCACGATCAACACCGAGACCAGGTTGAAGAGGATGCCGGTGACCCGGAGGCCCACCAGGGCGACGGGTCCCTGGGCGAGATAGCGGGCCAGGGTCGGTTGATCCTGGTAGGCGAAGATGTCGGTGGCGTTGATCGAGAGCGCGTTGGCGACGGCCTGACCGGGCAGGGGCGTGCCGAACGCGAGCCAGTCACGGACAACCCACGGGGCGAAGACGAGGGCGGCGACGGCGGCCGGGACGGCGACGAGGCGAACGCGTTCGAGGCGGGAGGGCCGCGCTCCGGAAGCGGTCGGGGTCCAGCGCCAGGCCACGATCAACCACGCCAGGCCGAGCCAGAGAGCCTCGCTTCGCGTCAGGCCGGCGAAGCCGATCAGCAGCCCGAGGGCGACCAGGCGGCGATCTCTCGCGCCCACGGGTCTGGCCGAGATGCGGGTCATGAGCAGGCACGCCGCCAGCGAGAGCGCCGCGAACAAGGCCGTGGAGTCGGGCAGCGCTCCGTACACGACGAGAGGCCCGAGGAAGCTCACCACCACGCCCATGCCCACGCCGAGAGTTCGGGCCCGCCCCACCGGCAGCCTCATCTCGGTGGCTACGTCGGCGCCGAGACGCCAGGCCAGCGCGGCCACGACCGAGCTGGCCGTCACCGACATGACCTGGGCGGCGCGGAACCAGTTCGCGGCGCCCGCCACGGCCATAGGAATCGCGGCCAGAAGCGAGGGCAGCGGCAGCCACACCTCGAACGCGGCCCGCGGCACTTCCAGAGGCGGCGTCTGATAGCTCCACAGCGCCTGGCTCACGAGGCCGTGCCCCTCGACCAGGTTGCGGGCCACGCCGGCGTAGTAGGCGGTGTCCTCCGGGACGGGGAAGCTCAGGCTGGCTGCGGCAATGGCCCGGACGGCGAGCGCCAGCGCGGAGATCGCTGCCGCGCTCAGCCAGGCTTCACGGTGGCTCGGGACGAAAGCGGCGCTTTGGCTCGGCGCGGCTGCGGTCCGGCCCGCCCCTGCTGCGTCGCGGGTCGGCGGGTTCGCCGCCCGGCCCTTCCGAGCGCTCACGGCGTGGCCGTGCCGGAGCAGCGCTCGTCGCCCGCGGTCGTGCAGATCGGGAAGATCGCCAGCGCAGGCGCGGCGTCCACATCCGGATCGCCCGTTGGACTGCCTCTGTATGGCTCCGTGTAGATCGGTGGCCCGATCCAGTCGGGGCGCTCCTTGGACTCGATTACAGGCGCCATGGACGACACGATGTGGCTCCGCTCGAGAACCAGCCAGCGGATCCCGTAATCCTGGGCAACCTGGTGGATGACATCGAGCGAGTCGCTCGGCGTGACCACGCCGCCATGCCCGGTGAAGTACTCGAACCCGGCCGGGTCGGCGCTGAGCAGCAGATCTGACCTTGGCACGCCGGCCGCGTCGAGAGCCCGCCCCGCGGCGATCCGCTCGTTTTGCTCCTGGTTCCACGCCGGGATCGAGATGGCCGCGTAGAAGGCGCCGGACAGGACCACGAACGCGACCGCGGCGCCGAGGAACATGCGTGTCGCCCGCTCCTCCTGCCAGCCGGCGCGCCGGCGGGCGATCCAGGTCACGACCAGGAAAACGCCCTCGAATCCCAGCAGGTACGTGTACGGGACCAGGGCCACGGCCGAGTGGATGAACGTGCCCTGAGGCACGTACAGCGGGAAGAGCAGCGCCGACGCCCCGAACAGCAGCACCGCGTAGGCGAAGAAGGGGCCGAAATCGATCGACCGGCGACGCACCCACGCTCCGACCGCCGCGAAGGGCGCGAGAGCCAGGGAGCAGGCCAGCACGGCGAAAATGCCGATGGCGAAGGCCAGCCCGACCAGACGGCTCGCCAGCAGCGGGCCGAGCCCCTGGCCCAGGAAGCTCCCGAGCGACGTGTCGGCGGTCACGCTGTTCATCTGATCGTAGTTCTGGATGAAGAGCACCCGGCCCGAGGCGGACGACGGCGACAGGCTGCCGAAGACCGCCAGCTGGCGCAGGTACCACGGCGCCATGACGACCAGGAACAGGCCCAGGCACAGGAACGCCGAGCGCCACGGAATGGCCGGGGCTCGAACGCCCTTGGAGCGCCAGGCCCGCCAGCGATCCCAGACGAAGGCCAGGCCCACTGCTGCGCCCAGCAGCAGACCGTCGTTCCGGGAGAGGCACGCCAGCCCGACCATCAGCCCTGCCAGGGCGAACGATCCGCGGTGGCCGCGCAGGCCTCGGGCGGCGAGCCACAGCGCCGCTGTCCCGAGAGGCTGGTAGAGCGAGAAGTTGTCGGGCTGGGAGGCGTAGATGGCCGCCGCCGCGGGCGCTGCCACGGCGATCCCCGCGGCCAGGGCGACCCGGGGCTGGCAGCCGATCTCACGCGCGATCAACCACGTCAGCGGCGCGGCCAGCGAGCCGATGAGGGCGAAGGGGAGGGCGGACGCCAGGGCGGTGGGACCGAGCAGCCAGATGGTCGGCAGCTGGACGATCGAGGCCAGGGGCATCCAGAAGCCGTTGCTCGGGATCGGCAGCCCGGGGTGGCCGGGGATCGTGCCGCCCACGTCCACGAACGAGTAGATGAAGTCGATGTTGAAACCCTGGCCGGCGTGCAGAGCTCGGGCGACCTCGACGTAGTAGTACGAGTCGGGATAGGCCGGGTCGGGGTGCGCCGCGAACAGGGCAGCCCGAACCAACAGGGCAAACGCATACAGGGCGAAGGGGATCCGCACGGCGTGGCAGCGTAGCATCGGCAGGGTCCCACTCCATCGGTACTTAGGACCTATCTGGCCACCCCGACCGGCGGCATGGACTCCTTCGTGGGCGCTGCGATTGACGCGCGGGAGGCGATGCGTGACGGCGGCCGCGCCTCTAAACTCCCGGAAATGGTTCCCAGCAGCCTTTCGATCGTCCTGCCCGCGTTCAACGAGGAGGCCCGGCTCGGGCCCGCGCTGGACGAGCTGTTCGCCTATCTCTGCTCCCTGCCGGAGGGCGCGCTGCCCGCGAAGATCGACGTGCTGATCGTCGACGACGGCAGCACCGACGGCACGGCCGGTCTGGTTCGGGAGCGCG
>JBEKCH010000019.1:0-50684 GCA_050014975.1 Candidatus Limnocylindrales bacterium
TCTCGACAGACCGCCCGGGTAGTTAGCCTCGACGCCCCCGGCCGGGGCGCCGTGCGCCCGGCACGGCCCACCAGCCAGGCGTGGCGCCGCCAGGCGCGGTATCCTTCGCACGACCTTTAAGGACCGGCACGGTGAGGCCGAGAAGGAGTGCGCCTGATGCGGGGCAGCGAGAATCGATGACCGACCGGCAGATCATGACCGGGGACGAGATCCGGCGAGCAATCGTCCGGATCTCCCACGAGATCGTCGAAAAGCAGGCCGGCACGCAGGGCCTCGCGTTGGTCGGCATCCAGCGCCGCGGCGTCCCCCTTGCCCAGCGACTCGCGGCGGCGATCGAGGAGCACGAAGGGGTTCGACTCCCCGTGGGCGCGCTCGACATCACCTTCTACCGCGACGACCTGTCGCTCGTCGCCCAGCAGCCGATCGTCAAGGCCACCGCCCTGCCGTTCGATCTCAACGGCATGACGGTGGTGCTGGTCGACGACGTGCTCTACACGGGCCGGACGATCCGCTGCGCCATGGACGCGCTGATCGACTTCGGGCGGCCGCGGGCGATCCGGCTGGCGGTGCTCATCGACCGCGGCCACCGCGAGCTGCCGATCCGAGCCGACCACGTCGGCAAGAACGTGCCGACCTCGCGTGAGGAGATCGTCATGGTCCACGTCGAGGAGATCGACGGCGCTGACGAAGTCACCATCGGCCGCCAGGACCGCTCCGCCGAGCCCGCAGCGGCAGGTCGTCAATGAGCGTCGAGACGGCGGCCACGGGAGCGACTCCTGCCCGGCGCATGGCCCCCGCTGCCCCGACTTCGTGGCGGCATCGCCACCTGATCGACGTCGACGTCGTCACCTGGCCTGAGATCGAGCTGATCATGCGGACCACGGACGAGATGAAAGGGGTCCTCGCCCGCCCGATCCGAAAGGTCCCCGCCCTCAACGGCCGCCGCGTGACGACTCTCTTCTACGAAGCCTCAACGCGCACCCGCGTGTCGTTCGAGACGGCGGCCCGGAACCTCTCCGCGGACGTCGTGAGCATCGCCACCGCGACGTCCTCGGTGACCAAGGGCGAGTCGCTCGTGGACACGATCCGGACCCTGGAGGCCCTTGGCGCCGAGATCCTGGTGATGCGCCATTCCGTCTCCGGGGCGCCCTATCTCGCGGCCGAAGTCTTCGGCGGCCACGTCCTGAACGGCGGCGACGGCTGGCACGCTCACCCGACGCAGGCCCTCCTGGACCTCTACACCATGCGTCAGCATCTGCCCGACGGCGATCTGCGCGGCCGCAAGGTCGCGATCGTGGGCGACATCCTCCACTCGAGAGTGGCCCGCTCGAACGTCTGGTCGCTGACCGCTGCCGGGGCCGATCTGTGGCTGTGCGGCCCGGCCACTCTCTTGCGGGGAATGGATCGCTGGGCCACGGCCTGGAGCGGCGGAACGATCCCCGGCCACGGTCGGTTCAACGTGACCAGCGACGTCCGGGCGGCGCTGCGGGACGCGGACGTGGTGATGGCCCTGCGGATCCAGCGCGAGCGAATGCAGGGCGGCCTGCTGCCGTCGCTGCGCGAGTACGCGGCGCGGTTCGGGTTGAACGCGGAGCGCGTCAGCCTGGCCAGGCCCGAGGCGATCGTGATGCACCCCGGGCCCATGAACGAGGGCGTCGAGATCGCGCCGGACGTGGCGAACAGCGGTCGAGCGGTGATCACGGAGCAGGTCGCCAACGGCGTCGCCGTCCGGATGGCGCTGCTCTACCTGCTCGCGGGTGCTCACGAGGCCGCTCGTGGTCACGAAGCGCCCCGCACCTCCGAGGCAGCCGGCACCTCCGAGGCGGCCCGATGAGCCCGCAGCCGCAACGGGCCCGTGGCGCGACGGCGCCAGGACCCGGGGTCGGCCAGGTCGTCGAGCGCTTCGAGCTCGAGAAGGCCTGGCTGGTCGACCCGGTTTCCGGTCGCGAAGGCCCGGGCGAGATCGTCGTGACCGACGGCGTCCTGGAATCGGTAGTCTGGCTCGAGGGGGACGAGGCGAAGGGCGTCAGCGCCGACGGCGTGGTCGTCACGCCGGGCTTCCTGGACCTCCATGCCCACTTCCGCGAACCCGGCTTCGAGGACGCGGAGACCATGGCCTCGGGCACTGCCGCGGCCGCTCACGGCGGCTATACCACCGTCGCGGTCATGCCGAGCACCTCGCCCGCCCTCGACGAGCCGGGCGTGCTGGAGCGCATCCGAGCCGCCGCCAGGGCCGGCGGCTCGCCCGTGGAAGTCCTGGCGTACGGCGCCGTCTCGGCCGACCGGGCGGGCGAGCAGCTGTCCGCCATGGGCGAGCTGGCCGATGCGGGCGTGATCGGCTATTCGGACGATGGCTTGCCGGTGCGGGCCCCCAAGCTGATGCGCAGCGCGCTGCTGTACGCCGGGATGCTGGGCCTGCCGATCGTGGAGCATGCCGAGGACCTCGAGCTGACCGCTGGCGCCGAGGCGAACGAGGGTTACGTCGCCTCGATCCTGGGGTTGGCGGGCTGGCCGACTGCGGCCGAGGTAAATGCCGTTGCGCGCGACCTCGCCGTGTTCGCGGATGCGCTGCACGACGAGCCCCGCGCTCGGCTCCATCTGACGCACCTCTCCACGGCCGCCTCGCTCGACCTGGTCCGACGGGCGAACGCCGCCGGGCTGCCGGTGACCTGCGACGTGACACCTCACCATCTGGCCTTCACCGACGAGTGGATCGCCGGCGCGCGGCGCTGGTCGTGGGAGGCGCTCGGCGCCGACGGCACGTCCCGCGACCCGTGGGCGGACGCCGCGCTCACCGCCTGGCCGTACAACACCTCGCTGCGGGTCAACCCGCCGCTCCGCACCCCCGCCGACGCCGCCGCATGCCTGGCCGCGCTGCTGGACGGGACCGCCTCCGCGGTGGTCACAGACCACGCCCCGCACACGGCGGTGGACAAGGAGGTGGAGTTCGGCCAGGCGGTGAACGGCATAAGCGGCATCGAGACGGCGCTGGGAGTGCTGCTCGCGCTCGTCGACGCCGGCAAGCTGCCCCTGGCCCGGGCCATCGCGGTGCTGACGACGGGACCAGCCGCGATAGCGGCCGGCTGGCCGGCCGTCGCCGCGACCGCCGCCGCCCGCCAAAGAGGGCTCACGGAGGGCGCTCCCGCGGACCTGGTCGTCTTCGACCGCGCCGATACCTGGACCGTCACCGCCGGGTCGCTGCTCTCGAAGGGCAAGAACTCGCCGCTCATCGGCCGCGAGCTCTCCGGCCGCGTGCTGCTCACGATCGCCGCCGGTCGGCTGGCCTATGAGGATCCCGCGGCCGGCGACGAATAGACACCGGCCGACGAAGCGGCCCGCGGTCCCCGGCTGTCAACTGGGCTCGCGACCACGGCGCCGGCCGAGGTTCATCTCGTGCGAGAATAGGAGGCCGCGCGGCGGCGAGGCCGGCAGGCCCGGCATCCATCGGCGCGCTGCAGTTAGGAGAACGCAGAGCCAGTGCCAGTCCTTGCGACCTTCTTCTCAGTCCGAAGAGGACGCGACCCCTTCTTCAAGTTCTACATGCGCACGATCATGCCGCGCCAGATGAAAGAGTACGAGGAGAAGTTCGGGATCAAGTTCCTGGGCTGGTACAACGTGGCTTACGGCTGGGATTTCGACAACGTTATCCTCCTTCAGCTGCCCGACTACGCCACGCTGGACAAGCTCGAACGCGACGAGGCAGCCCGCGCCCTGGGCCACCGCGGCGCGGAGTGGATCATGTCGCGCGCTCATTCGATGTTCCTCCGGGAGCGCATCGGCCCGGATCTCGAATTCAAGGGATAGGGAGACGACCGCGATGGATACGAGCCGCAACGATCTGCTCGGCGAACTCGCCGCGGACGCCGCCCTGGAGCGGACCGACTACCTGGCATCGGCATCGGCACAGCTGAGCCGCTTTCTCGACGCGAACGAGGCCCGTATCCGGGAGCTTGGCGGAGTGGTCTTGATCGATGACGAGGTGGACTACCTGGCCATCGCCGAGGACATGAGCTTCCGCAGCCGCAGCCGCTACCTGGACGACGCCACCGGCAAGTGGGTGAGCGAGACCGAGACGATCGACACCGCTGCCGAGCTCGTCGAGCTGTACAACCTGGCGGATGTCTTCGCGTCGTTCAGCGAGGCGACGAAGCTCCAGGCCGGGCTGGAGGCCGAGCCGACGGCCACCAACGAACTGCTGCGCGCCGCGGACATCGCCCCCGAGGACACCGTTCCGCTCGGCGCCGAGAACCCTTACGCCGCCGCGGCCGACGATTGGGCGGCGGCGCACGAATTCGAGGAAGCTCCCGAGACGGAGGAGGAGGCGGCCGAGCGCTTGTATGACCTGGCCCTCGCCTTCCAGGAGCGCAGCCAGCAGTCCGAGGCTCACCTGCTCGAGCAGTTCGAGAGCGCGGCCTCCGCCCTGACGGCCGTCCTGGGCGACTTGATCGTCGTCGACGACGAGGACGAGCGCCTCACGCTGCGAGCCTCCGGTGCGTTCACCGCGGAGGTGGTCCCGGAGGAAGAGGTCGCGTCCGGCCGGTGGCAGAAGCTGGACGGCCCCGATGAGATCGTCAAGTTCTACGACCCCACCGATGTCTTCGGCGACCTTGCCGATGCCCTGGCCGAGGCCTTCCCCGAGCTGGAAGGTCGCGACGCGGAGGCTGAGGACAACAGGGGCGACGAAGAGGAAGGCGACGAAGAGGAAGGCGACGAAGAGGAAGGCGACGAAGAGGAAGGCGACGGCGACGAGGGCGGCAAGGGCGACGAGGAGCACGGCGCGCGGGGCGCCGGAGGTGGCGAGGAGGACAGCGAGCGCCGGTGACGATGCGCCTGGTTTCGGCCGAGCTCGTCGATAGCCGGCAGATTCTGCCGGGCCAGTGGATCCAGTCGTTTCATGCACCTGAGCTGGCCGCCGGTTCGCGGGCGGGCCAGTTCGTCCACGTTCGCACCGGCGACTACTCCGGCCTGGTGCTGCGGCGGCCCTTCTCGATCAACACCGCGGACGCGGCCACGGGGATCGTCACGCTCCACTTTCGAACGGTCGGTCGGGGCACCGAATGGCTGGCACGCGCCCGTGAGGGCGACCGCCTCGACATGCTCGGGCCGCTCGGCCGCCCCTTCGAGGTGGATCCGCGCAGCCGCCACCTGCTGCTCATCGCCGGCGGCCTGGGGATGGCCGGGCTCCGGATGCTCGCCGACGAGGCGGTCCGGGACGGCCGGCAGGTGGTGATCCTGTTCGGGGCGCAGAGCGCGTCGCACGTCTACCCCTCCAGCCTGCTCCCCGACGAAGTCGAGTACGTCGTCGCCACGGACGATGGGTCGTTGGGCCAGCGCGGCTTCGTGACCGAGCTGGTGGCCGACTACGAAGCCTGGGCCGATCAGGCTTTCGCCTGCGGTCCTCACCCGATGCTCAAGCGGCTCGCCGCTCTCGCCGCGGGCCGCCGTGACCGCCTGGGTGTCGCCAGGCTGGGTCGCAAGAGAGGCACCGGCAAGCCGGAGCCGCTCGGGTCGGTGACCGCGCGGCGCAAGGCCTTCCTGCAGGTCTCGATGGAGCAGACGATGGGCTGCGCCGTGGGCGCCTGCCTGGGTTGCGCCGTCCTTGGGGTCGAGGGACCGCTGCGTGTCTGCCGCGAGGGGCCGGTCTTCGCCGCCGAGGAGATCGCCTGGGAGTCGATTGCGTGAAGGCCAGGAAGAAGGTCGTCACGGCCGCCGAGGTTCGGCCGGGGGCGAAGGCCGCCTGGGCTGTGAAGGGCACCGGCAAGCCGAAGCGAACGCCCACCGTTCGAGCGATCAAGAGCGCCATCGTGCCCATAGACCGGACGAAGTCCGCGCCGGACGGCAGAATCGCCGGCTCGCTCGACGGGCGGCCGCGAGTCGAGGCCGGGCGCGCTGCCATCGCCGGCCTCGGTGCGCCGGCTGCCGCCAGGCCGTCGCTGGCGGAGCGCGAGGCGCTCGATCGCATCGATCTGTCGGTCGACCTGGCGCCGCGACGAGGTCTGCGGCTGTCGAACCCGATCCTGGTCGCCTCGGGCACCTTCGGCTACGGCGTCGAATACGGCGAGGTCGTGGACGTCCAGCGCCTCGGCGCCATCTGCTGCAAGGGCACGACCCTGAGACCGCGGGCCGGCAACCCACCGCCTCGCGTCACCGAAACGCCCGGCGGGATGCTCAACTCGATCGGCCTCCAGAACCCCGGTGTGGACGCCGTCATCGAGAAGTACGGCCCCGTCTGGCAGGACTGGACAGTTCCGGTCATCGTCAACGTCGCCGGTGAATCGATCGAGGACTACGTCGAGGTGGCGCGCCGTCTGGACGGCGTTCCCGGCGTGGCCGGCATCGAGCTGAACATCAGCTGTCCCAACGTCGGCAAGGGCGGCCTGCAGTTCGCGATCGACCGCGACGGCGCTCGAGCCGTGACCGCCGCGGTCCGGCGGGCGACCGGGCTGCCGCTCCTGGTCAAGCTCTCGCCCAACGTGGCGGACGTCCGGCCCATCGCCAAGGCGATCGAGGAGGCCGGCGCGGACGCAATCACGGCGATCAACACCCTGTCGGGCCTGGCCGTCTCGCCCGATCGAACGCGGCCCTTCCTCGGCAACACCTACGGCGGCCTGTCCGGCCCGGCCATCAAGCCGGTGGCGCTGCGCATCGTGTACGAAGTTGCCCAGGTGGTTTCCATCCCGATCGTCGGGATCGGCGGCGTGACCTCGCTCGGAGACGTCCTGGACTTTCTTGCCTGTGGCGCCGTCGCGGTTCAGATCGGCACCGCCATCTTCGCCGACCCGGAGCTGCCCGTCCGCCTCGGCGATGAGCTGCGGGCCGAGTGCCTGCGGCGCGGGCTGTCGTCCTACGGGCCGCTCGTCGGCACGGCACTGCCGAAGCGGGCCGGGGTGCCGTCGGCCAAAGGCGCCGAGTACCGCCCGTGAGGAGGCGCCGATGACCACGATTCGACCCGCGGCGGAGCTGGCCGCGGCCAGGGCCATCGCGGCCCGGACGGAGGACCTCTTCCGCCGTTCGGGCGCGCTCAAGGAAGGCCACTTCCTGCTCAAGAGCGGCAAGCACTCGGATCGGTATCTCGAGAAGTTTCTGGTCCTGCAGGATCCCGCCGCCACGAGCGAGCTGTGCGGCTTCTGGGCGGCGCGGCATCGGGACGCGGAGGGAGCGCCTGTCGTGGACGTCGTTGCCGGGCCCACGACCGGTGGCATCGTGCTGGCCTTCGAAACGGCCCGTCAGCTGGGAGTGCGGAGCATCTTCGCCGAGGAGGTGCGGGACGCGGACGGCACCACGCGGCGCGAGTTCAGACGCGGCTTCACCATCTCCCCGGGCGAGCGGGTGCTGCTCGTGGACGACATCCTGACCACCGGCGGCTCGCTGCTGGCGATGCTTCCCGCGGTCGAGGCCCTCGGCGGCGAGATCGTCACCTGCGCCGTCCTCGCCGATCGATCCGGCGGGCTGGCGTCGCTCAGTTCGCCGCTGACGGGGCGGAGCTACCCGCTCCGGGCGCTGTGGCAGCTCGCACTGCCCACCTACGATCCGGGCCCCGGGACCTGCCCGGCCTGCCAGGCCGGAGTGACGCTCTATGCCCCGGGCAGCACGGGAGCGGCCGGCGGCGCCGCGAGCTAGGGAGGGCAGAACCGACCCGCTCGGCGCCCGTCCTAAGAGGGATGTGCGCTGGGCGAGGCACTCGGCGCGGCTGAGGCGCTCGACGCGGGCGAGGCGCTCGACGCGGGTGAGGCGAGCGCGGCGTCGATGGCGGCCTTGATCTGGGCGTAGCCGGGCCAGGAATTGGCGGTCGGCCCGGTGACGAACTTGCCGTTCACGAAGACCGAGGGGGTGCCAGTGGCCTGTGCCGGCGTGCTGGCAGCCTCGGCGGCGATGGCGGCGTCGTGAGTGCCCTGGTCCAGGCACGGCTGGAACTGCGACATGTCGAGGCCGGCCGCTTTGCCGATGGCGGAAAGTCTGGCTTCGGTGAAGGCGGAAGCGTCTTCGGTGGGCGACTGGTTGGCATACAGCCAGTCGTGCATGACCCAGAACTGGCCCTGGTCGGCCGCGCACCAGGCGGCGTTCGCGGCATCGCGCGAGGCGGTCGAGCCGTCGATCGAGTCGATCGAAAGGAGGTCGTGCCAGACCAGCTTGGCCTTGCCGGTGGCGATGTAGTTGTCAACGACCTCCGTCTCGGTCCCTTCGGTCGCAAAGACGAAGCAGGCGGAGCAGCGGAAATCGCCGTAGAGATCGATCGTGACGGGCGCATCCGGATTGCCCAGCGTTCGATCGTTCGATGGGATGTTCGCCGGCGTGACCACAGTGGGAGGGACAGGGGAGCCGGAGCTGCTGCTGCCGGCGCTGAATCGCGAGGTGACGAAGGCGGCGGCTATGACGGCCACCGCGATCACGACGAAGGTCACGCTCCAGGTCATGAGCGGGCCGGCGCCGTTGCCACTGGACCCGCGCGTGCCGGCTCGCGCCGGGTCGCGATTGGCCTCCCTATTCGCCGGGCGCTGCTGCCTGGCCGACTGGCGCGCCGGCATGCTGCCGCTCGAAGATGGGCGTCTGCTCGCGCGTTTCGGTGTCATCGCGTTATCGCCCGCAGGTCGTCGCCGTTGCCGTCGCCGTAAGCGTCTTCGTGTCTGGGCCCGCCGGATGGGCCGGTCAGGGGGCAGTCGAGCTCCAGCTCGTCTCGGATGGGGATGCCGTGGTTCCCCCTGAGCGGGATCTCAGGCTTGAGCAACTTGCGGGCCTGCGTCACCGCGTCGGGCCAAAGGCGTACGAGGCGCAAGCCGCGGCCCTGGTAGAAGCGCAGCGCATCGACGTTGTCGTTCGTGGTCACGAGCCACAGGCGGCGAGCGCCCGCCGCACGAGCCTGCTCCATGCCCGCGTTCAGAAGCGCCGTCCCCGTTCCGTGGCCCCGCTCGAACGCTTCCAGGAGCACGAGCTCGCAGGCGCCCGCGGCGTGGCGGTAGACGGCCACGCCCAACCAGCGGTCGCCGTCCGTGGCCAGAAGGCAGGGCAGCTCCGAGACGCGATGAAGCGAACCGCGGCTGACCACGTAGGGCGAGCCCCAGTTCTTCACGATCACGCGGTCGAGCTCGCCGCGCTCCTCGAGCCGGATCGAGCGGATCGCCCGGACGACCGTCGGGACTTCAGGGGTGGCGTCGGGCATGGCTGGCGGAGGCTCCGGGCGGGCTTAGTCGAGCTTGACGTGCTCGTGCCAGTGCGGCGCGATCGCCGGCAGGCCCAGCGCCGCGATCTTCGGCTCGATCGCCTGCTGCGCCTCCGGGTCGCCGTGGACGATGAAAACTCGCCGCGGCACGCCCGGGCCGCCGGCCTTTCGACCCTCGATGAAATGGCTCAGCCAGGCCAGGATCTGCGGCTCGTCGGCGTGGGCGGAGAAGCCGCTGATGGAGCGCACAGCGCAGCGGACCTGGTATTCCTGGCCGTCGATGCGGGCCGTCTTGAGGCCCGCCTGCAGGTGCGCCCCTAGTGTTCCCTCGCCCTGGTAGCCCACGAACAGGATCATCGCCTTCGTGTCGCCGATCAGTGTGCGCAGGTGACCCAGGACGCGGCCGCCGGTGAGCATGCCGTTCGAGGCGACCAGGACGTAGGGCCGGCGCGAACGATCGATCTTCTCGGACTGGGCCGCCAGGGGCGTCTCCTGTTGGTTCGGGAAGTCGATCGGGCCTTCGCCGCGGTCCAGCAGGGCCAGCGTCTCGGCGTCGTAGTAATCGTGGTGCTCGCGGTAGATCGTCGATGCCTTCGACGCCATCGGCGAGTCCAGGTAGAGCTTGACCTTCGGGATCCGGCCGGCGTCGAGGAGGTGCTGGAGGGCCCACACGACTTCCTGCGTTCGGCCGATGGCGAAGGACGGGATCAGGAGCACGCCGCTCTGCGCGATGACGTCGTTCACGGCCTGCGCGAGCTGATCGAGAGACTCATCTTCCGGCTCGTGGGTGCGGCCGCCGTACGTCGACTCGACGAAGACGTAGTCGGCTTGCCTTATAACGGTGGGATCGCGCAGGATCGGGGCATCGATGCGGCCCAGGTCGCCGGAGAAGACGAGGGTTCGGGCCGGGATGCTCCCCTGCGCCGCGACGCGCAACTCCACGATCGAGGAGCCGAGGATGTGGCCGGCGTCGTGGAAGACGGCGCTGATCCCGGGCGCGACCGCGACCTGGCGCTCGTAGTCCACGGGCCTGAACCGCGCCAGAGAGCCCTGGGCCTGCGCCTGGTCGTAGAGCGGCTCCTCGAGGACCAGGTTGGGTCGAGCGGGGTTGCCGGCCATGGCGGCCGCGTAGTTCGGGTGGCCGATCGGTGGGTAGCCGAGGCGCGTGCCCATGCCCTGCTCGTCGCGGAGAGCCAGCTCGTCGATGCCCGAAGCCACGATGTGGCCTTCCGGCGTCACATCGCCCGGGTGAAGGGCGCCGACGGCGGTCGCCTCGTCCTCCTGCTCGGCGATCTGCTCCTGTTCCTGGATCTCGGTCAGTTCCTTCTGCTCCTCGCGCGCCGCCCTGTCCGGGTTCTTCGCCGCCCAGTGGCGATGACGCTTGGCGTACTCCTCCTGAAGCTTGCCCGAATCGAGCAGCACCAGCGCCGCCAGCTCGATCGTGCCGCGCGTGGCATAGATGGGCCCCTTGAAGCCCTCGACCACGATGTGCGGAATCAGGCCGCAGTGGTCGAGGTGAGCGTGGGTCAGGACGATCGCGTCCAGGCTGGCAGGGTCGTAGGCAAGCGGCACGCGGTTGCGGACGACCTCGTGCGGTCCGCCCTGGAACATGCCGCAGTCGATCAGCACGTGGGCTCGATCGGTGATGAGGAGGAACTGGGAGCCGGTTACGGTGTTGGCAGCGCCGAGGAAGCGGATTTCCATACGCGCATACTGCCACCCGGCGGCGTCGGATGCGCGGCGAGCCGCACAGTGAGCGCCGGTTTCGGCCGCGTCGCGCGTGGGGAACGTACCTGATTCGCATCTGGCGTTGTTCGGGTCGCCCTACGCCTGCTGGGCGTATCTGACGCGCATCCGGCCCGTTTCCGTCATCTACGCCTGGTACGCGTATTTGCCAGAAACCGAGGCGACGAGCGCTCGATCGAGGCGACGAGCGCTCGATCGAGGCGACGAACGTTCGCAGGTGACGATTTACCCCACGCGTGGCCGCGAACGGCGGGCAGCGCGCCCGCGGTCCGACCCGCACCGGCACACCGGCGGCTAAAGTCACGAGTGACCTGATGTAGTTGTGGCACTATCCGGGCGAGGGAGGTGAACTTTGGGCAGGACCAGGCTGGCCAACGCCGCCGCGGTCTTCATCACGCCCGACGTGCGCCGGACCGCCGCGTACTACCGCGAGATCTTCGGCTTCACGGTGGTCGAGCACTACGATGCCGAGGAGGCCTTCGCCACGATCTACCGCGATGATGTCGAGATCATCCTGGTGCAGGCCAGGCACGGCGATGTCCAGTCCAACGCCGCCCGTCACGGCGCCGGCTTCGACATCTACCTCGACCCGGACACCGTGGAGGGCGTCGATTCGATGTGCGCGGAGCTTAAGGCGAAGGGCGCCCGCATCCTCCGCGAGCCGGCAATGACGACCTACGGCAGCTACGAGTTCGTCGTCGAGGACGTGGACGGCCGGCTCATCGGGATCGGCCGCATCCGCGATCGTGAAACCTTCTTCCGAGGCGCCTTCGACCGAGGGCCTCAGTCGGACAGGTCGATGTAGACCGGCGCATGGTCGGAGGGGAGCTGGCCCTTGCGGGCGTCGCGGTCGATCTCGGCGGCGGTGCAGCGGCCGGCCACGCCGCGGGTCACGTACAGGTGGTCGATGCGCATGCCCAGCCCCTTGTGGAAGTTGCCGGCGCGGTAGTCCCACCACGAGAACTTGCCGGGCTCGGGGTGGTGGAGCCGATAGGCGTCGACCAGGCCCCAGTCGCGCAGAGTCGCGACGGCTTCGCGTTCGGGCCCGGAGACGTGCGTGGCGCCGGTGAAGTCGGCCGGGTCGTAGACGTCGATGTCCTCGGGCGCAACGTTGAAGTCGCCGCCGATGACCAGCGACGCTGCCGGATCCTGGGTTTCGCGCAGCCAGCGGGCCAGGCGGTCGAACCAGGCCAGCTTGGCCCGATAGAACGGCGTGTCGAGGGCTCGACCGTTGGGGGCGTAGATGCTGACGACGCGGACGCCGCCGCAGACCGCGGAGATCATTCGAGCCTCGTCACCGGGCGCGACCGAAGCCTCCGCCTCGATGACATCGGCGATCGCTGCCGTCGCGGACTCGGGCCCGGGTGAGCGGCGCACCGGCCCGTCGCCGAAGTTGGTGACGACGTCCTCGATCCCGACGCGGCTCGCTATGGCGACGCCGTTCCAGCGCCCCTCGCCGTGGTGGGCCAGCTCGTAGCCCGCCATTCGGAACGGCATGTCCGGAGCCGCCTCGTCGGCGAGCTTCGTCTCCTGCATCAGCAGCACGTCGGGGGCGCGCTGCGCCAGCCACTCCTCGACCCGCGGCAGGCGGGCCTTGAGCGAGTTGACGTTCCAGGTCGCGATGCGCATCGGTGCCTCCGATTGCCGCCGGACCGGTTTCCGGCCGTTCGGCCCCGCCGGTTCGGCCGCCCCGCTTTCGTCTAGTAGCGCCGGCCCTTCTGCCGGGCGAAGTCGAACTTGGCCGTGTCGGCGATGCCCATGACCGCCATCGTGCCGGCCTGGACCGGGTCGGTGACCACCAGGTCCGCCACGTCCGTTACGGTGCCGACCATGTTCAGGGAGATGACCGGAATCCCGACCGCCTGTAGCTCCTGAACGGCCCTGGTGATGTCGCCGCCCATGATCGAGCCGGCGAGCAGCAGCGCACGGGCCCGGTCGAGGTCGGCCACGGCGCGGACCGCCGCGGCCAGGTTCGCCTCGCCGACGAGCGGGATGGTGTCGACGCTGATCTTCTCGCCGCGGAGGTTGTGGCGATCCGCCTCGCTCACCGCTCCGAGAACGGCCTGCGCGATCTGCGCTCCGCCGCCGATCACGATCAGCCGCTTTCCGAAGACCTCGTCCAGCGACCTGGTCTGGCGGCAGGCCCGCAGGCCCGGCAGCTGGTCGAGTGTCTCGGTCAGGCGCTCGTGGGGCAGCCCTTCCACCTCCAGCTCGATCTCGACCAGAGCTCCGGCCTCCACCTCCGTCCAGCGACGGACGGTGCTCAAAGTCCTGACGGTGCCGCCGGCCGCGGCCACGCGAGTGGCGATCTCCGCGATCGCGGCCGGGCGATCGGCGTAGTCGAGGCGAACGGCGACGGTCTGGCCGGCGTGCTCCGGACGTGCCATTATCGGCTCCCGCCGCCCATGCCGCGGTCGGCCAGGCCGGTCGCGCGCGACATCTCGTCCAGGCTGAGTCCGGCCTCGGGATCGTGCTCCTCGAAGGCGAGCTTCAGGGACTTGAAGGCCTCGCGCGTCCCGCCGGCGTCGCTGGTGGCCAGCATCAGCGCGCCGTCAGTATCCTCGGCGATGCCCACGATGGCGGTGATGTTGATGCCTCGCTCGCCCAGGGCGGCCGCCATTCTCGCCAGTGCCCCGGGCTTGTCGTCCAGCTGAACGGTGAACCAGATCACGCCGCACCTCCTGCGTGGATGGTACCCGCCGGGCCGCGCCACCGGGAGGGGCGGCAACAGCCGAATCGCGTCCCGGTAGCCTCGCTAATCTTCTCGCCATGCCGGCCCCCGCAGGTCCCACCGTCCAGCTCTTCGGGCTGGCCGACTCGCGCCCGACGCAGGCCGCGCTGCGCTTCTTCAAGGAGCGCCGCGTCAACATCACGTACGTGGACCTGCGCCGCAAGCCGATCGCGCCCGGTGAGCTGCGCCGCTTCGTGGAGCGGCTCGGAGCCGCCGCCCTGCTGGACACGGATGGCCGTCGCTACAGGGACCTGGGCCTGGGCTACATGCGCCTTGGCGACGACGAGATCGTGGAGCGGCTGCTCGCCGACAACGGCCTGCTTCGGCTGCCCCTCGTCCGTTTCGGCAACGCTTTCACGGCCGGCCCCGCCGACGCCACGTGGAAGGGCTGGCTGGCGCCCGATAGGGGCTGATCGAGAGATGCCCGGCACACGCCCTCCGCAACACTGGACCCGTGGCGACCGGCTTTCAGAATTCCTTGAGGTGGTTCCATAAGATAAGGACATGCCCGAAATATCAAGGCCTGCCGTCACGTTCGACGACATCGACGCTGACGTCCAGGCTCTGGTCCGGCTGATGCCCAAGGGGCCGCCGGGCTGGGCCCATCACGACCTCACGTTCGGTCAGCTGCGGCTGCTCTTCATCCTTGGACAGTCCGGGCCGGTTTCGATCGGACAGCTCGCCGAGCTGCTGGGCGTCACCGCCGCCACTTCCTCCGAGTTCGTCGATCGCGTGGAGCGCCATGGCCTGGCCATCCGCAGTCACCGCGCCGACGACCGGCGCGTGGTCCATTGCGCGTTGAGCGACGACGGGGCTCGCCTGCTGGCCGAGATCGCCGGGGCCCGGCGAGATGCCATGCGCCGCGTGCTTGCCGTCCTGACGCCGGCGGAGCTCGCGGACTTCGATCGCCTGCTTCGAATCATGGCCGAGCGTTTGCCCGCCGCGTTACCAGCGGCGGCTTCAACCGAAGGAGATACTCTCGTGAATCCTGAAACGCCAGCCGCTGGCGCGACACAGGCTGCCGGCGGAGGGCCGGCATGAGCGGCGCGGGCGGCCTGGCCCTGGCGACCCGTGGCCTGCGCAAGAGCTACGGCTCCAGGCTCGCGCTCAACGGCCTCGACCTGGCAGTCCCGGCGGGCGTGGTCTACGGCTTCCTCGGCCCCAACGGCGCCGGCAAGACGACGACCATGCGAGTCCTGACGGGGCTGATCCACGCCGACGGCGGCACGGTCGAGATGCTTGGCAGGCCGTTCAAGCGCGGAGACCGGCGCCGCCTGTTCGAGGTTGGGGCGCTCGTGGAGTCGCCGACCTTCTACCCGTACCTGTCGGGCCGCGCCAACCTGCGCGAGCTGGCCGCGTCCGGTGCCCCGGTGTCTTCGAAGCGGATCGAGGAGCTGCTCGATCTATCCGGCCTGTGCGACCGCGCCAAGGACAAGGTCCAGGACTACTCCATGGGCATGAAGCAGCGGCTCGGGATAGCCGCCGCGCTGCTGAGCGATCCGAAGCTGCTGCTGCTCGACGAGCCTGCCAACGGTCTCGACCCGGCGGGCATCGTGGCCATGCGCGACACGCTCAAGGCGCTGGCGTCCCAGGGCAAGACCGTCTTCGTCTCAAGCCATTTGCTGGCCGAAGTGCAGGTCATGGCCGACGTGGTGGGCATCATCGCGGCCGGGAAGCTGGTCCGCGAGGGGCCGCTCAAGGAGCTCCTGGCGATGCAGGATGTGGTCAAGGTCCGCGTCCGGCCGAACCTGACGGACGCGGCGATCAAGACGCTGGCGCCGCTCGGCACCGCGGAGCGGCTGACCGAGACGGATCGGGACGAGGGCTGGCTGGCCGTTCACGTTGCCGCCGAGCAGGCGGAGGCGGTCAACCAGGTGCTGGCCGGTGCGGGCATCTTCGCCTCCGGCCTCGAGTCGGGCAACGACCTCGAGATGCTCTTCCTCGAGTTGACGGGAGGTCAGGGACCCTCGGGAGGTGAAGGAACGTTCGTCGGCCTGGGCGGGCTCAACGGCGGGCAAGATGACGGCGCTCCCGCCGGAAAGGGGACCGCGGCATGAGGCTCTTCGTCTCGGGACTTCGAAAGCTCGTCCGCCGACCCGCGAGCTGGGTCACCGTCGGGCTGCTGATGGGGCTGCTGGCCGTGATCGTCATCGCGGTCGGCGCCACGGCTAACGAACGCGCCAACGCAGCGAGGGAAGCCGCGGCTCGGGATCTCGTCACCTTTCCCGGTGCCTACGACCGGATCCTTGAGTTCATCACCGGGCTGGGCGGCCTCTTTGCGGTCATCTACGGGGCCGCCATCGCCGGCTCCGAATGGGGTTGGGGCACGCTCAAGTCGGCCGTGGCGCGAGGCGAGAGCCGCGTCCGCTATATGCTGATCTCGTACGTATCGGTCGCGGCCATGATCGCCGTGGGCCTCCTGGCGACCTTCGCCGTCGGCGTGGCCGCGGCGATCGTGGGTGCCCACCTGGCGAACGTGTCGACCAGCGGCCTGGGGGATTCGGCGACCCTGAACGGCCTGCCCGAACGGCTTCTGAAGGGCTGGTTCGCGGTCGTCGAGGAAGGAGCACTCGGCTTCACCATCGCAACCCTGGCGCGTAGCCAGCTGGCCGGGATCGGGGTTGGCATCGCCTTCTACTTTGGCGAGGGCTTTGCCAGCATCTTCCTGCCGGACATCGTGCAGTACATGCCCTTCAGCGTCGCCAACGCAGCCCTGGCCACGACCTCGAGCGGCGCGACCGCGGGCGGCGGCTTCGGCGCAGCGACGAGCGCGCTGCCGGCCGACCAGGCGCTGGTGCTCGTTGGCGTCTGGCTAGTCGGATCCCTGGTGGTCGCGGCGCTGTTCTCGGATCGAGCCGAGATAACCGGCTAGGGGCGGCCCGCGCCGACCCCTTGCGGGGGTGATCAAACCGCCCGTCCGGCCGATCCCTAATGAGTCGCCCGTCACAACGATGTCGCCAGCGTGGCATGCTCTGACGGTACGACTAGGAGAGATAGATGCCTCATTCGCAGAAGAAGAGGGCCAGGGCCGGCGAGGCGCCGGCCGGTAAGGCACAGTCCGCGCCCTCGCCCGCCCGGGCGCCTTCGGGCCGCGCTGCGCCCACGCCCGCGACGCCCACGTACGCAGCGCACGCCAGCGCGAATCACAACGGCAACGGCAGTCACAACGGCAACCACAACCGCCGCAGCGGGCGCGTGACTTACCGCCCCAAGGCGACGGAGATGCTCACCGTGCACGCCCGGACCGAGGACGAGCGACTGCTCTCGCCGCGCCAGCGGCCGGCCTTCCTAGACTCCGACCCGTGGCGCTCGCTGCGCATCATGTCCGAGTTCGTGGAGGGGTTCGACGCCCTGGCGGCGGTCGGCAAGGCGATCACGGTTTTCGGCTCGGCCCGGGTTGTCGAGGGCGATCCCTACTACGCCAAGGCGCGGCAGCTGGCCGGGCTGCTCGCCGGCCAGGGGTTCGCCGTCATCACCGGCGGCGGGCCGGGCATCATGGAGGCCGCCAACCGCGGCTGCCACGAAGCGGGCGGGCTCTCGATCGGCTGCAACATCGAGCTGCCGCACGAGCAGGCGGTGAACGCTTACGTCGATCTCGGCGTCGAGTTCCGCTACTTCTTCGCCCGCAAGGTTATGTTCGTGAAGTACGCCGACGGCTTCGCCATCTTCCCCGGTGGCTTCGGCACGCTCGACGAGCTGTTCGAGTCGCTGACGCTCATCCAGACGGGCAAGATCCGCCACTTCCCGGTGGTCTTGATCGGGACCGATTACTGGGCCGGCCTGCTGGAATGGATGCGCCGCGAAGCGATCGCTCGCGGTGCCATCTCGCCGCAGGACCTGGACATTCTCGACTGCACCGACGACATGGAAGAGGCCTGCAGGATGCTGACTGCCAGCTCGACACGTCGCGCCGAGGAAGCGGCCAGGGCAGCCAAGGCCGCAGGCAGGACCGTCGGGCACAAGCCGTAGCCTCGAGGGGAGGTCGGACGGCGGCGGCCGGCGCGCGCTACTCCGCCAGGATCGGCAGCTGGGCCTCCAGACGTCCGCCGCGGATGCGGGCCGGGTAGTAGCGCAGCCGATTGACCCGCGTCAGCCGCCGGGCCTCGAGCTTCCTGGACGGCGGCTCCGGCTTGAGCTCGGCCCCCGACGGCGACCACGCGGTATGGTAGCGGCCCTCGGCGTCGAGGCCGCCGGTCGTAGGCATCCGGACCGTTTCGCCCGTGGACAGGTCGAAGCGACCTTCGTGCAGGGGACAGGCCACGACGCATCCGTCCAGGACACCGATCGAGAGTGGCGCCGACATGTGAGGGCAGCGGTCGTCCGTGACGACGATCCCATCCGGTGTCCACGCCACCAGCAGGTCCAGATCCGCAAGGGTGACCCGGCGCATCGATCCCGGCGTCAGGCTCTCGATCGAAGCGACCTCGACGAATGGCGCCGCCCGCGTGCCGGGAGCGCGCAGCTCGCGCGGCACGGCGGCGATCCGTGGAGCGGGCTCGGCCGTCGGGGCCAGGTCTGCCAGCTCGTCGGGCGTCATGACGAACATGACCACGTCGAGCGGGTTGTCATCCCTGCCCAGCGCCCAGTTGCGGACCAGGCCCTCGTATCTGAAGCCGCACTTCTCCGCCACGGCCTGCGACGCGATGTTGCCGGGAAGAGTCCACAACTCCAGCCGCTGCGTGTCGAACCGCTCGAATGCCCAGCGCGCCAGGAGGCGTACCGCACGGCTCGCGATCCCCCGGCGTCGCATCCCGGGTGCGACCCAATAGCCGATGGCCCGGCGGCGGCGATTCGGGCCCAGATGCAGCCCTGCCGCTCCCAAGAGGCCGTCGTCGTGCGCGTCGACGACGGCGAACTCGCAGCCCGTGCCGTCGTGCCAGGCCTGCAGCGTCATCAGGATGAAGGCGCGGGCATCGGCCTCGGTGTAGGGAACCGGGAGCATCGGCACCCAGCGCCGGATCTCGCCGTCCTGGCAGGCGGCGGCGATGGCCGGCGCGTCCCCTGCCCGGAAGGCTCGCAGGCAGATCACGCCGTCGCCAAGCGGCGGGTTCGGTGGGTTGATCGGCTCAGGCATGGCCCAAGTATGCGGCGTCGCCGGTGCCGAGGGCCTGACTCGCCAGGCCGGCATCCCGTCGGAGAAAATGAAGGCGGGCCGGTGAGGGGGAGCCGGCCCGCCTGAGGTGAATGCACAGCTATCGCCGCAATAGTCATGCCCGATACGGGATCCGCTCCCCATAACGGACGGCCGAAGTCTAGCCGGTGGGGGAACTTTCTGCAGCGCCCGTGCGGCAGCGCCTTGCGGAGCGCATGATCCGCTGGGCGGTCTTGCCGTCGTTGTTGGCCGGTTCCCGGGCGAGCAGGAGGATGGGGATGCGCTTCGCGCTGATGACTGAGCCCCAGCAGGGTCTGTCGTATCTCGAGCAGCTCGACCTCGCCAGATCGGCCGAAAGGCTCGGCTTCGAGGCCTTCTTTCGATCGGACCACTACCGCAGCTTCCCGGGACCCTCGGATAAGCCCACGACAGACGCCTGGGCGGTGCTGGCAGGGCTCGCCCGCGAGACGGAGAGCATCCGCCTCGGCGCGCTCGTCTCGCCGGTCACCTTTCGGCACCCGGGGTCGTTCGCCAAGCTGGTGACCACGATCGACGAGATGAGCGGCGGCCGAATCGAGGTCGGGGTGGGGGCCGGCTGGAACGAGCTCGAGCACGACCAGCTCGGCCTTGCGTTTCCGGAAATCTCCAGGCGAGCCGACCTGATGGAGGACGAGCTGCAGATCCTGCACGGCCTGTGGGAGGAACCGGACGGCTGGTCGTTCGAGGGGAAGCAGGTTTCGATAAAGGACGCAGCGTTCCATCCCAAGCCAGTCCAGCGACCGAGGCCGCCGATCATCGTAGGTGGCGAAGGCAGTCCCCGATCGCTGCGCCTGGCCGCGCGGTACGCGGACGAATACAACATGTCCGGCTCCGCCCCGGCTCGATGCGCGGAGGCTTTCGAGAAGCTCGACGCCGAGTGCCGGCTCATCGGGCGAGACCCGGCGACCGTGAAGCGATCGGCGATGGTGGGACTTCTGATCGGCGCGGACGAGGCCGAGCTGACGCGGCGGGTGAAGGCGCAGCTGGCCATGGTCGGGGAAGCGGGCGCGGATGCGGCGGCGTGGCTGACGGAGCGCCGCCAACGCTGGATCGTCGGCACCCCCGCTCAGGCGCGCGACGTGGTCCGCGCCTTCGCGGCCGCCGGAGTGGAACGGATCATGCTCCAGGACATGCTGCCGCGCGACCGCGAGATGATCGTCCTGGCCGCGCGCGAGTTGATCGGTCGGGCCTGACGGTCGGCCGGGCCTGACGGTCGGCCGGGCCGCCCGTCGCATCCGCGCGCACGGACCCGGCCCGCAGCGCGCCGAACGCATCCCGCCGAGCGCGTTACTTGCGCCGCAGCTTGCCCTTGGAGGCGACGCTGGAGCGCGCTCGCGAGCTGGTGGACCGGCGCCTCGGGATCAGCCCGATCCGGCGCGGAGGCCAGTAGCGGAACCACGCGCGTCCAACCAGCGCCTCGATATTCACCGGCCCGTAGTGCCGCGAGTCGATCGAGTGCCCACCTCCGTCACCGAGCAGCCAGGCCTCGTTGCCCAGTCGCACGTACTCCGTGCCCGCCAGGACGACGTCGCCGGGGCCGGCTGCCACGCGCTTGATGGCGAGCAGGCCGGTCCCGGGCTGATGGATGACGACCACGTTGCCCCGCTTGGGCCAGCGTCGCGGCACCGGATCGAGGAGCAGCCAATCACCCGGCAGCAGCGCCGGAGTCATGCTCTCCTCCGCGACGACCGCGCGCCAGGGTCCGCGACGTGCGCGGCGCCACGCTTCGGCGAGGGGCATGGGAGAGGGCTCGGTGACTGTCTTTGGGCCTCGGCTTCGGGCTGGCTACTTCTTGGTCGACCAGAAGATGTCGGCGAATTCCTTCACGGCCGCCTCGAGCTCGGCCGCGGCCTGAGCGTCGATGGTCTGCTTGTTCTTGCCGGCCAGCTTGAGGATCTTCCAGGTTCGATCGTGGATGTCGGGGTAGCGCTCCAGGTGCTCGGGCTTGAAGTAGTCGCTCCAGATGACCTGGATCTCACGCTTCACGATCTCGGCGTGCTGCTCCTTGATGGCGATGCAGCGCACGAACTTGGCGCGGTCTGCCTCGGTCTGGTTCTCCTTGGGCAACTGCCCGATCAGCTCGACCATGCGGGCGACGGTTCGGGCGGCCAGCTCCGCCTGGTGCGGGTCGTAGATGCCGCACGGAATGTCGCAGTGCGCATGCACGGTGGTGGTGGGCTTCAGCCAGCGGGTCACAAGGGACATCGGTTTCCTCCCAGGATGGGACGGCAGGCGAGGGGACCAGCAGGCAGCTTCGCTGGGACCTCGGCCATGTGCAAGTGTTGGGGCCCCCAAGCGCCGTGTCAATCCAGCCGCCATCCCGATCCGGCCGTCGCGCCTGGCTTGGTCGTCGCCGGGTCCAGCCGACCCAGCGGTCGGATTCGAGCGTCCGGTCCCCACGAGAAATCCATATCTGCCCCATATAGTTTTCAGTCTGGCTACAGGTTACGGAGACAAGATGCGGTCCAGTCCGGCCTCGCGTACTCCGTGGCCCGGCGTCAGATCACCGAGCAGCAGCATATGGGAGCCACCGACTACTCGATGAATGGTCCAACATCCGTCCCCAACTCGCCTCTCTCGGCGGCGGGCGCCGCCCCGGGATGACGAATCCCGCCGCCGGAACCTCCCACGCGGCTCCTGTTCAGAAGGCCCGTCGCGTCCCCGCGCCTCGTATCTGGCCGATCAACGCTTCCGACGTCTACGCTCTCCTGGGCGGAAACGCGCTCGTCATTCTGGCCATGTGGATCCGCCACGGTGGCCTCAACGAACTGGACACGCCGGCCGGCATCGTGACGGTCATGGGCGAGATCGCCGCGCTGTACGGGACCTATCTCGTCCTGATCCAGCTGGTCCTGATGTCGCGCAGCCCCTGGCTCGACCAGGTCTTCGGCCAGGACCGCATCATTGCCGCGCACCGCTGGGTCGGCTTCGGGGCGATCTGGCTGCTTCTCTGTCACTTCATCTTCACGACCGTCGGCTACGGCATGGCCGACGGCAGCGGCCCGATCAACGAGCTCCTGACCCTTCTGACCACCTACCCCTACGTGCTGTGGTCCGCCATCGGTCTGGCCCTCTTCGTGGTCGTGGGCATCACGTCCGTCCGGGCCGTCCGGCGGATGGCCTCGTACGAAACCTGGTACGTGATCCACCTCTACACGTACATCGCCATTGCCCTCAGCTTCATGCACCAGCTGGTCGTCGGGGCCGACTTCGCTGCGGATCGAGTGGCCCAGATCTACTGGATCGGGCTGTACGCGGCGGCCTTCGGGTTGCTGGCGGTCTTTCGTTTCGGCCAGCCGGTCGCGGTCTCGTGGCGGCACCGCCTGCGCGTCGCGAACGTCGTCCAGGAGGGCCCCGGCATCGTCTCGATCTACCTGACCGGCAAGGACCTGGACCGCCTTCCCGTTCGCGCGGGCCAGTGGTTCCGGCTTCGCTTGATGACCTCGAATGGCTGGTGGCGGGCCCATCCGTTCTCGATCTCGGCGGCGCCCAACGGCCGATACCTGCGCTTCACGATCAAGAACCTCGGCGACTACACGCGAATGCTGCAGCGGGTCCACGTGGGCACGCCGGTCTTCGTCGAGGGTCCGTACGGTGTCTTCACCGGCGCCAGCCGGACCAGGGCGCGGGTCCTCTTCATCGCCGGCGGGATCGGTATCACACCGCTCCGGGCGCTGCTCGAGGAGCTGCCGGCCGCGCGCGGCAATCTGACCCTGGTGTACCGCGCCAGCGGCGAGAACGAGGTCGTGTTCAAGAACGAGCTGGATGAGCTGGCCAGCCTGCGGGGAGCCACGGTGCACTACCTGATCGGCCGCCGCGGCTCGCGGGAGATGCCGTCGGATCCGCTGGACCCGCGGGCCCTGCGCCGCCTCGTCCCCGACCTGGGCGAGCGTGACATCTACGTCTGTGGGCCGGCCGGCATGATGGAGCGCGTCTTGAGCGGGCTCCACTGGCTCCGCATCCCCGAGACTCAGATCCACTACGAACGCTTCGCGTTCTGAGGACCGAAGGAATGAACATAGTGCCAAAGCGCGGAATCGTCGGCGGGGCGCTGACTGTTGCGGCCCTGGCCCTCATCCTCAGTTTCAAGACACCCGACATGACCGGCCTGGCAACCGGTGGTCAGTCCCGGCCGGTCACGGGGGCCACGAGCGGGCAGGGGGGCACCGCCACCTATCAATCTCAGCCGAGCCCGAGCTCAGGCGCGAACTCGGGCGCGACCTCAGGAGCGAACTCGGGCGCGACTTCGAGCCCGGGTTCGGGAGCCGGACAGAAGGCAGGCTTCAGCGGCCAGCTGACCGGATCGGCCGTGCAGACGCCGTATGGGACCGTTCAGGTCCAGGTGACGCTGCAGAACGGCAAGATCACCGACGTGCAAGCCTTGCAGATGCCGGGCGACTTCTTCCGCTCGCAGCAGATCAGCCAGTACGCCGCGCCGCAGCTGCGCAGCGAGGTGCTGTCGGCCCAGAGCGCCCAGGTGAACACCATCTCCGGCGCCACCTACACGAGCATGGGCTACCTGCAGTCGCTCCAGTCGGCTCTCGATCAGGCCGGCGCCTAACTCGATCAGGCCGGCGCCCGGCGGCTACCCATGGGCTACGGCGCCCACGAGGTCATCACGATGTCGCCCGATGGCACGCTGTTGTCGCCGTTGCAGGGCGGAATGCCGCCCATGTCGGTCGGCGATGCGGGAGCCGCATAGACCAGGCCAGTACCGGGCATGACGAAGGCGACCTGTATCGGAGCCAGCAGCGGCGGAGGGGCGCACAGGTTGCCCGTCTGGACCGAGCTCCGCAGCGTCCCGTTGGGGGGCACCAGGAGGGCCGCGGGGGAACCCGGATTGGGTCCCGAGATCAGGATGGAGCCATCGCCGTTGAGGAGGAGAGGCTGACTCCGAGAACTCACCAGGCACGCAACCGAGCCGGTGTTCGTGAGCAGGAAGCTCGCTATCTCGTGACCGGCGCTACTCTGCCAGGCCTGTCCGCCCTGGAGCGTGAGGGTGATCGTCAGGCTGGCACCGTTGCACGGCCCGGTCGTCGGCGTGGGCTTGGGCGTGGGCACCGGAGTCGGAGTCGGCGACGGGGTGACCACGGGAGTGGGCGTCGGCACGGGTGTCGGCAGCGGCGTCGGGGTCACGAAGATGACCTTCGGCGTCTTCGTCGCGCCGGCGCAGCCGACGAGCGCGGCGCCGAGCACCAGCATGGCGATCAGGCCGAGCGCCAGCGGACGCACTGGCCTGCGTTCGCTGGGTCGGCGGGCTGGTTGGTCGACGTGCATCGTGTCCTCCTCGAAGGTTGTCGGCGCACAGGGTAACGCAAAGCCGCTGCGGGCCACCGAGAATCGCTCCCGCGGGTGCGCCCCAGCGGGTGACGTGGAGCTTCGAGGCGCGCAGGAGCTGGATCGTTTGTGTCGCCGGCCCGGCGGCCGCGAGGTCCCAGATCTTGCCGCTGCAGTAGTCGCCGAAGAAGTAGCGGCCGGCAGGGTCGATCTCCGGCTGGGGTGGAAAGTCGTGCGGATTATCGGGCGCCACCCTCGAGCGCGCACGACGGTGGCCGGGCGACTTCATTCGATGGCCGCGTGGAGGTCCATCCGCAACCTGTCCAGACCGCACCAAAACGCTCCGCACCGCTCACCCCGGCGCTGGATATGCTCCGACGAGACATGCGCCCCCCGGCCCGGGTATCATCTGTCGGATGAGCGACGAAACTGTCACGTCGTTCCGAGAAGGGCGCGCGGCCTGTCCGTTTATCGCCTTCGAGGACGACCGAGATCACCGGGCCGATCACCCCGACTACCGTCACCGCTGCTTCGCCGCCGCCGACGCAGCCGGCGAGCCGCGGGCCCTGCCGCACCAGGAGCGGTTCTGCCTCTCGGCCGCATTCGCGCAGTGCCCGATCTTCCTCGACTGGGCGCGCCAGGAAGCGGCGGGCGTCGCGGACAAGAACGCCGCCACCGCCTCCACGGACGAACCGGCCGCGGCTCCCGTCACGGCGTCGGCCGGCGCGCCGGCCTTCCTCGCGAGCCGCGGGCGGACCACTCCCGCGGAGGCAACGAGCGCGGGCACGCACTCCTCGGATCCGGGTTCGGGTCTGTGGGGTTTCGAAGGGGCCCCGAAGCGGACGATAACGCCGGTCACGGCGCCGGCCAGCTCCCCCGAATCGACAGCACCGGCCGTGGCCATGGCCCGACGCCAGCCGAGTCGACCGGCCTGGGAGAACCCGCCGCGCATGGACAACTACCCGCGGCTGCGGTCCCGCGACGATCGGAACAACAACCAGCCACTCCTGCTGGCGGCGGTGGGCGTTGCTGTGCTGTTCGCCGCCCTGATCCTGTACCCGCTGCTGGGCGGGAACAACGGCGGGGGCGCCAAATCTACGGCCAGCTCATCAGCCGTCGCCGCCGACGGATCGGCGGCGACGGCTGCGATCACCGACTCGCCGACGCCCGAGGCTACCCCCACGTTCCAGATCTACCACGTCAAGAGCGGCGACAACATGCAGGTCATCGCGAACAAGTATGGCATCACGCTGGAGCAGCTCCTGGCGGCCAATCCCCAGATCAAGAACGCCAACTACATCCAGGTTGGCCAGACGATCTACATCCCGTGGCAGACCTGGGTCCCCCCGACGGCGCCTCCGACTCCGACTCCGACCCCGAGCCCGACGCCGACGCCGCCACCAACCCCGAAGCCGACGCCTACCCCCAAGGCCACGCCGTCGTCCACTCCGATCTTCTAGTCGCGCCGGGTCACTCGTTCACCGCCCTGGTACGAACCTGCCGGGTGTGCGCGCCCCGCGCAGCCGGGCCGTGGCCCCGCGTGTCTGGGCCGTGTCAGCGTGGCATGAGGTTGATGGCGGTGATCTTGCCCGTCTCCACGCGGAAGCTCGCGTCCAGCCGCTGGCTGGGCGCTCCGGGGCGGACGATCAACAGGTTCGCCTGGTAGGTGTTGCCCATGTCGCGCACGTCGCCCGGGATCATGCGGAAGCCGGGCTCGGCGCGCAGGAACCAGCCGCCGACCTCGCGCAGACCCCGCAGGGTTCGGGCGTTGCCGCCGACGTGGACTCGCATCTCCGCCTTCTCGTCCATGAGCGCGACCGCGCCCTCGCGATCGCCGCTGTTCAGCAGCTCGAAGAACAGTTCCATCGTGTCGACGGCGCCCATGGCGCGAGTGTATCGCTACTCGGGCCGCCCATGCCGTCCGAGTTCGAGGATCTGTTCGGCCGTGCGCACGGAAACAACGCCGGGGCCGTGAGCCAAGGCCGCCTTCTAGAAACCGCCACCGGCCCCCCCGCCGCCGCCACCACCGCCACCACCGAAGCCGCTGCCCCCGCGGGACGCGGACGAGCCGATCGAGCCGAGCGCGGCAACCATCGATCCGACGTCCGGGATCGCGCTCGCAGAGAAGAGGCCGCCCGACCCGCCGGCTCCGCCTTCGCCGCCCCCGAAGATGCCTCCGCCGTGCGGAGTGGACCACCAGACCGGATACCAGCCTGTGGCCCGACCGGCGCGCTGAGTATCGTCCACGGTACGGTGCATGACGGCGTCGATCTCCGCGTTCAGCCCGAACGCCACTCCCCAGGCCATCGTCGCGTCCGGCGTGTCCACCCAGGGCAGCGGCTTGCGCCGGGCCACCTCGTCCATCGACGCCGACATGGCCATGGTGGCGGCGAGCGTTCGCCTGTACGCGGCCAGCATCGCCCGCAGCATCGAGCCGAGCTGAGTCCGCGAAGGCATCAGCCAGGCCATGGCGATAGTGAACGCGCCCACGATGGCCAGGGCGGCTCCTCCCAGGAGCCCGCCGCTCGCGTCCAGCCTGAGGGTCCACCAGAAGAGCACGCCCGCTCCTGCGAGCTCCGCGGACGCGACCGCGAGCCACCGCCCGATGACGCTCGAAGGCCTGGCCGTCAGCCAGCCTTTGTAGACTGCCAACGTTTCGAGGTCGCTCTTCAGCTGCTTGATCGCCGGCGCCAGCTCGTGCATGGAGCTCCGGTCGATGTAGCCGCCGTCACCGGACCAGGTTGCGACGGCGGACCACAGCCCGCCTTCCGGGGTGGAGATGGTTTCGCGCTTCCCGGTCGCACCGATCTCCGTGTTCTTGCTCACGAGCGACGACTCCTGCCGGAAGTGGACCAGGCCGCGCGCCGCCAGGTCGACCATGGCCGCGGAGACGGTCTGGTTAGAAGTCTTGTCGTTCATGACCAGCGTGGCCATGGCCGGGGTGAGGCCATCGGGCGGCGCCGGCATCAGCACGGAGTTGTCGTCGATGTAGATCGGGTCGCGGCCGTGGCTGTACCAGCGGAGCAGGACGAAGACGAGCAGCGCGATCGAGAGCGCCAGCGCGCCGAGCCCGACGGCAGCGTTGATGAAGCGCGCCTGGTTGAGCTGGGCCGCGTGTTCCGGCGTGGCGGCCGCGTCGATGGCCGCCAGGGCGGCCGCCAGGGCGCCGTCGAAGTCGCCGTCGACCAGCTTGGGCTTCATGTCCTCGTCGAAGATGGCCTGGCGGTCCGCGTCGGTCAGGAAGGCAGCCCGAAAACCGCTGCCCGCGTGAAGCGAGACCTCGCCGTGAACCAGGTTGGCCTGCATGTCGAACAGGATCACCAGGCCGTCGTCGAAGCCAGCCCGGCCCACGCCCCACTGGTTGATCAGCGCCAGGGCGTCGGCGTTGGCCATATCCAGGCTGTCGCTCTGCGGCTTGACCTGGGTGTAGACGGCGACCTGGGCGCCCGTCCTGGTCTCGATTGCCTTGATCGTCGATTTGGCCGAGACGATCGCGTCGGGCGAGAAGATGCCGGCATAGTCGTAGACCCGCTGGCCGTTGGCCGGCTCCGGGTAGGGCGGCCCGGCGGCGGGTGTGCCGATGTTGGCGCTAAAGGCGAGTGAGGTCAGGGCGAAGAACGACCACAGGCCGCTGCCGCGATTCCAAGGGCAGCCCGGTGACGGTTGAGCCGCATGGCGTTCCTCCCTATCGCTGGTCCGCGGACCTCTCGGCCATGCGAGCTCGAAGTCGCCGGACGAGCTCGGCCGTGAGCTCGTAACGACCGAAGCTGGGCATGATGTAGGTGCCCTGTATCGCTCCCTCGGTTCGCTCCAGCAGGTCCAGCGCCATCTCGAAGCCGACTTCCGTGCCGCGGGCTCCGGCTGCACGCATCGCGGCCCGCTGCTCATCGGGGATCGTGATGCCGGGTACCTCGTTGTGCAGGAACTCGGCGTGGCGGGAGCTGTGGAGGGGCAGCACGCCGAGCAGCACTGGAACCGGGAACCCGCCCTGGCCGAAGGCGATGCGCGCCCGATCCAGCATGGCTTCCACCTGGGCCGGCGCGTAAAGGGGCTGCGTCATGATCAAGTGCGCTCCGGCTGCCAGCTTGCGCTCGAGGCGCCCCCACTCCTTGTCCTGGTCCGCGGCCGTGGGATCGAGCGCACAGGCGACGGTGAAACCGGCGCGCTGGCCGATCGCCGAGCCGGCCTGGTCCTCGCCCTGGTTGAGGCGCCGAATGATCTCGATCAGGCCGATGGAGTCGACGTCCCAGACGGCCCTGGTCGAGATCAGGTCGGCGACGCGGGGCGGGTCGCCGGTGAGGGCCAGGATGTTCCTGATGCCCAGCGCATGGGCGCCCAACAGCTCCGCCTCCAGGGCCATCAGGTTCCGGTCGCGCGTCGTAAGGTGGACCAGGCACTCGAGGTCCAGATCGTGCTGGATGCCGAAGGCGACCGCCATGGCGCCCATTCGGACCCGGCCGGTGGCCGAGTCGCTGACGTTGACCAGGTCGACGCCTGCCCGCGCCAGAAGCCGGGCGGCTTCGAAGGTGCGGTCGATGCGGATCGACCGCGGCGGGTCGATCTCGACCGAGATGACGAACGTGCCGTCGGCCAGCTTGCGGGCCAGGCCGGTGGGCGGCGGAGCTTCGCCCTCGACGCCCAGCTCGCGCCGCGGAGTGCGCGGAGCGGCCGCTGCCGCGTTCTCCCGATCCGCGTCGTCCGGGCGGGGCGCAACGGCCACGCCGGGGTGGTCCTCGGTGGCGACGGCGGTCAGGGCATCGATCGCGGCCCGCATCGCGGCCGTGTGGACGGGGGTCGTGCCGCAGCATCCGCCCACGATTCTGGACCCCGCGGCGATCATGCGCGGCACCATCTCGCCGAAGTACTCGGGCTCGGCCGAGTAGACGAGCCGGCCCTCGACGCGCTGCGGCAGGCCGGCGTTCGGCTGGAGCGAGCGAGCAACGGCAGGAGTCGGCGGGCCGGTGCGCACGAGAGCCTCCAGGCAGGCCAGCGGACCGGCGCCGCAATTGACGCCGATCGCGTCCACGCCCGCCTCGGTGAGCGCCGCGGCCGCCGCGGCGGGAGTGGTTCCGTCGGCCAGGAGCAGGTCCTCGCCGAAGGTCATCTGCGCGATGAGGGGCAAATCGCTGGCCCGGCGCGCCTCCTCAATCGCGGCGAGCAGCGTTGCCAGATCGCCGAAGGTCTCGCACACCAGGAGATCCACTCCGCCTTCCAGGAGCCCCTCGATCTGCTCGCGGAAAGCGGCCCGGGCGAGCCCCGGGTGAAGCCTGTCCTGGACCCGCGGCGGCCCGAGCGGACCGATAGACCCGGCCACGAGCGCCTCCCTACCGGCCACGTCTCGGGCCTCGCGCGCGAGCTGCGCCGCCCGGCGGTTCATCTGCCCGGCCAGCTTCTCCAGACCGAACTCCGCGAGACGGATGCGGTTCGCCCCGAAGGTGTCCGTTTCGATCGCGTCGGCGCCGGCCTCAAGGTACTCGCGGTGGATCGTGGACACGACCTCGGGGTGGGTCAGGACGACCTCGTCCAGGCAGGCGCGCTGCGGAATACCCAGGCCGTAGAGCAGCGTGCCCATCGCCCCGTCGAAGAGCAGCGGGCGGCGCCGCAAGCGCATCCGAAAACGCTCGCGCTCGGTCAGAGCCCCGGGTGTGCGGTCGGCCAGACCGACGCCGCCGGCCGTGAAGGCGGCGTCCAGGTCGATCGGCGGCAGGGTGTGCGATACGGGCATGCCCGAAAGCGTAGCGGGTGGGCGCCGGTTCGGTGGTGTCTAGAAGCCGACGACCTTGCGGGGCACGAGAAGGAGGCTGAGGACCGTGGCCACGACGCTGATGACGATCGAGGCGACGACCGCGCATCCGATGGCCTCGTAGCCCCAGGTCGGCGGGTAGCCACCGAGCGTGAACGTGAAGCTAGTGGCCTTGGCCAGGTAGACGATCCAGGCGGTCCCGAGCAGCATCGCCGCGTTGATGACGAAGGCCACCAGGCCCATCGTCAGGAAGCCGATCGGGAGAGCGAGTGTCTTCACGATCGGCTTGATGTAGCTGTTTACGAGGGCGAACACGAGGGCGATGACCGCGATCTGCAGCCAGTCCTCGGGTTTGTCGGTATGGAAGCCGCCGAGCCTGAATTCGGGCACGACGTTGGCCGCCGCGAGCAGCGCCACGGCATTCACGGCGACCTTGACGAGCAGGTCGATCATGAGGAATTCCTCCGAGGCTGGGCGTCGCCGTGCGGCGAGCGCGTCGCATGGTCGGATGCTAACGCGCGCGTCGAGGCGGCGCCCGGGGTTCTCGCCGACGCAACGCAGCGGCGCTGTCGGCCTCGATTGTCAGGACCTGCCCGATTCACGGCGATGCCGCCCGCTACACTCAACACCAGTGCCTGGGAAGGGAGAGCCATGGCTGTGTTCGCGGAGCGTGTAGACGCGTTCCTGGGGGACTTCTTCCGTCTCTATCCTGTGGCCGCGACGGCCGTCGGCAACCACGCCTTCGACGGCGACTGGCCCGACCTGTCCGACTGGGGTCAGGCCGAGCGGCTGGCGTTCATCGACGACTGGAGCGCAGAGCTGCGCGCGATCCCGGACGGGTCGCTGACGCCGGACGAGCGCATCGACCGCGATCTTCTGGTCTCCGAGCTGGCGGCCCTCCGCTTCGACGAGGCCGACCTGCGCGAGGGCAGCTGGGATCCGCTCAGCTATGTCTACCTCATCGGCGGTGGCATCTTCCCGTTGCTGGCCCGGGACTTCGAGCCGCTCGCCACTCGCCTTGGCAGCGTCGCCTCGCGGCTGGAGCGCCTTCCCGCGGTCCTCACGGCTGCCCGAGGGCAGCTCGGCCGGATCAACAGCCGGCCGGTCTCGACGCTCCACCTGGAGATGGCGCTGCGCCAGCTGCCGGGGATCGGCTCGCTGGTGGACGACACCCTGGCTCGGGCGTCGGCTGCGGCGTCGGACCCGGCGGTAGCGGCCCTCCAGCCCCGCCTGGAGAAGGCCTCCGTCGCCGCCCGCAGGGCGCTGAACGGCTTCGCCCGGTACCTCAGGCGCGACCTGCGCCCAGGGTCGCACGGCGATGGCCGCCTGGGACGCGACCTGTTTGCCCGCAAGCTCCGGCGCACCTTCCGGAGCAACCTGACCGACGAACAGATCCTGACCCAGGCCCGCCTGGAGTACGACGCCGTTCGAGCGGAGATGATCCGGATCGCCCGCAGGATCTGGCGCCAATGGCTGCCGGGCCAGCCCCTGCCGTCCGCCGCGAGCGAGGGCAGCCAGGAGGCCGCCGATCAGAAGACCGTCAGCCGCGTGACCGCCGCGATCGGGCGAGCCCATCACCCCGCCGGAGAGCTGGTGCAGGCGTGTCGGGACTCGCACCTCGAGATCCTCGAGTTCGTCCGGCGCAAGAAGCTGATCGGGCTCCCGAACGAGCCGCTCGAGATCGACTGGACCCCGCCGTTCCTGCGCGAGTTCGCCGGCGCGATGCTCGACTCACCGGGCCCGCTCGATAAGGGACAGAAGAGCTTCTACTTCGTAACGCCGCCGCCGGCCGACTGGACCGCCGAGCAAGTGGAGTCGTATCTGGCCGAGGAGAACGATCGCCAGATCGCGCTGACCACGATTCACGAAGGGACGCCGGGCCACTACTTGCAGCTGGTCTACTCCAATCGGTGCCCGTCGGTCGTGCGCGCCGTCTTCGGAAGCGGCGTCTTCGTGGAGGGCTGGGCGGTCTACGTGACGCAGGTCATGATGGACATGGGCTTCCGCGCGGACGATCCGGCCCTGCTGCTCATCCACTGGAAGTTCTACCTGCGCGCCATCATCAATGCCCTGCTGGACGTCGGGATCCATGCCGGGTCCATGACCGAGGCCGAGGCGATGGAGCTGATGGTCGAGGGCGGGTTCCAGGAGGAGTCCGAGGCCCGCAAGAAGTGGGATCGGGCCCGGCTCACGTCGACGCAGCTGTCCACCTACTTCGTCGGTTCGATGGAGATGTGGAACCTGGAGAAGGAGCGGCGCCGCCGCCTGGCCGCCGCGTCGAACGATCCACGTGGAGCGTCCGCCGTACCCGAGCCGCGCATCGTGGGCGGCTTCGGCAAGACCCCGGGCTTCACCTACGGGGAGCACCTGGAAGCGGTCCTGGCGCACGGCTCGCCGCCGATCCCGCTGCTCCGAAAAGTCGTGCTGGGGGAGTAGCGACGCGGCCGGCGTTCACGGCTCCGGAGGCTGCGCCTCAGGTTCATCGCCGACCTCGGCTGCGGTGCGATTTCCGGCCGAGTCGTCGCCCCGGCGATAGTCGAACCTGGGTCTGCGGCGCGTCCGGCGGTCGTCCGGATCGGCCGTCGAAGACGCGATTACGTCGATCTCCTCGAACGACGACGGTGTCCACGATTCGCGGATCCGATCGGCCACCAGGTCCGCGTAGCCGGGGTTGACCTCGTAGCCCACGCCGCGCCGCCCGCACACGCGCGCGACCTTGAGCGTAGTGCCGCTTCCCAGGAACGGGTCCAGCACGAGATCGCCGGGGTCCGTGTGCGTGTAGACGAAGAAGTGGACCAGCTCTTCGGGAAACGCGGCAACGTGGTAGTTCATCTTCCGAACGGTGGGCGGACGATAGGCCGGGATCCTGAGGACGTCGCCCACTGACCTGCCCGCCGGATCGCGCTTGTGGTCCCGGGGATCGCGAACGCGGTACTTCTGCGGTACGCGCGGCTTGTTGAACTTGTAGTCGCGACCCTTGGCGAAGACCAGCACGTCCTCGAACTTGTGGTCGTGCAGCCGCCCGATGTACGACGACGGCTGGGGCAGGGCGTTGGGGATGTACCAGATCAAGTGCTGCAGCAACTCCCAGCCGCGCATCCGAGCGTAGAGGTCCATTGCGATCGGGTAAAGCTTGCCCGCGACCCGGCGGCTGTTGACGTTGACGACCAGCACGCCGTTCTGCCGGGCCACGCGGTAGCACTCGTCCCAGACCCGACCCAGGTCCTCCAGGTACTCCTCGTACGTGCCGCGGCCGATCTGGTCCGGGTGGTAGTTCTTGAGGTCCCAGTAAGGTGGGCTGGTGACGATCAGGTCGACGCTGCCGGCTTCGAGCTCGGGCATGGACTCGGACGAGTGGAAGAAGACGCGCTGGCCATCGACTTCGACGGTGGACTCGAACGCCGGCGCGTCGGCCTTGGTCAAGGGGCGTCTCCTGGCGGCTCGTGCCTATCCGCGGCCGACGGCGGCGGATAGCCCGTCGAGCCGGTAGCCGGAAACCTCGCCGGCCTGGGACAGGGCGCCGATCAGGCGGTCGGCTTCGCGCAACCGCGAGGCGAGGCGGGCCCTGGGGCCGGTCGGCGCGGCCTCGGCCCCGAGCGCGTCGAGGGCGTCGAGAGCGAGCATCCACCACAGGACCTGCTCGAAGGACTCGCGGTTGAACCAGCTGACGTCCTCCCAGACGTTGACCTGGATCAAGGGTCGAACGTCCTCGTCGGCGATGAGGGCGCGGGCCAGGGCGTGGGCCCGATCGGTGGCGGGAAGGTGGGCTACGGAGCCGGGCAGCGGGAGGCCGCCCAGAAGCCGGATCAGGGCCACCTGGCGCCAGGACTCTCCCTCGCTCGAGCCCACGTCGCGGAAGACGGCTGCCAGAACGGGGCCGAGTTGCAGGCTCTCGAAGGCGGCGTCGGAGCTACTCCCGTCCGGGTCGGCGACGGACACGACGGCCTCGTAGACCAGCCAGCCGAGGATGGTGGCCCAGGTCGCCGAACGCGACAGGCCCTCGCACAGCCGGCGGCTGGCCGAGACTTCGGGCAGGCGGAGCGCGGCGTCCGCGCCGGCGCGGAACGCTGCGGTTGCCGCCGCCACGTCGCCGGTGGCGCCGGCCACATCCACCAGGGCGCTGAGAATGCGCTCCACGGCCGCGGTCAGCTCGGCGACGAGTGCCTCGACCTCGGCCGGTGCAGCCGGAGCCGGCGCAGCGGCCTTCGCGGCGGCCTTCGCAGCTCGATCCGGCGCAGCGGCCTTCGCAGCGGCGGCCTTCCTGACCGGACCCAGCGCGCGACGGGCCGCCTCGCCCCGCCCCGCCCCGATCTCCGCCAATCGCCGAAGCGCGCCGCTGGTCGCGCCGCCAGGCCGGCCGCCCGCTTCCGGGCCGCCAGCGTCCGGTCCGCCCGCCGGGCCCGGCGCCCCGAGTTTGCGGACCGCCGCGTGCAGCGGCGCGAGCTGCATCTCCCGGAGCGCGCCGGCCACGCTCGGCACGCCCGCTCCGCGGAGCCGCTCCGCCAGCCGGCGAAGCTGCCCATCGGTCCCATCCTCAATCTCGTGGATGTCCAGGAAAACCTGGCAGCCGTATGCGTGTAGGTCGACGAAGAGCCCGTCGCGGCAGAGGTCCGCGCTCCGCCGCAGGAACTCCTGCCCAGAGCGCTGTTCGCGCAGGATCGCGTACCACTCGCCCTCGGCATGGAGGCCGAGCGCCTCACCCAGCGTCCGCTGCACGAGCCGCCGCCCGCCGCCCTCGTTCGGCACCGAGTATGCCGCCGACATCTTGATCCAGCCGTGGGCCTCGGCATAGCGGTTGTGATAGACGATCAGCGACCGTTCGTCTCCGGCCCGATTCGAGTACGCGAAGACATCCTCGTTCACCCAGCCGCCCGGGTCGTACACGTCGTAGAGCACGAAGTCGCGCACGTCGGCGAACAGGTGGCGGCGGTGGAACAGCGGGAAGATCTCGCGCTCGTGGCGCTCCACCAGCCAGCCTTCGGGCTGCTCGTCGCGGTATGCCCGTCGGTATTCCATGCCGTACTTCTCGGCGAAGCCCTCGATCTGGCCATGTCCGATCATCGGCAGCCCCGGCATCGTGGCCAGCAGCGTGGCCACGCCGAAGTACTTGTCGCCCTTGCCGAACTGGTCGACCGCCGTCCGTTCGTCGGGGTTGCTCATGAAGTTGACGAAGCGCTTCAGGACCTCCGGGTCGAACTCCAGGGTGTCCTTGATGACCCGCCGGTAGCTGGCGTTCTCCTCGTCGCGAAGCATGTTCATGAAGGCGCTGTTGTAGACACGATGCATGCCCAGCGTCCGGACGAAGTAGCCCTCCAGCAGCCAGAACGCCTCGGCGAGGAGCAGGGTGTCGGGCACCTCGGCCGCCACACGATCCACGACCTCCCGCCAGAACTCGTTGGGCATTCGCTCGTCGAAGACGGCGCGCGGCGTGGCGTGCTCCGCCCGCGAGGGGATGGCCCCGCCCTGGCCGGGCTCGGGGAACCATAGCCTCTGGATGTGCCGCCGGGCCAGCGTCATGGCCGCGTCGAAACGGATGATCGGGAACTGGCGGGCCACTTGGAGGATCGTCTGGATGACGGCCTCGCGGACCTCGGGCTTGAGGTAGTCGAGTTGCGCGGTGTCGTTCCAGGGCATGCTCGTGCCATCGTTGCCGTGGTAGATGTAGCTCGCGTCGCCGGTCCACGTGTCGGTGCGCTTGAAGACGACCGCGGCATCGGTGGCGTTCCAGTAGTGGTCCTCGATCTGGATCGTCACCCGCTCGTCGTCCGCGAGGTTCCCGCCCGTGAATGAGTAGGAGGGGTACGGCGAGTCGGGCAGCGACAGGAACCAGTCCGGGTGCTCGATGACCCAGCGCGAGTCGATGCCCATGTGGTTGGGCACCATGTCCGAGCTGAGCCTGATGCCGCGCGCCCAGCAGCGGTTGCGCAGGTTCTCGAAGGCCTCGTTGCCGCCCAGCTCCTGGGCGATGCTGTAGTCCATCAGCGAGTAGGCCGAGGCGGCGGCTTCGGGATTGCCGCGCCACTGCTTGATGCGTTGCGAAGCCCGGCTGCGCTCCCACAGGCCGATCAGCCACAGCCCGGTGAAGCCGCGCCGGGCCAGGCTGTCCAGCTCCTCGTCGGGGATCTCGTCCAGGCGGTGGATCCACCGCCCGTGGCGCTTGGAGAGCTGGTCCAGCCAGACGTAGGTCGTCTTCGCCATCAGCACGACCCGCGGCATCCAGTCGCGGTCCGCGCTGAAGCGCTCGTACTCGTTCTCGATCCCGCCCAGGCCGGGGCCGTGCGTCGCGGCCGCGGGTCCGGGCGTCGGATGCATCCGCATCCACAGCGCGACCTCCTCTTCGTGGAGGACGTCCAGGGTCACGATCAGGCGGTCGAGGAAGCTCGTCAGGATCAGGCCCCAGCGCGAGCGGATGAAACGCAGCTGGCCCGCCAGCGAATCCGGCTCGGCCAGAGCCGGCGCCCGAAGGAAGGAGATCAGCGACAGCCCTTCGGGCCCGAACTTCGGCTGGCTCTCGAAGAACTCCTGCAGCCCGGCGATCAGGTGCTCGTAGGCGGTCTTGGCGGACAAGCTCGTGTCGTCGAACAGCTCGTCGAAGGTCTCGAAGGCCGGGTTAACGTTCGCCAGCCAGAGCAGCAGCAGCTCTTCGAGCGCGATCTGGCGATTGGGGTGGCCCTCCGTCTCGCCGTCCAGGTAGCCGGCCGGGTCCTGGCCGTCGCGGTAGACGGCCAGGGGCGGGAACTGCTCGATGAAGCTGGCCAGGGCGTGGTCGAGTTGATCCGGCTGCACCCGTTCGGTGAGCGCCGCCACCGCGTCCGCCATCACGTTCGGGTTCACGGTGCGGCGGTAGATCTCGATGGCGTGGTGGAAGATCTCGTCGATCAGCCCCATCGCGTTGAGCTCGGCGGCGTGGACGACGCGATCGGGGTAGCCGGCCGTGTCTGCCCGCTCGTTCATTCGTTTGGCGAAGGCACGCGCCGCGGGAAAGTCCGGGATGATGACGTTCCCGCTCGTCTGGAACAGCGTCCGGTCGAAGTCGTAGCGGACGCGAGCCGCCTTCGATACGTGAAACTCGAATGCCACGGTGCGCTCCGAAGCTGTGAGCTGAGTCGGCGCCTGGGACTGATCGCTCTCGGTCGCTGCCGCGAGTCTATCAGCCGGGACTCCCTTGTCGGGGCTGTTGGGTTCAGATCGCCCATCCTGGTCGTTCGGGCGGTCGTACCCGGCGAGCCCCGGGCGGTCGTTTTTACCCGGATCCGGCGTCAGGTTCGACCGCGGCGCCCCCGGAGGTCTGCCGCCGGACTTCTGCGTGTCGAACTTGCTCGCCCCGTGGTCGAAATCGACGTGCCCGGCCGTCGGCAGGAGCCCGACCTGTCGTATGCGCTCACCGGATGAGCACGGACTGACCCGGAGGGCCGGGATGGCTAGATCTGCAGCGCCATCGGGGCAGGATGGGCCGTGGGAGAGGCGGGCCGCCGGCCGCCGGCGACCGCGTAGCCACGTGACGGTGCCGCCGCGTTGTCATTGGACCTTGCCGGACAGCCTAGGCAGGCGGCTGACCGGCGTCGGAGAGGGCTTCGTTGTAGATGGCGGAGCCGTCGATGCGACGCGACGGTGAGGTCAGCAGCGACAGGTCGCTGGCGAGGCGGCCCTCGAGGGCGGTCCCGGCGGCGCCGTCCACGAGGCGGACCGCCCTCGCCGCGCACAGCAGGACCTGCTTGGTCTCGGGCCGGATCGGATCGCCCCAGAACCAGCCGTCGCTGGCGAACATCGCCAGCCGCCAGCGTTGGGCCTCCATGAGCGTCAGGAAGCCAGCGCGCTGCTTGGGCGTGGCGAGAGGGAGCCAGCGGCAGGCGAACCCGTCGGCAATCTCCACGCCGAAGATCGCGTCCACGTACTCGTCGCGTGCCCGCCACAACGCCGCCGGCTCCATGAAGTCCGCCGCCAGCCCCTCGGCGACCGCGTCGATCGCCGAGGCGAGCCGCTCGAACGCAGCCCGCAGCGGTGCCTTCCAGCGCCCATCAGAGGCATCCGGGCATTCGGCCGTCCAGCGCAGCAGGCCGTGATGGCAGCTCCACGAGGTTCGCTCCGCGATTTGGGTTACCGGGAACGAGGACGCGGGTCTACCGCACACGAACTGGCCGAGGGTCGTGACGTCGAAGCCGCGGTCGGGAACGTCCGGCCCCGGGTTGACCAGGCGCGCCAGGAAGAGGTCGCGAAACTTCTGGTGGTGGCCGTACAGTTCGCCGTCCGTGGCGATGAGGGCCAGCGTGGGCGTTCCGTCCGAGAAGCCCGGACCGGTGAATCTGGGCAGGATCCGGTCGAGAGCGAACCAGTCGGCGTCCATGGTGGCATCCGGCTCGAACGAGGCCGCGGCCGAGAGCGCGGCGTCGTAGAAGACGACCACGATCGACCGGCGCTCGCCCAGCTCCACGCGGTACGGCCGGCCCGTGTCCAGCCGGCTGCTGGCCGCCTGCCAGGGCGCCAGGATCGTGTAGCGGACCTTCTCATCGGCCAGGATTCGAAGGGTCGGCAGGTCGACCGCGGTCTCTGGCAGCCAGATTCCGGTCGGCCGACGCCCGAATCGGAGCTCGAAGTCGCGCAGGCCCCAGCGGATCTCGGTCCGCCGGTCGGCCATCGAGGCGAGCGGCAGGATGGCGTGGTGGTATGCCTGGGCCATGGCGTTGCCGCAGTCGGGCTCGTCCGTCCCGTCCGGCAGGTCTGAGTCCACGAAGCCCTGGTGGGTGGCCGCGTCGTTGGCCGCCAGCCAGCTCGCGAGCGTCGGCCCGAGGTCGTAGGAGATGTGGCCCAGGTTGCCCCGCTCGGCGTTGGGCTTGTAGCACTCGGCGTCGATGCGGGCGTTCCAGTCGCGGTACGGGGCCGCCGCCGGCTGCGGCGCGACCTCGCCGCTGAAGGGGTCGCGGCGCTCCGGCTGATAGAAGTGGCCGTGGACGGCCAGCTTGGGGCGACTCACTGGGCGGATGGTAGCGGAGTGGCCGGCGTGAGGGAGGCCCCGGACGGGGACCAGGCTGGGGCCATTGCTTCTTGCGCCCTGAGACGGGGCTGTGGCGGTCGGGAGGGACGCGCCTGAGCGAGCCGCCGGGGTCAGCTGACCTCGGCCGCCGAACAGTCGATCGTCTGGGCCACGTCGAAACGCACGGCGACGGTTGCGCGCTCGCGCCGGGCCAACGAGACCGGCCAGCGGAAGAGCAGCGAGCTGCCCTGGTAGACGCGTTCGAAGCCGGCCTCGGAGTTGGACACGGTCTCGACCGGATACCAAGTCAGCCGGGCGGGTGGCTCTGGCCGGGCGATGATTCGGACGCCCAAGTAATCGTTGCCGAAGGCGATGGTCGATGCTGAGGCGACCGCGCCGCCGACATCGTGGGGCGACCGCACTCCGTCATCGGTTTCGTAGTAGGCCGCGGGGTTGTGGCCACCGCCGAGCATGTTGATGTTCCACTCGACAGCGAGCTCGAAGGTCAGCGGTGCGTCGCCGGGGTTCTCGAGGGTCGTCTCGAGCTCGAGCGTCGGGTCCGATCGATCGCCCCCGAACCGGTATGTCTTCTCGACGACGAGCGGTCGATCAGCTCCGTCGGCACGAACCGTCCCGCTCCTGCGGACGACGAGCCGATCCGCCTCGACGACCACCGGCTCGTAGGCGGCTTCGGTGAAATCGCCGAGCTCCTCGTAGCTCGACCTCACGAACGCCTCGACGTCGGTCTGCCCGCCGGCGGGGAGCAGGTGGACGAGCCCGCTCCGTCGCTCGTAGCGGTCGTAGTTCAGGAAGGCGGCCAGGCCGGGTTCCTTTGAAGCGACCATGTCGTGGATGGTCCTGGGCGCATCGCCCTCCACGCCCGCGCCCTCGCCAGTCCCCAGCACCTCTCCGGCAGCGGCCAGGTCGTAGGCGACGAGCCGCTCGTGGTATACCTCCGGCCGGCGCCGCAGCACAGACGCCACGGCGACCCGGCTTGCCCGCGAATCCCAGCTTGAGATGGCCGCGCCGTGCGCGGGGTCGACAACGATCGTCTGGCCAGGAGAGGTGACCAGGACCTCGTCGATCGCGTCCAGGTCCGTGTCGAGCAGGCGCGCGCCGTATGGATCGCCGCCGGAAGCCTCCGCTGCGGCATCCGCCAGGTCCTCGGCCGCTATCAGGTGGGCCAGAGTCGCCATCCGCATGTGGACGATGTAGATGCCGCCGAAGAGCCCGTGCCAGTAGCAGTCGTTCGACTGTCCCTGGTAGAGGTGGTCGAGTGCGAGCTGCCGGGACGGCCCGGGCACCATGGCATCCACCTTGGACGACACCCGCAGCATTTGCTTGTGCAGCTCGTTGATCTCGCGGTACCGGGCGGCGAAGTTGCGCCAGAAGCCGCCTCGGAGGAACCTCGCCTCGGGCAGACCCTGCTCGCGGGCCTTTTCCAGGAGACCGGAGAAGACCAGCGTCTCGTCGGGCGGCAGGACCCACTCCGTCATCTCCACGTACGAGGCCGTTGGAAAGTAGGCTCGCGTCGTGGGGGGCTGCCGCTCAAGCCATGCGGACGGAGTCACCGTAGCCAGCCAGTCGGCGTTGGCTTCGATCGCCTCGAAGAGCCGCTCGACCCATCGCTCGCGGCTCCAGCAGTACTCAAAGGTGCCCGGCCAAGAGCCGAACTTCTCGCCGTCGTCGCCCATCGTCCCGACGAAGCGTCCATCGGGCGTGACCCGGGCTCGCAGGTACGAGATCAGGTCATCGACCGGCTTGAAGGGGATTCGATAGCGCAGACCCTGCTCTGTGCCGAAGACGGTGAGGCGCATGCCTCGATCGTCGGTCGTGAAGGCGGTCCACATCGCGTCTTCTTTGATCGATGCGGCCCGCAGGTGATTGTCATCCAGGACGGTCCAGCGGTAGCCGGCTGCTGCCAGGTCGTAGGCGAGGGACGGCTCCCAGACCCGCTCAGCCAGCCATGCCCCAGCGGGCCGCCGTCCGAACAGGCCTTCGAGCTCGTCGGCCATGCGGACCAGCTGGCCGTGGCGGTCGCGGTCGGGCAGCGCGACCATGATCGGCTCGTAGTAACCGCCCCCGACGATCTCCACCTGGCCGCGGTTCACCAGCCGCCGGATCTGGTCGAGTGACTGGGGCCGGTTGGCAGCCATCCATTGCAGCAGCGGTCCTGAGTAGTGCAGGGCGAGGCGAACCCCCGGGTGGCGCTCGAGTGCTCCGAGCAGCGGCGAGTAAGCGTGCTCGTACACGTCCTCGATGACCCAGCCGAAGTTGCCCACCGGCTGGTGGTTGTGGATTACGAGGGACAAGGAAACGGTCGCTACCACGTGAAGGACTCACTCCCCAGCAGGTGTTGGCGCAAGAAGCCCGGAACCCCGTCCGGTGAATTAGCAGCGGCCGCCGCTCGCCGCGCGGACTTACAGGTGTCGCCTGGACCAGAGTGGCGGCACGGAGTTCGCCGCCGCGCCGCCACCGATGTCGAGGCAGAGGTGTCAGCCCTTCACGCCGCCTATCGCAAGGCCGCCGATGATCCACCGCTGGAAGATGAGATACACGACGGAGACAGGCAACGATACCAGGATCGCGAAGGCCGGTAGAGTGCTCCACGGTGTCGTGTTGGCGTAGGTTCCGACCATCCGTTCAGATGGCTGCGGAGCCCGTCGGGGGGCTCGTCTTCGCGAGGGGAGAGCGGCTCCACTGCGCCGTCAATCTCTCGGGCGCGGCGATGTCGCTTCCGGAGAACATCTCGGTCCTGCTCGCGAGCTCGCCGATCCGTGACGGGGCGCTCGCCCCCGATTCGGCGGCCTGGTTCGATATGCCCGGCTGATCCGGCGGCGAGGGCCGGCCACAGGAGCGGACGATGTTTCGCCAGAAGAGCACCGCCGGCCGCTACTCTACGGAGCACAGTCGCTCCGACGGCCGGTCGGACGTCCATCCGGAGAATCTATGTCGCCCAAGCTGATGCCCAAGATCATCCTCGAGGGGACGCGCCTCACCCACAAGACCGACATCGCCTTCGCGCTCAACGAGCATCCGCGGATAGTCGGACCACGCCGTTACGCCTACCACCCGCCGCTCATCTCGGCGGAGTGGTGTGCCTTCACGCCCTTTCCGTGGGGCCGCGGTCTGATCAACTTCGAGGCCGACGAGGAGGCTCGGGCGCTCGAGACATACGCTACCTGGGTCCACCTGTTCGAGCTGCTGCCGTACTTCTCGTGGATCGTCGACCGGTTCCATCTCTCGACCCGAGCCTGCCAGCGGGCCCGGCGGGGTGTCGACTACGACTTCGGCTGGCTCGAGGACCGCCTCCGGCCTCTCGGTTTCCACCTCGTCCTGTGCTTCCGGCGCCCGGAAACCTTCGAAGCCGCTCGGGCGAAGCGGCTCGAGGTGTCCGGCAACCCGCGCCAGTACGACGACCTGAGCCCGTTCATCCAGGAACAGGAGTTGCTGCGCGGGCTGGCGCGCGAGTCGAAACTGCCGCTCCTCGAGCTGGATGTTTCGGATGACGACGTCGCCGGCGCCTGCGACCGAGTGGCCGACTGGATGACGGATACGGGCGGGCTCTGGGCACCGGCCGGCCGGCAGTCCTGAGAGCGCCCTGATCAACCGGCGCCGCTCGGCGCCAGGGATTGCCTGGCGTGCCGTCGCTCGCGCCTTCTCTCCTCCGTGGGCGGTGTTTATCAGCCGATCTCGCTGAAGGTTCCGGTCTTCGGGTCGTAGAGTCCGGCCGTGGGGAGAGGGTCTCCAGCCCGTCCGCCGGCGATCAGGACGCGGCCGTCTGCGAGCAGGGTGGCTGTATGGCTGTCGCTCGCGATCGCCATCGAGCCGGTCTCGCTGAAGGTTCCGGTCTTTGGGTCATACAGCTCGGCCGAGGCGAGATCGACCGAGTTGGCCTCGCCTGCGGCGATGAGAACTCGACCGTCGGGCAGGAGCGTGGCTGTGTGGTTTTCGCGAGCGGTGCCCATCGAGCCGGTCGCGCTGAACCGGCCGGTGGCGGGTTCGTACAACTCGGCCGAGTCAAGGAAGCCCGAGTTGCCCTGCCCGCCGACGATGAGCACGCGGCCGCCCGGCAGGAGCGTGGCGGTGTGGCCCGTGCGGGCCGTTTCCATCGAGCCCGTGGCGCGGAACGTACCGCTGGCGGGGTCGAACAACTCGGCCGAGGCGAGAGGGCCGGAGCCGTTCTCTCCTCCGGCGATGAGCACGCGGCCGTCTGGGAGCAGAGTTGCGGTGTGGCCGACGCGAGCCGTACTCATCGGGCCGGTCACGGTGGCTGGGTAATGGAACTCACCCATCCACAGCGCCAGCAACTCGCCCGTGACGACGAGAACGCCGACAAGAATGAAGACTTTCAGGATCCCAAGCCAGGGACTGGCCTCGGGCCTCGGGATATGCGCGCGCGAGTTGCATCTGGGGCACGGAGAGCCGAGGAAGACCGCCTTTGCTGCGACGTATCCGCAATTCGCGCACCTGGTCCCGGCTCCGTGGCCGCATGCCGGGCAGACGAGGACGTCGCCGGTTACACGCGCTCCGCAGGCGCCACACTGGTAGTCGGCCATGGTGCCTCTCCTCTCGGCGCCGCCGAGCCCGGGGCATCCTGGATGCCCGGATAGGCTTGGGACTTTCGCGGACAGCGGAACAGCCCTCCCCTGGGCGCGCGCTTTAGACGCACGCCCTTCCGATCATACAGCCGCCGGAATCTGCGGCTGAGGACGCGATCCAGCCCGGGCTAGCCGAGGAGAAGACGTGCCAGCGGGCGAGAGCGGCTGCGGTCGCGGATGGCGAGAGCAGGCGAGATCCGACGCTCGGTCCGGCGTCAGACCGCTTCGGCAGCCGCTCGGCGGCTCGCTGGCTTCTTGACCGCGACACCGGCGGCGGGGAGGTACATCCGCTCGGCGTACTCGTGCAGCATCCGCAGGGTGGAGAACCGCCAGATCGTGCTGGCGATCGAGCGCCGCATCTCGGCCGTCCAGCCGGCCGGGATGTCGTCCTCGTCGCGCTGGTAGTAGAGCGGCACGACCTCCTGCTCGAGGAGCCGGTAGAGGTCCTGTGCGTCGGCGTGGTCCTGAGCTCCCTCGTCGGGGTTGGTCTCCCTTCCGCCAATCGCCCAACCGTTGTCGCCGACCCAGCCTTCGTCCCACCAGCCGTCCAGGACGGAGAGGTTCACGACGCCGTTGCAGGCGGCCTTCATGCCGCTCGTGCCGGAGGCCTCCAGCGGTCGCCGCGGGTTGTTGAGCCAGACGTCCACGCCCTGGACCATGAAGCGGGCGACTCGCAGGTCGTAGTCCTCGAGGATGAAGACTCGACCGCGCAGCTGGGGCGAGCGCGACCGGGCGAAGATCTCCTGGATGACGCCCTGGCCCGGGCGGTCGGCCGGGTGGGCCTTGCCCGCGAAGATGATCTGGACGGGGCGATCCTTGTTCCAAAGCAGTCGAGAGATGCGGTCCATGTCGGAGAAGATCAGGCCGGCCCGCTTGTAGGTCGCGAACCGGCGAGCGAAGCCGATGGTGAGCGCGCCGACGTCCAGGACCGACTCCAGCTCCTCCAGCACGCTGGGCGCCTCGCCGTGGCGGGCGAACTGGTGGCGCAGCCGGTTGCGGGCGAAGATCATCAGCTCGAGCTTCTGGCGCTGGTGCGCGCCCCAGACCTCCACGTCCGGGATCTTGTCGGTTCGCTCCCAGAACCGCTGGCTGCCGTCGCGCACATCCAGGCTGTCCAGCCGGGCCCCGAGATAGCGCTCGAACAGCTCGCCCATCGGTTGGCCGACCCAGGTTGGCACGTGCACGCCGTTGGTCACGGCCATGATCTGTTTGTTGCCCAGGCCCTGCCAGGTGCCGTTCGCGGTGACGCTGTGCAGCTTGCTGACCGCGTTCGCGGCGTTGGAGAGGCGCAGCGAGAGCGCCGTCATGTCGAACTGGCGGGGGTCTCCGTCCGCGCCGCGAGCCAGCTCCAGCACGCGCTCTATCGGGACGCCGCCGGTGTGTTTGCGGCCGTCGCCGTCGTAGAGCGGCCCCGCGACGCGCCGCACCAGATCCGCGTCGAAGCGTTCGTTACCGGCGGACACGGGGGTATGGATGGTGAAGACGCTGTTGACGCGCGTGCGCTCGAAGGCCTCGTCCAGCGCCACTCCCTTTTCCACGAGGGAGCGGGTCCGCTCGATGAGCAGGAATGCGGAGTGGCCCTCGTTGAGGTGCCAGACCGCCGGCTCGATGCCCAGGGCCTTGAGCGCCCGCACGCCCCCGGTGCCCAGGACGAGCTCCTGGTGGAGGCGCATCTCCCGGCCCCGGACGTACAGGATGTGGGTGATCGGCCGGTCGGACTCGTCGTTGTCCGGGATGTCCGTGTCGAGAAGCAGCACCGGCACGCGGCCGACCTGCACGGACCAGACCGCGGCGGCGAGCATCCGCTCCGGCAGCTCGATCTCGACCGTGAGGGGATCGCCGTCCGGGCCCACGACGCGCAGGATCGGCAGCCGTGTCAGGTCGTAGTCCGGGTAGGCGTGCTCCTGGTGACCGTCCGCGTCGATCGTCTGGCGGAAGTAGCCGTGCTTGTACAGCAGGCCCACGCCCACGAAGGGCAGGGCCATGTCGCTGGCCGACTTGATGTGGTCGCCGGCCAGGACGCCCAGGCCGCCCGAGTAGATGCCCAGGGTCTCGTGGAAGCCGTATTCGGCGCAGAAGTAGGCGATCGGGCCGCTCATGGCGGAGCCGTACTCGCGGTTGAACCAGTGATCCTTGCCGCCCGTGATGTAGCGGTCGAACTCCGCCAGGACCTGGCTGCATTCGGCCATGAACGCCGGGTCGTCGAGCAGCTCCGACCAGGCGATCGGTTGCGACAGGACCTCGATCGGGTTGCGATAGCGCGACCAGGACAGCCCATCTATGCGGCTGAAGAGCGCCCGCGCACGCGGGTTCCAGCTCCACCACATGTTGTAGGCCAGACGCCTCAAGCCTTCGAACTGCGGAGGCAGCCGGAAGGATGCGCCCGGTAGCGTAAGAACGCGGACAGGCTCCATCTGTGGCCATCATAGCCGACGGCGAAGTGACCCGACTCGCGGCGGCCGTCGGCTCAAAAGACCGGCTGACCGATGAACTTGTCCTCGTCTGCGACTACCATGACCGGAACGCGACTTCGATCTGCCGTCAGGGTCACGTCGCGCGTGTCGCCCCGTACATAGGGAGCAACCGGATGCGTGTCGTCTGCATCTCCGCCGAGTGTGAGCCCTGGGCCAAGACGGGCGGGCTGGGGGACGTCGTCGATGCGCTGGCTCGGGCCGTGGCTTCCGTGGGCGAGCAGGAACCGTCCGGCGAGCACGTGGTCCAGCCCCAGGTGTGGGTTGGCACGGGCGGCGTGATGGGGCAGGCGCCGGGCGGCGTTTTGCCGCACGTGGAGCGCCCCGTCGACGTATTCCTGCCCCGTTACCGGGGCGTGCCCGTTCCCGAGAATGCGACCGTAACCCCGCTCGCCGTTCCAGATCCCCACGCGCCGGATGGTGTGACGGAGGTCAAGCTCGTCGAGTTCGAGGCGCGCGGCTATCGCGTGCGCCTCGTGGACCACCCGCCGGCGTTCGATCGGGAGGGCTACTACGGCGACGACGACGGGGACTATGCCGACAATGGCTGGCGATTCGGGCTGCTCTGCCGGGCGGCGCTCGAGGCCCTGCTCGACGACGACCGTCCCGTGGACGTGCTTCATCTCCACGACTGGCAATCGATGCCGGCCGTGCTGATGCGCGACATCGCCTACGCCGGATACCCGCGCATCTTCGACGCGGCGGTCGTGGTCACGATCCACAATCTGGCCTATCAGGGCTGGCTGTCCCGCGAGCAGCTGGCGGGCCTGGCCACCGCCGACGAGATTGCCCAGTTGGTGGGCCGGCACGCCGACGGGCTGCTGCTGCTGCGCGAGGGGATCAGGCGGGCCGAGCTGGTCAACACCGTCAGCCCCGGCTTTGCGGCGGAAGTCCTGACCCAGGAACTCGGGATGGGAATGGACAAGGTCCTGACGGGGCTCGGCCACCGCTTCGGCGGGATACTCAACGGTCTCGACACGGTGGTCTGGAACCCGGCGACGGACGATGCCCTGCCGGCAAACTACTCCCGGGGCGACCTGGCCGGCAAGGCCGAATGCCGCCGGGCGCTTCTGACCGAGGTCGGCTTCGACCCGGACGACGACCGGGCAGTGCTGGGCATGATCAGCCGGCTCGATCCCCAGAAGGGCTTCGACCTGCTGGCCGGCGCCGCGAAGGATCTGCTGGTGGAAGGCGGACGGATCGTCGTTCTGGGCACGGGCGACCCCAAGCTCGTGGCGGATCTGCGCGCCCTCGCGAAGAAGCGGCCGGATGCGGTGGCGGTCATCGAAAGGTTCGATCGGGCGCTGGCGCGACGCATCTACGCGGGCGCGGACCTGTACCTGATGCCGTCGCGATTCGAGCCGTGCGGCCAAGGCCAGATGATCGCCCTTCGCTACGGGACCCCGGCGATCGTGCACCGGACGGGCGGCCTGGCCGACACGGTGGTCGACGCCGACGCCTTCCCGGAAGAGGGCACCGGCTTCGTCTTCGAAGCGCCCAGGACGGCCGCGTTCCTCGACGCCTGCCGGCGGGCCATGTCGCACTTCCATGCCGGTGGCATCGCCTGGGCCGAGCTGCAGGATCGCGGTATGGCGATCGACTGGTCGTGGGAGGCGGGCCCGGCGGAGCAGTACGCGGCAACGTATCGCCGGGCGATTTCGCTGCGAAGAGAGCGCTAGGCTCGGGCTGCCGGCAACGAGGCCACGTTCTCTCAACCGCGCCCCGGCGCCCCTTAGCTGGGGCGACCCAGTTCGAGCTCGACGGTGTCGAGCCGTTCCGTCTGGGCGAGCCGGGCGAACATATTATCCTGACGGTAGTGCTCGACCAGCCGCTCGTACTCGGTCGAGACCCAGGCGTAGTCCGGGTGGCCGGCCTGCCACCGGCGCAGGAATACCACGCCGCACAAACGGACCTGCATCAGCTCCTTGAGACAGTTGAAGCAGGGCTGCACCGTGGTGTAGAGGAAGGCCCCGTCGAGGGCCGTGCCAAAACGCGCGGCGGTGAGCATCGCGTTCTGCTCGGCATGGACGCACAGGCAGATGTCGTAGAGCTTGCCCGCGAGGCCCGCCTCGGGCTGCTCGCGCCGGATGGCGCACCGCCGGCAGCCACGATCGGCTTCGGTGCAGTTCGGGTAGCCGGCGGGCGTGCCGTTGTAGCCGCTGCCGAGGACGCGGTTGTCGCGGACGATCACCGCCCCCACCCGCGAGCCCAGGCACTTGGCGCCGGACTCGACGACCAGCGCCAGGCGCATGTAGAAGTCGTGGCGCGCCCACCCCGCGTCCGACAGCTCGATCACTTCCGCTGCCATGGGGATCCTCTCTCCTGCACCACTTTGTCCGGCCGCTCGGTTATCGAGACGGCACCGCGCCATCGAAGGTACACGAGCGGTGACTCGCACGTGGGCCGATGGCGCCGGTCATATTGCATTGGTCTTGTGCCTCTCGCCTGACGGCTGCAATGCCAGCGTCGGGGGTGGGAAACCATCGTCGGGGGAGCCGACATTGATAGTCCACCTGCTCGAGTTCCGGGCGGTCCCCGGCCACGAGGCCGAGGTCACGAGCTTCCTACGCCATCACGTGCTGGTTGACCCTCTGCCGCCGGGGTCATGATCAGTAGCGCCGGAACGCGTCTCAGCCGTCATCAGTCGGAACACATCGTCGTCACCTGCTGGCGGACCGACGCGGCTTTCGCCCGCGGCACCGATCCCCAGGGAGTGCCCGCCTACCTCTCCCCCAGGGCCGACCTCTTGAGCGCGCGACGACCGTCGACATTCCGCGTCACGGCATCGCTCGGGAGCAGCCTCGAGGGTGCGCGGATCCTGCGGGTCTATCGGGCCCAGGTCGCCGCCGCCTCCATTGCGGCCTGGGAGCGTCGCGCGGCAGAGCTGCTGACCTCGCTGTCCGCGACAGACGGCCTGGTCGCCATGCGGGCGGGCTCGAGCCCGGCAGGCGCGCACTCGGGCAGCGGGTTGCAGGTAGTCGCGGTGTCCGCCTGGCGCGACTGGGACGCCGTGCTGGCCGCCACAGGCGGCCACATCGACCGGTTGCTCCAGGAGACCGAGCTCGCCGACGTGGAGGAACCCATCGGCGTCGACCACTACGAGCTGCTCGGGCCGGACGCCTGATAGCCCGCGGTGCAGCCGGCCTGGCCCGAGCCCACCGATCGCCGCCCATTCGCGAGCCGTAGCATCCCCGCGTTGTCCCCGCGTGTCGTGCGCGCGGCTTCGGCCGCCTTGTTCGGCTCAGTCTGCGGTAGGTCCTTCGGCCGGCTCGGCCCTGCCGGCCTCGCTGGCTGGTTCGACCGGCGGTATCTCCCGGTCGTTGTGGGCCGTGTAGTCGGGCACCGTCCGCTCGTACGAGCCGGTCATCAGCGGCGAGGAGATCATGAAATCGGCCGAGGCCCGATCGCAGGCCACGGGTATGTTCCACACGACCGCGATGCGCAGCAGCGACTTGACGTCCGTGTCGTGAGGCTGGGGCTCGAGCGGGTCCCAGAAGAAGACCAGGAAATCGATGCTGCCGTCGGCGATCATCGCCCCGACCTGGAGATCTCCGCCAAGGGGCCCCGATTGGAGGCAGGTCACCGGCAGCTCCAGCTCGCGCTCGAGCATCGCCCCGGTGGTCCCGGTCGCGACGAGGTCATGCGCGGCGAGCATGCCGCGGTTGTAACGCGCCCACTCGATCAAGTCCTGCTTCTTGTTGTCGTGGGCGACGAGCCCGATCCGCTTGCGCGGTTTGAGATCGAGAGTCATGGGGCCGTCCTTGTCCGGCGACGGCACTCGTTTCGCCGTGCGCCTTCTCAGGATGACACGAAACCCGTGCGCCTTACGCGCCCGCCGTGACCTACCAGGCGCGGACGCGGGTGGGGTGGATCCGGATGGCGGCCGAGAAGTCGCGCGAGGTCTCGGTCTCGCCCAGGCTCCAGTGCTCCAGCGGCTCGCGGTACTTGGCGACCATGGCCGGGTTGGCGTTCCAGGGAGGCACGGCCGCGTCCAGCTCGGCCGTTCCTTCGAAGACCAGGACGTGGTCGCCGTAGACGTCCGAGTTCAGGTGGAACGAGACCTGCGGGTTGGCCGCGATGTTCCGGATCTTGGGCGTCTCCGGCTGGCTGTAGACCAGCACCGTCTCGCCGTCCCACAGGAATGAAACCACTGAGCTCTGGACCCGGCCGTCCGCGGCGACGGTCGTCAGCCAGCCGACGATGTCCTCGTCCAGGTGCTCGCGACCCCAGGCGGCCGGCTCGGCCGCCAGAGCCTTGCGAATGCGTTCCGCGGTGGGTTCCGTCATGTCTCGCTCCTATGCAGTGGCGTAGACGACGGCGACCGAAACCTTCGTCTCGTAGCCGCTGCCCTCGCGCCCAAGTAAGGCTCCGGCGTGTCGGACCGGCACGGCGGCAGTCGAGACGATTCGCCAGCCGCCGGCGGCGCGCTGCTCGGCGTCCTTCGCGATCGAGGCGTAGAAACCCACCGCGTTGATCTCGCTGCCCGTGTCATCCGACGTGTAGACCACGATCGACTGGCTGGGTCCGGCACTGAACTCGCTCTGGCTCATCCGGCACCCTCCTAATGTGGCGGCGTCTTCGGCGCGGCTGCGCTCAGAGGCTCGCCGTCGAACAGCTTGGCCCGATTTGGGAGGGCGTGCTCGGCCCGCGCGCAGGGAGGCCGGGGGAGCGCGCGGGTTCATATCCGTGGCGAATGAAGGCGGCTGCCGTCCACGAAAGCGGGGTAAGCCCAGGTTGGAGTTGCCCCGGTTTCGTGGACAGTGATGCCTCATCCGGCCGCGATGGCCGCAGTCGAACGATAACGCTCCTCGAATCGCTCCGGACTGAGGTTTCCGAGGCTGCTGTGCCGGCGGATC